>JBBDXT010000004.1:54059-354059 GCA_040902225.1 Chloroflexota bacterium
TGGCTTCACCGGCGGCGGCACCGCCACGCTGCTGATCAACGGCGCCGGGGCGCAGACCATCACCGGCTTCCACACCACCGCCACCGGCTCCCTGCCCAACCTCAACATCGACAAGCCGTCAGGCACGCTGACCATCGCCGGCACCCTGCGCACCGCCCGCAACTGGACCTACACCAGCGGCGGGCTGAGCGCTACCGGCAGCACTGTGATCTTCAACGGCACCCTGACGGTGAGCGGCTCCCACACCCTCGACGCCGTCGAGCTCCATGCCGGCAACGTGACGGTTGCGCCCGGCGACTCACTGAGCGTCGGCGGGCTTTTGACGCTGACCGATGGCAATCTCAACGGCGGCACGATCGAGGCGCTGGGTGACATCTCGCTGCTGGCCGGATTCGACGGCGAGACCGGCACCATCCTGGTCGCCGGGAGCGGGAACCAGGCCCTGACCGGCTCAGCCAACACCACCTCCAGCGACGTCGCCAGCATCGTCATCGACAAGCCGTCGGGGATCCTCTACCTAGTCGGCACGATCCGGATGACGACGGCGTCGTGGACCTGGCTGAGCGGCGCGGTGGATCCGGGCACCAGCACGCTCTACTTCGACACTGCGGTCACCATCAACGGCACTCACAGTCTCTACAACGTATACCTCAGCGGCGGGACACACACCGTGGCGAGCGGCGACATCTTGACGGTCCTCGGGACGCTGACCCTCGACAACGGGACCATCGACGGCGGCACGATTGCCGGAGCCGGGCCGATCAGCCAGGTCTCCACCTTCGACGGCGGCACCGGTCTGCTCGCCGTCACCGGCAGCGCAGACCACACCTTCAACGGATCCGCCACATTCACTGCCGGGGACCTCCCGGATCTCCAGATCGCCACATCGGGCGGCACGCTCACCCTGACCGGGACCATTCGAACCACGCACGACTGGACGCATTCGGCCGGAACCGTAGACCCGGGCGCCGGCACCGTCGTCTTCGCGGGGACCCTGACGATCGACGCGGGAGGCATGGGCTTCAACGACGTCCTGCTGAATTCGGGCACGACCACCCTGGCTGCCAACCTGACCGTTGCCGGCGACCTCACGGTGGCCGCGGGCACCCTGGCGATCGGCTCCAATACCGTGTTTGTGGCGGGCGACGTGACAGTCAACGCCGGGCTGACGGTCTCGACCGGCACGCTCGAGATGAACGGTCTGACGGGCCAGATCCTTGGCGGCGCGACAGCCATCGGGCTGTACAACCTCACCATCGCCGATCCGGCGGGGGTCACCCAGACCACCACCGTATCGGCGGCCGGCACTCTCGACCTCGGCGGCCCTCTCGACTTCAGCGGCGAGAGCCTGAGCATCACGAATGCGATCACGGGCGTGCCGAACGACCTGACCGCCGACGCCACCTCGAGCCTGATCATCAACGGCAGCGGGTCGGGGATCGTCATCCCTACCAGCCTGACGGCCCTCCTGAACCTGGCCATCTCGAACGCCAATGGCGCGGCGCTCGCCGGCCCGCTGACCGTGGACGGAACCGTCTCGCTGGCCGGCGGGAACCTGGATGCCGGCAGCGACGTGCTCAGCATCGGTCTCGCCGGCACCGTCAACCGAACCTCAGGCCACGTGATCGGGCCCCTGCAGAAGTGGGTGGCGGCCGGATCGGGCGTGACCTTGACGTACGAGATCGGCGATGCGACTACCTATGCGCCGGTGGCCCTGATCTTCGGCACGGTGGGCATCACCGGCCGGCTGACCGCGTTCACCACCCCCGGTGAGCACCCCAGCATCGGGACCTCGCCGGTCTTTGCCCCCCAGGATGTAAACCGATGGTGGACGCTCACCAACGCCGGCGTCGCGTTCACGACCCTCGACGTGGTCTTCACCTTTGCGCCGACCGATGTCGACCCCGGCGCGCAGACCAGCCAGTTCATCGTCGCCAAGTGGGATGGCGCCTGGACGACGCCCGCCTCCGGCACAAACACCGCCACCACGATCGCGGCGTTTGGCATGACCTCGCTCAGCGAGTTCGCGATCGGCGAAGCGGCGGCCGATCTCCTGGTCAGCAAAGCCGGGCCGGCGCTCGTCACGGCCGGCTACCCAGCAGGCTTCGACTACACCCTCACCGTTCATAACTCCGGCCCGTCCGACAATACCGGCGGCTTTTCAGTCACCGATCTGCTGCCAGCGGGGCTGACCTTCCAGTCGCTCGGCAGCGACGGTCGCTGCGTGGCGATCGGTCAGAACGTGACCTGCACAAACGCCTCAGGGCTCACCGACGACGCAAACGATGCCTTCGTCATCCACGTCACACTGGACTCGAGCGTCGCCGCAGGGACGATCCTGGCCAACTCCGCAGCGGTCACATCGGCCAACGACCCAGACGGCAGCAACGATGCGAGCAACGTGGTGAGCACAACGGTGACCACCCTCGCCGACATCGCAGACCTTGCGATCGACAGCCCAGATCCAGTGGCCGCCGGTGGCACGCTGATCTACACCATCACGGTCACCAACCTCGGCCCGTCCGACGCCGTAGGCGTGACGCTCACCGACGTCCTCGACACATCTCTCTTGGGAGCGACCTACTGCCTGGACTTCGGGTCCGGCTGCGGTTCCTCGAGTCCCTGGACCGGCCCGGTAAACCTGGGGACGCTCCAGGCCGGGGCGTCGGTCGACGTCGTGATCTCGGCCACGGTCGACCCGACGACGCCGGACGGCACCATCATCCCGAACGCCGCCAGCGTGGGCGCGACAACACCGGACCCGAATAGCCTCAACAATGCGAGCTCCACCACGACCCGCGTGGTGGTGAGCGGATTGCGTTCGACGAGCCCGCCACCATCACCAACCGGCTCGTTGGCAGACACGGGCAGATCGACGTGGGCCGGTGAGGTCTCGCCGCTCATGCTGCTCGCCGTCTTCGCGGCCTGGATCGTGCTCCTTGGGGCGCTCGCCGCCGAGGGTGCCTGGCGCCGCCGCCCCAACAGCTAAGCTGGATCCCCGGTCGGCTAGCCTAGGCCTCCCATGACCCCCGATGCGCGCCTCCTGTTCGCCACGCGGATCGCCCGCATGTTCGGGTACGGCCTGCTCTCCGTCGTGCTGGTCCTGTACCTCGTGGCGCTGGGCGTGGACGGCGTCATGGTCGGGCTGATCCTTACGCTCACCCTGCTCGGCGACGCGGCCATCAGCCTCTGGCTGACGACCCATGCTGATCGGCTCGGACGCAGGCGAATCCTGGCAGCCGGTGCAGGCCTGATGCTCCTGGCAGGGATCGTCTTCGCCATTGCCCACGATCCGTGGATCCTGTTGGTAGCCGCCACGATCGGGGTCATCAGCCCCAGCGGCAACGAGGTCGGGCCGTTCCTGGCGGTCGAGCAGGCATCGCTCTCCCAGACGCTGCCCGACCGCGAGCGGACCCGCGTCTTCGGGTGGTACAACCTGGTCGGCTCCCTGGCGACCGCCAGCGGCGCCCTGGCGGCAGGACTCATCGCGCAGACCATCCAGGGATCGGGCGCCTCCGAGATCGACTCCTATCGGGCGATCGTGATCGCCTACGGGCTGATCGGGATCGTGTTGGCGGCCCTCTTCTGGCGCCTCTCGCCGGCGGTCGAGGTGCCGAGCGCGCAGCGTACATCGGTCGCTACTCGACTGGGGCTGCATCGGTCGCGCGGCATTGTCATCCGTCTCGCCGCCCTCTTCTCACTCGACGCCTTTGCCGGCGGCTTCGTGATGCAGAGCCTGATCGCCTACTGGTTCCAGCAGCGCTTCGACGCCGATCCGGCCACCCTCGGCGCCATCTTCTTCGGGGCCAACATCCTGGCTGGGTTTTCGGCGCTGGCTGCCGCGCGGCTGGCCGCGCGCATCGGGCTCATCAACACCATGGTCTTCACCCACCTGCCGTCGAACGTGCTGCTGATCCTGGTGCCGCTGATGCCCACCCTGCCACTGGCGGTGGGCGTCCTCCTCGCCCGCTTCGCGATCAGCCAGATGGATGTTCCGACCCGCCAGTCCTACACGATCTCGGTGGTGGAGCCTGATGAGCGTTCGGCCGCGGCCGGCGTGACCGGTATCGCGCGCAGCCTCGGCGCGGCCGTCTCGCCCTCGCTCGCCACGCCACTGCTCCAGAGCGTCCCGTTGGCGGGGCTGCCATTCATCATCGGCGGCGGCCTGAAGATCCTCTACGACCTCCTGGTGCTGCGCGCATTCAGCGCGGTGCGTCCGCCCGAGGAGCGGAGCTAGCCCTGGTCAGGTCTGGATTGGCGGCCCGTACCAGACGCTCGCCGCGATGATCACGTAAAGGCCCAGAAGCGCGAGGCCCTCCAGCCATGTGCTCTCGCCGTCGAACACGATAAGCGCGGCGAGGATTGCCGTCAGCGCCACCGCCCCCAGCAGAAGCGGGCTGAGCACCAGGGTCATGGGGGTGCCGCCGACAAAGAGCGAGATGAGGACCAGCGCCGGAGTCAGCGCGATGGCCACCTGGAGGGCGCTGTTCAGGATCAGGGAGCTGGCCAGCTCGGTCTTGTTGCGCCATGCCATCTGCACCCCGACCACGTGCTCGACCGCGTTGCCGGCGATGGCCACGATCACCAGGCCGACGAACGCCTCCGAGATCCGCAGGTCGGCCATGGTCGGCCGCAGCGCATCGACGAACAGCTCCGAAGTCACCGCCGCGCCGATCGCCCCCAGCAGCAGCATCGCGACCGTCAGTCGCAGGGGCCACACCCGTTCGACCGACAGGTCCTCGACCTCGGCGCTCGCGCCAGGACCCCCACCCAGCGAGAAGGGGATCGACGCCGCGAAGATGACCAGCAGCACGATCGACACGATCACGCTGAGGTCGACCGCGTGCCCGGCATTAGGGGCGCCGGGTGCAGTGGCCAGGGTCGGGATCGCCAGCGCCGCGACCGAGAGCAGGAGCAGGGTGGCCATGGACCGAACCGCGGGTCCGTGGAACTGCTGGGTGCCGTGCTTGAGTCCGCCCAGGAAGAAGGCCAGCCCAGCACGAGCAACGCGTTGGCCAGGATCGACCCGATGAGGGCCGTCTGCACGACCACTACCAGGCCCGCCTGCAGGGCAAAGATCGAGATGAACAGCTCGGGCAGGTTGCCGAGCGCCGACTGCAGGATCCCCGTCGTGCGCGGACCGAACCGATGGCCGAGCTGCTCGGTCGCCTGGCCGATCAGGGTCGCCAGCCCGGCCAGCGCGACGGCGCTGGTCGCGAAGACGACGAGGTGGTCTGCGCCGATGGCGTTGAAGACCACGGCGGCCACGGTGGCAACGGCCGAGAGGGCGGCGGTCACGCCCGCGGCAGGTCCCAGGGCCGCAGATTCACGCCGGAATCATGCACGGATCGCCTGGGACCCGGTCGGGTCGATCGACCGATGCGTGCCGGCCCTTTTGGGACCGCTAGCTGATCGGTTGCACCCTGAAGGTGGGATGGTCTTGGGCGGCGGGTAGCTGCTCAAAGTCCCGACGGAACGGCTTGGGCGTCTTGGCCCGGAAGACCGCGATGACGCGCTCCCGCTCCGTGCGGTCGACCTCGACAGCCGTGAAGGGGGTGGTGCGCCCCTTGCGACGCAGCTCGCCGCGACCCGCGGCCCGGAGGTTGCGAACCCAGTTGCAGGCCCCGTATTGCGACAGGAGATACGTGGTCCCGTCGACCTGGATCGGGAAGAGCGCGACGCGCAACGGGCTGCCGCTGCGCCGGCCCGGCACCTCGAGAAGGACGGTGAAGCCGGTCCGCAGCCAGATCGGGCCGCCGATGCGGCGGACCAGAGCCAGCCCTCGGCTCGGAGTGATCAGTGCCTGGGCGGATTGCGGTCGCTGGTCCATTCGTCCCTCCTCCTTGAATGTCCCCTGAGTGCGCTATTCGGGCTCGACGTTTCCGGTGGTCCCGTCGACGGTGACCCGCATGCCCGTATGCAGCCGCGAGGTCGCGTCACCGCAGCCGACGACCGCCGGGATGCCGTACTCACGGGCGATGATCGAGGCGTGGGCCGCCGCGCTCCCCACGTCGGTCACGACCGCGGCCGCCCGTGTGAAGAGCGGCGTCCACGCCGGCGCGGTGAGCGGGGCCACGAGGATCTCGCCGGGCTGCAACTGGTCGAACTCGTCAGGTCCGCGGATCACTCGCACCGGCCCGCTCGCGCGACCAGGCGACGCCGGCACGCCGGAGACCAGGGCCTGATCCGATGGACGGGCGCCGATCAGCCCGGGGAAGCTGTCCCACACTCGCTGGATCATCGGGTTCACGCGGCCGACGAGAGGCGGCGGCACCAGCCGGGCCTGTTCCATACGCAACGACCGCCGGCCGGGCACGTCGACGGTCGCCGGCAGCGGCGCCCCGTCGAGCGTCGCGAGGACCTCGGCCCGCGTCAGGAAGAAGACGTCGTCGGGGTCGGCAACCAGGCCGCGGTCGGCCAGCGCCCCGCCGATTCGAAGCACCGCTCGTCGCATGACCGGCCACGCGATCGTCAGCTCCTCGGTCTGCTCCTCGCGAATCGGGACGAGGTGCTGCGCGTCTGCCAGCAGCTGGCGGAACGCCCGGAGTCGCCGGGGCGACGAGGCGAGGGCCTCGAACGCCGCACGCTCGGCCGTCTCCCGCGCCTCGACCACCCGGCTGTGACTTTGGGCCGGGTTCGTCGCCGTCGCCTCGAGCGGCATGGGAGCGTGCCACCAGTCGAGAGACACGATGCCCTGGCGCTCCTGATCGGCCGGCGGTGCGAACCCTGCGAGGAGCGGCAGGTGGCCGCCGCCCAGCGAGGGAGCCAGATGGATCCGATAGAACCGGGCGAGGTTCATCTCCAGCTTGTACGCGGCACCGCTCAGTGCGGCGATCGAGGTGAAGTATTCGCCGGCGAGCTCGGCCAGCTCGTCAATCACTGACGGCAGGTCGGCGACAGGCAGGGTCTCGATGCGGCCTTCCGCGTCGGCGACTGATGCTCGGTAGCGCGGCTGCAGGTCGTCGCGCCACATCCGCTCGACGACGGGAAAGCTGTGGCGAACGGTAGGTGGGATGATCCCGGCGATGTAGCGTGGATGGCGAACGGCCTTCACCAGCATGCTGGGCAGGCTGCGGAGGAAGGCGCCTCCGGAGATGAAGTTGATCGAGTAGAAGTACCAGCCGTTGACCACGACGTGATACGGCCTCGGTGCGATCTGGCCGATCAACTCGCGGAAGTCGGCGTGCATCCGGTCCTCCATCCGCGTCAGCAGCCAGGACTCGAAGAGGGGAGTGACCGGCTCGCCAATCCACTCGCCGAATCGGAGCATCCGGGTGTAGGCCCCGGGTGCTGGCGATTGCCACGACACGTCGGGCGGCAGCGCGGTCATCGGCCGGGCCTGGACGATCCAGAGCGCGCCCTCCGCGTCGATCGCCCACTCGATGTCCTGCGGGGTGCCACGGGCATCCGCGATTCGTCGAGCCTCGGTCGCCACGCGCACGGCCCCTCGGCGATCGATGGCCTGCTCAGGCTGACGCCGGGGGGTGGCGACGGCTCCTCGCACGACCCACTCGTCACCTAGGGCGGCCCCGGACACCAGCCGATCCCCGATGCCCTGCACTGCGGTGACGACGGAGGCGTGCCGATCTCCGTTGATCGGATCGGCGGTGAGGACCACGCCGGCCGCGGCGGGCGCAACCATCCGCTGGATGATCACGGCCATCCCCCTGCTGGTGGCGGGCTGGTACTCGGCAGCGCGCGAGATGTTGACGCTGGCCAGGCACCGCTCCGTGGCCGCCGGGATCTCGTCCGCCGTGACGTTCAGGACCGACTCGTACATGCCGGCATACGAGTGATCGGCGCCATCCTCGGAGATGGCGCTCGATCGGACGGCGAAGGGGCCGGCGCCCAGGTCGGGCGCGGCGTCGCGGAGCAGCGCCCAGCGGTCCTCCGCGGTCATGTCGGCGGCCCTGGCGGTCAGCACCACCCCATCGGGGACGCGGACGCCAGCCGCCAGGAGCTCTCCGAGGTTGGCCGCCTTGCCGCCGACCTCGGCGACATCGGCCATGCGCACGTCGGCCAGGCGCCGGATGGTTGCCGCGCGGATTGCTGTCGAGTTCATCATCCGTTCTCCGAAGCAGCCGAGGTGATGGCACGGAGGACCCAGTCCACGTCATCGGCCGCCTCGTCGACCGATGAGCCGAGCTGATCGCGCCACAGGCGCAGGGCGGACGACGCGGTGAGGATCACCAGCAGGCGTGCGATCCGATCCTGATTTACCTGCGAGGGCTTGGGCTCGATCGAATCCGCCACCCGACGGAACGCCGCGAGTCGACGCGGGATGTTGAGCCGCCGCACGTCGTCGGACGCTGGGCTGGCCATGGCCGCGCGTGCGAGGTCGCCAAGCGAGTCGGTGCGCTCGAAATAGGCGCGCAACCCCTGACGAAGCTCGTCCATCGAGCGGGGGATGACCTGTTCCTCCAGACCGGCACGGCGCATGGCGTGTGGGTAGACCGCCGCGAGGAGATCGTGCTTCGTTGCGAAATGACGGTAGACGGTCGGCACTGAGACGCCGGCCTCGCGCGCCACGCCGGGGACGGAGACGAATGCGAGGCCTCCGGCAATCACCCGGAGTGCGGCGTCAAGGATGCGTGCCCGCGTCTCCTCGGCCTGCTGGGCTCGGAGCTGGCTCCGGTAGGAGCGCACCTTCGTAGTAGCGACACGAGTCATATTGTGAATATATGACTCGTGTCAACAGGCGAGGGTCACGACGATACGAGGGCGCTCTCAGCCCAAGAGTTGATGATTGGAGCGGGAGACGAGGTTCGAACTCGCGACATCGACCTTGGAAGGGTCGCGCTCTGCCAACTGAGCTACTCCCGCTCTGAGAGTCGTCCACGCCGGATGAGGGTCCGTGAGCGGTGGCAGTTGGCGCAGACGATATCGCACTTCGCCGCCTCCGCCAACATGCTCGCAATACCCGCTCGGCCAACCATCCGCGTAACACCGAAGCGCTTCATCGCCGGCTCGCGATGATCGAAGTCCATCGCACATGGAGGGA
This sequence comes from Chloroflexota bacterium, assembly GCA_040902225.1. Taxonomy (NCBI): domain Bacteria; kingdom Bacillati; phylum Chloroflexota; species Chloroflexota bacterium. The sequence goes on from JBBDXT010000004.1 coordinate 63,061, forward strand.
ATCGCCTCCCGCAATCTGCACACGGCACATCGCGAAGCTGGTCGAGGAGCCCGGTCTGTTCTCGCCAGCGAGCGCGTTTGCGCTCGATGTATCTCGACGAGCCACGGAGGGGCGCAGGGCCGGTCACGCGTTCGACTTGCGCCGTGTGGGTGCGGAGTCGATGGCAATTCGCGCAGACGACGTCGCACTTGCCTACCTCAGACAGCAGACGCTCCCGCGACATCAGCATCGCGCGGCCAGCAGTCAAGCGGAACAACTTGTCTGCGGGATTTCGGTGGTCGAAGTCCATCTGATCGGGCCTGAACACGGTTCCACAGTCGGCACATGGTCCCTTACGAAGATTCCTCAGCATCTCTAAGGTCAAGGCCTGGCGGTCCCTTACGCGCTGAATCTCGCGCTGACGGTTTCGCCAGTAGTAGGTCACATTCGTCTGACGCTGGCTGGGGCGCTGGTGCACAGGGTAATTATAGAACGTCTGTTCTGGGTTGACCTTGGAGCCGCACCAAGGCGTACCGTGCGCTCGTCCGAACTCCCTTCGACTGGAGGAGCAGTGGCCATCATTGTCAAGAGCCTGGATACGCCCGACGAGGCGTACGACTTCGGCAAAGCGGGTCGATATGACATCTCGGTCATCGGCGACTCGATGGCCGCCCGCTCGGTGCTCAATCCCGGCTGGAGCTGGGAAGAGCACGTCAAGCAATATGCGGAGGGCGCCCAGAGCTGTCCCGAGACCCACCACGAGTACGTCATCTCCGGCCACATGCGCTACCTGACCGATGAGGGGGACGAGATCCTCGCCAAGCCGGGAGATCACCTCGTCATTGGGCCAGGTCACCTGGCCTGGGTGATCGGCGACGAGCCGTGCATCACGATCGATATGGAGATCAGCGGGTAGCGCGCCTATCTAGCGACCGGCCAGCGCCTCGACCAAGGGGGCCATCGCCTCCATCGATCCCTGGCGGATGGCGTAGTGGCTGATCCCGTTGCGCGCGCGACGCCGCTCCAGCTGATCACGGAGAGTCGCCATCGTCCCATACAGGAAGTACGGGCTGCCGACGAGCCCAACCGACGCCAGCTTGGCCGCTGCCAGGAGCGAGTGCGGCGCGGGCCGACCGCTGCCGACCATCCCAGCATCCACGATGAACAGGTTCAGCTCCAGGCCGTCGAACCGGTCGCCCGCCGCCTCGCGGACGATCGCGACCTTGCGATCGAGGGCGGCCTCGCCGACGTCGGTCAGGATCGGTCGGCCGCGACGGCTGAACTGGGGGATGAAGCCGACGATATCGGCCTCACGGGCAGCCAGGCGCAGCATTCGCGGGCCGCCGCCACCCATGATGATCGGCGGATGCGGCTGCTGGATCGGTCGTGGCCAGATGCGAGCCGCACCGAGCTCGTAATGCGGGCCGCGGTGGGTCACTGTCTCACCTGCCAGCAGCCGCTTGACCAGACCGCTCGCCTCGACCAGGCGGTCGATCCGGCGCCCGGGCGCGTCATAGGGCATCCCCAGCTGCCGGTAGTCGGCGGTGCGCCAGCCAGCCCCCAGACCGAGCTCCAGCCGCCCGTTTGACAGGAGGTCGAGCGTCGCGGCCTCGCGCGCCAGCATCAATGGATGGCGAAAGTCATTGGCGAACACGAACCCGCCGACGCGCAGTGCGGTGGTGGCCGTCGCGGCTGTCGCCAGGGCGGCGATGGGGGACAGCTGCTGTCCCAGGTGGTCCGGGACGAGCAGCGCGCTGTAGCCGAGAGCCTCGGCGCGCCGGGCGAGCGCCACCCACGCATCGGCGCTGCGAGCGTGGCTGGCAGTGACGGCAAAGCGGAAGGCGCGCACCCGGCAACGGTACGCGACGCGCAACTGGCTGCGCGTCCTACACTCCGGTCAGGAGGTTTGCACATGGCCGACAAGACACCCAAGCGACCACCCAAGCCGAAGAAGCCGAAGAAGCCGAAGGCCTAGCGCAGCCGCGCTACGGGGTCGAGCCTGCCGTGAGACCGTGGACCGGCGGGATTGTTCCCATGCGCCCGGCCTGGTAATCCGCCACCGCCTGCAGGATCTCCTCGCGCGTATTCATCACGAACGGGCCGTAGTGGGCGATCGGCTCGCGGATCGGCTGACCGCCGAGCAGGAGGATCTCAAGGGTCGGTGACGGACCGGCCGGCGTGCGGTCGGCGCCGACCATGAGGTGGTCACCCGCTCCCAGGACGGCGAGCTGTCCCTCGTAGATGGGTGCCTCCTCGGCACCGATGCGTCCGCTTCCCGCCAATACGTAGACCAGGGCGTTGAAGTCGGCGCGCCATGGGACCTCGAGGCGAGCCTCGGGATGCAGCGTCGCGTGCGCGTAGGCGATCGGCGTGTAGGTGACCCCCGGTCCGGCGTGGCCGTCCAGCTCGCCGGCGATGATGCGCACCAGCGCTGAGCCGTCGGTGTTGGTGATGAGCGCCACCCTGTCGGGAACGATGTCCTGGTAGCGTGGCGGGCTCCACTTCAGCCGGGCCGGCAGGTTGACCCACAGCTGCACACCATGGAACAGGCCGCCGCTGCGGACCAGGTACTCGGGCGGCATCTCCGAGTGCACGATCCCGGCTCCGGCGGTCATCCACTGGGTTGCGCCGTCGGTGATCATCCCGCCGCCACCCATGCTGTCGCGATGCTGCATCGCGCCGTCCAGCATGTAGGTCACGGTCTCGAAGCCGCGGTGCGGGTGGTCAGGTGCGCCCTTGGCCTCACCGGGGCCGTATTCGACGGCCCCCATCTGGTCGAGCAGGATGAATGGGTCGACGATCGACAGGTCGATCCCGGGAAACGGACGGCGCACCTGGAAGCCCTCGCCCTCGAGGGTCGTGATGGCGGTGACGATGCCTCGCAGCGGGCGCGCCACACTGCTGGGCGGCACGCTCGAAAGGCGGGGCAGGGTGAGAAGGTCGGCGGTCACGGCGGGCATTGCGGGACTCCATCGGTTTAGTTGCTGGGTCAACTATAACCGATTGTGTCGTTATGGCCCGGCCATTCATCGGTACGGGTTACTTCCGGGCGATGGTGGGGTCTGGTCTGGATCGATAGGGTCTGCTCCCGATGGGATCCGCCGTATCGCGGCCGACCGAAGCAACTCCGCTGCCGCGCTATCGGCGAAGCGGACTGAGCTCGCGCGTCCGCCACCTCATTCGTCCGCGGGCGCGCCGTCACCTATTCCGTGACCCGTTCTTCCTGTACACCGCCGCGGTAGCGCCGATCGCGCTGACCGTTGCCGTGATCTCACGCGAGCCTCGCGACGTTCCCCTGGTCCTCGTCCTCAGTCCGATCTTCATCGGCCTGCAGGTTGTGCTGAGCCTCATCCCAACAAGGGTCCGGCCCTTGACGAAGCTTGGGTGGTCCTTCCTGCGGCTCGCCGTCAGCCTTCTCTACGTGGCCGCATTGACCGAGGTGGTGGGAGGGCCGTCTCACCCGATGTTCGCCCTTTACGTCCCGGTGGTAGTCGCTGCCGCCGCGCTGGGGACGAGCCAGGCGGTGGTCATCGGTGCGGCGGCATCTCTCATCTATCTCGCGCCCGAGCTGGCCGTTCCCGGCTCCCGTGCCGAGGTCGTCCTGCGCGGCATCACCATGGCCGGCGTCAGCATCCTCGTGGCGATCGGGACACGGCGGCTGGTGATGGCCGTCGAACAGACGACTGGGCGGCTCCGTGCCGCGATGATCTCCGAGCGGCGCCATTCGCGCCAGATCGCCGGGATGGAGGCGGTCAGCCACCTTCTCGCGTCGGCGGGTCCCACGCCCGAGATGCTCGATCGGGCGCTGGGCGTGCTGGTCGACCAGTTCAACTACAACTATGTCTCGATCTACCTCGCCGAACGCGACCGGCTTCGGCTCGGCGCGCAACGCGGCTACCAGCAGCCGCCCGAGTCATTCGATGGGACTGCCGGCGTGGTTGGGCGCGTGATGCGCAGCCACGAGCTCGCCTTCGTGCCGAATGTGGCACTTGATTCGGACTACGTGGCTGTCGATGACGAGGTGATGAGCGAGATCTGCGCGCCCCTGATCTACGACGGCGAGTTCCTGGGGATCCTGAACGTCGAGGCACTTGCGCCCCTGGACCGCACCGATCGTGACCTGGTCGCCACCCTGGCCGGTCGGGTGGCCACGGAGGTGGCGCTCGGGCGCGACCGGCAGATGCTTTCCGACCGCGCCGCGGTCCTGCGCAGCCTGAGCGACTTCACCAACGCGGTGAGCGGCGAGCTTGAGATGGCCCGTCTCGGTGCCGCCATGGTCGATGCCGTCCGCAAGGTGATCCCCGCCGACATCGTGACGCTCACCGTCCTGGAGCGCGAGACCGGCCGCTACCTCCTGCGGGCGGTGACCGATGTCGACCCGTCGATCCTGGGGCGCGAGATCAAGCCCGGCGAGGGGCTCGCGGGCCGGGCCATTCGCGATCGGACGGTCGTGGTCGACGAAAATTTTGACCGGGACCGATTCCCGGCCGCCTACCGAGACTCCTCGGAGCCGATGGCGTTGCTGGGCGCGGGGGTGCCGCTGCTACGGGATGGCGTGGTGGTGGGCGCCATCTCGATCCTGCGCCGCGATCGGTCCGACCTGTTCCGCCCGATCGAGCATGAGGCGATGGAGCTGCTGGCCGGGCACGCTGGCCTGGCGATCTCGAATGCCTTCCTGCACGCCGAGGTCGAGCAGCTCGCAACCCACGATCCACTGACCGGCCTGTACAACCGGCGCTACTTCGACGAGGCCCTGACCCGCGTCGTCGCATCCTGGCGCCGCTCGCTTCACGCGGAGCGGCGTCCGGTGGCGGCGATCATGTTCGACCTCGACCACTTCGGCGACTTCAACAGGCAGCACGGCCACCAGGTGGGCGACGAGGTGCTGCGCACGTTCGCCGGTCTCCTGCGCCGCCGATTCAGGGAGGCCGACCTGGTCGCGCGCTTCGGTGGGGAGGAGTTCGTGGCCGTCCTCGATGGCGCGACCCGCGACGCGGCAGTGGCGATCGCAGAGGAGATCCTGGCCGCGGTGGCCGACACGCCCGTCAAGGGCGACGACGGCACCCGACTGTCCGTCACCGTGTCGGCTGGCTGTGCCGAGCTGGACGAGTCCGAGCCGACCAGCGAGCAGCTGCTGCGAACGGCAGACGTGGCCCTGTTCATGGCCAAGCGCGCGGGACGCAACCGGGTCGTGGCGGCCTAGGCTGGCTCGCCAGAGATCTCGTACGCGCTGAGCCGGCGGATCGCGATCAGCGTTGCGACGACGAGGAGCGCGATGGCCACCACAAGCGCCGTGGTCAGGCTGAGCGGCGCGTCGAAGATGTCGGCCGGGATGCCACCGATGCCATCGGCGAAGGCCAGGGTCAGCTGCCGGATGCTGAAGGTGCGCGTCCCGGCGAAGAGTCCGGCGAGCAGTCCCTCCCAGATCAGCACGTAGGCGAGGCCGAAGACCAGCGCGCGGCCCGTCACCAGGCTGACCGCAACGAAGACCGCGCAGTACAGCACGGAGCCGATCGCCGCCCCGGCCGTCATCCCGACCACCAGGCCCTCGCCGAGTCCGCCTGCCGCGATCAGGCCGGCCAGCAGCATCGGCCCGCAGGTGAGCGCTGCCGAGCAGAGGGCTGCCACCGCCAGCTTGGTGAGCACCACGGTCACACGGCTGATCGGCTTGGCCAGCAGGAAGATGGCGGTCCCGTCCTCGATCTCGGCGCCAAGCGCCCCCGTGCCGAAGATGAGCGCCACCAGCGGCATGAGCGTGCCGACACCCAGGTTGCTGAGCAGGCCGGCCGTAAACGGGAGCGCCCGCGCCTCCTCGCCGGCCAGGCGGAAGATCCCCGCCGCCAGCACCAGCACGCCGCCCAGCAGGAGCAGCAGCAGCGTCCGTCGCCGGGAGAGGAGCTGACGCAGCGTGATGCGCGCGATGATCCCGTTCACCTCCGCACCAGGTAGCTGAAGACCGACTCGAGCGACTCGTCGGTGGGGAGCAGCTCGTGCAGGCTGATCTGGTGGCGCCGCGCAATCCCGCTGACCGCGCGGCTGAACGCTCCGAAGTCGTTGGTGCGGACGGTCAGCAGCCCGCCGTCGAGCGCGGCGCCCGCGATCGTCGGCTCGGCCAGCAGGGCGGAGGCGAGTGCCCGGTCGTTGGAGGAGCGCACGGTGAACGTATGCGGCCGATCGGTCATCAGCCTGCGAATCTCGCGGAAGTCGCCCGACGCCGCGAGCCGCCCGGAGACGATCACCAGCACCCGCCCAGCGAGTCGCTCGACCTCCTCGAGGATGTGCGATGAGAAGAGGATGGTGCGGCCCTCGGCCGCCATTCGGTGCAGCAGGTCCATCATGTGCAGCCGCTGCCGAGGGTCCATCCCGTTGAAGGGCTCATCGAGGAGCAGGATCGGCGGGTCGTGGACCAGCCCGGCGGCCACCTTGGCACGCTGCCGCATCCCCTTGGAATATGTGCCGATCGGCCGGTCGGCCGCGTATTCCAGCTCAACCAGGCCGATGGCCCGCGCTGCCGCCTCCTCGGCTTCCGCCGGTGCCATCCCCTGCAGCCGTGCGTTGGCGACCGCGAACTCACGGCCGGTGAGGAACGGGTAGACCGCTTCGCGCTCAGGGACCAGGCCGATGCGGCGGTACATCTCCGGGTGGCGCCAGGAGGGCGAGCCACCAACCGTCACGGTTCCCGATGAAGGAGCCAGGAAGCCCCCGACCATGTGCAGGATCGTCGACTTGCCTGCCCCGTTCGGTCCGAGCAGGCCGGTCACGCCCCCCTCCAGCCTGAAGCTGATGTCGTTGACCGCGACCACGTTGCCGTACCAGCGCGAGACGTTGGTGAGCTCCACCGCCTCCGCGCCCGCGACTCCCGCCTCGCTCATGCGGCGATCCGCCGGTACCGCCACAGCACCGCGACGATGCCCACCAGGGTCAGGGCGGCCGTCAGGACTCCGAAGACCCACAGATCCAGGTCGGCACGGAAGACCGGAGAGTCCGGGATGCTCTGCCCGAGCAACCAGTCGCGGGTCCCGTCGAGCAGCACGAACGGATTGATCAGCGGCGCCACCAGCGACAGGCGCCCGCGGCCGGCCTCGGACAGGATGCCGCCCACCGCGGCCGTCACCAGGAAGACGGCAATGATCGCTCCGGTCGCATAAGCGCGCCGGGGCGTGAAGGAGGCGATCGCCATCCCCAGCGCCGCCAGCGGAAGCGCGTAGATCAAGGGCGCGCCGACGATCTGCGGCAGGTTGCCGAGCTGGTCACCGAACGCGGCGACGACGTCAGTCGAGGCGAGGATCGCCGCGAAATAGATGACCAGCAGTGGTGCGAGGGCCAGCATGAAGAGTGCGGCCGCCATCGCGCCGAACTTGGCGAGCGCGTAATCGCTGCGGGCCAGCGCGTGGCTGAAGTAGAGCGAGAGGACATGGTTGCGCTGGTCGCTGCTCACCAGCTCCGGCGCCTGCGCGGCGACGAAGAGGGCCAGGATGGGCTGCAGGTCCCACAGGTAGTTGTCGTAGTTGAAGGGCGACAGGCCGCTTGGCGCGAGCGCCTGGATCGCTCCGGCCACCGCCGCCGGCACGATCATGATCGCGCTGAGACCCCAGGGAACGACCTTCGAGCGCCCGGGGCGACCGAGTCCGAAGGCGGCCCGCAGGCTGGCCACGAAGAGCGTCGCGAATGCTGCTCTCCGTCCAAGGCGGGGCCCATCGTAGCCGCGGTAGCCCAGGTCGTAGATCGCCCCGGTTGCGCTCTCACGCGGCGCGACCGCCGCCTCACGCCGCGTCATCGGTTCGACCCTCCACGCGGAAGAGGTCCTCGAGCCGATGTCGTCGTTGCTCGAGCCGGGTGAGCGAGAGCCCCATCTCGTCGATCACGTCGCGCACAATGTCGTACGGGCGCTCGTCGGGGCAGTCGACCAGGACGCTGCGTCCATCGACGCGAGCGGTCAGGCCGGCGGCCACCAGGCGCTCGGCCAGGGCATCTGCCCCTTCCTCGACCTCCACGCCCAGGGTCCCGGTGCGTTCCACGAAGCTCGCGATCGGCGCCGACTGCAGCAGCTTGCCTGCGTCGATGGCCAGGAGGAAGGTGCAAACGCGCTCGATCTCGCCGAGCAGATGGCTGGCGACGACGGTAGCGATCCCGAACTCGGTGCCGGTGCGGTGCACCAAGTCGAGCATCTCGTCGCGGCCGGCGGGGTCGAGGCCGTTGGTCGGCTCGTCGAGGAGGAGAAGCTTCGGGTCGTGGACGATCGCCTGCGCCAGCTTGACCCGTTGCTTCATGCCGGTCGAATAGCCGCCGATCGGGCGGTAGCGCTCCTCGTACAGCCCGACGTGTCGAAGCACCTCGGCAGTCCGTTCGCGCGCCGCCGCGGGCGGGAGCCCGGCCATGCGCCCCATGTGGCTGACGAAATCGGTGGCCGAGACATCCGGGGGCAGGCAGTCGTGCTCCGGCAGGTAGCCGACGTACTGGCGGATCTCCGGCCCGCGGGTGGCGACATCCATATCCATCACGGTCGCGCTGCCGCTGGTGGGCTTGAGGAGGCCGAGCAGGATCTTGAGGAGCGTGCTCTTGCCTGCCCCGTTGGCGCCGACGAGACCGATGATCCCCGGCTCCACGTCCAGCGTGAGCCCGTCGAGGGCGGTGACCGACGACCCATACCGCTTCGTCAGCGACTGGGTCGAGATGAGGGGCATCGCACCCGAGTCTAGCGGCCGGCGCCTGATCGCCATCGCCGCCGGCGAGCGCTCACCGCTCCTTGCCGAACTGCGCCTCCGCGGCTACATCCGAGGCCGGTAGTCCGGATCGAAGAAGCGCTTGGGGTCGTCGAGGAACTCGAGCCGGCAGCCGCGGCCACAGAAGTAGTAGCTCTGCCCTTCGTGCTCAGCCGTCAGCCCGGCGGCGCGCGCCACCTCGGGGTTCACGGTCATGCCGCAGACCGGATCGTGCGGCTGCGGGGTTGGCAGGGGAGTCTCCATCGGTTCATTCGTCCTTTTCAGCTGGTTCGGAAGCGCCTGAGGCGGAGCGAGTTGGTTACCACGCTGACGCTCGAGAGCGCCATGGCGGCCGCGGCCAGAGCTGGGGAGAGAAGCCAGCCGGTGAGCGGGAAGAGAGCACCCGCTGCAACGGGGATCAGGACCAGGTTGTAGCCGAAGGCCCAGGCCAGGTTCTGGCGAATCGTGCGCATCGTCGCGCGGGAGAGCCGGATCGCCCCCGGCACGGCGCGCAGGTCGTCCCCGACCAGCGTGATGTCCGAGGCCTCGACCGCGACGTCCGCGCCCGTCCCGATCGCCACGCCCACGTCGGATTGCGCCAGCGCGGGCGCGTCATTGATCCCGTCACCGACCATGGCGACCACTGCTCCCTCAGCCTGGAGCTCCTTCACCCGGGCGGCTTTCTCCCCGGGGCGGACCTCAGCCAGGAGCCGATCCTGCGCGATCCCGACCTGCGAGCCGATCGCCTCGGCTACCGCTACTCGATCGCCGGTCAGCATCCAGACCTCGAGCCCGGCCTCCTGCAGGCGATGCACTGCCTCGGCCGACTCCGGCTTGACGGTGTCGGCGATGGCGAGCAGCCCAATCGCCACGCGCTCCACCGCCACCAGCACCGGGGTGTGGCCGTTCGCCGCAGCCTCGCGCGCCAGCGCGTGGACCGGCCCGATGTCCACGCCCTGCTGGACCAGCATCCGCTCGCTGCCGACGACTGTCCGCCGGCCCTCAACCGTCGCCTGCACGCCTCCGCCAGGGGCCGCGAGGAAGCCTGTTGCGGTCGGCAGCTCCATGCCTCGATCGGCTGCCAGCCGGACGATCGCCTCGGCCAGGGGATGCTCGCTCCCGCGCTCCGCAGAGGCGGCCAGGCGGAGCAGCTCGGCCTCGGACGTCCCGGGCGATGGTCGCAGCTCCACAACTGACGGTTGTCCTTGGGTGATCGTGCCGGTCTTGTCGAGGATCACGGCCGTGATCCGTCGCGCCTGCTCCAGTGCCGCGCCGTCGCGCACCAGGATCCCGGCCTCGGCGCCCTTCGCGGTCCCGACCATGATGGCGGTGGGGGTCGCCAGGCCCATGGCGCACGGGCAGGCGATGATGAGGACGGCCACCGCAGCGGTCAGCGCGGCCGGAAGCCGCGGCTCGGGGCCAAGCAGCAGCCACAGGCCGAACGTGGCGGCCGCCAACAGCACGACCGCCGGGACGAAGCGGGCCGTGACCTGGTCGACCACGCGCTGGATCGGCGCCTTTGAGCCCTGGGCCTGCTCGACCATTCGGGCAATCTGTGCCAGCGTCGTGTCCGTCCCCACTCGTTCCGCGCGCATCACGAAGGAGCCTGATGCGTTCATGGTCGCGCCCGTCACGCGGTCGCCCTCGCGCTTGTCGACGGGTATCGACTCGCCGCTCAGCATTGACTCGTCCACCGCCGAGGCACCATCGACGATGGAGCCGTCGGCCGGTACGCGTTCTCCCGGTCGGACGCGCAGCAGGTCGCCGGGTCGGACTTCGTCGATCGGCAGATCGGCTTCGCGTCCGTCGCGGAGCACGCGTGCGGTGGTCGGACGCAGTTTGAGGAGGGCCTTGATGGCGCCAGTGGCCTGGCTCTTGGCGCGTGCCTCGAGCCATCGGCCCAAGAGCACCAGGCCGATGATCACCGCCGCGCTGTCGAAGTAGGTGGGGTCCGCGGAGCCGATCAGCGTGATCGCCAGCGAGTAGCCGTAGGCAGCCAGCGTCCCGAGCGAGACGAGGGTGTCCATGGTCAGCTCACCGTGGCGCAGGCCCCTCGCCGCGGCGACCAGGAAGCGCCGGCCGAAGACGAACTGCACGACGGTCGCCGGGGCGAGCATCCAGACATTGACCCGCTCCATCGGCCACGGAACGCCGCTGGGCCAGAGGGAGACGACCATCATGGCCAGGCCGATGCCGGTCGCGAGCAGGGCGTCGCGCAGCAGGGCCTGACGCTCGGTGGCCCGCGCCGCGTCTGCCTCATCGACCGCTGCCGCGCCCGCGGATGCCGGCGCCGCCACCTCGTAGCCGGCCGCCTCGATGGCGGCCACGATCCCGCCGCGGTCGATGAGCCGGGGATCGAACTGCACGGTGGCGCGCTCGGTGGCCAGGTTGACGGCGGCGTCCGCCACGCCGTCCGCGCGCGCCAGGAAGCGCTCGATGCGGGTCACGCACGAGGCGCAGGTCATGCCGACGACGGGCAGCGAGAGCTCCGGCAGGGGCGCGGCGGCGGGGCTGGTCATAGGGCCTTCAGGATACTACAGGGGAGTATCTCAACCCGCGGTGGGGAGAGCCGGGGCTCCGCCCGGCGAAACCCGCGCTACGCTGGCCGCGGTATGAAGGCGCTCCTCCTGACCAACGAGTACCCGCCCAACGTCTACGGCGGCGCCGGGATGCACGTGGCCGAGCTGTCCCGCCGGCTGCGGACCCGGATCTCGCTCGAGGTCAGGACCTTCGGCGAGCAGCGCGAAGAGGCGCCTGGCTGGCTGGTACGAGGCTACCCGGCATCTGCCGAGTGGCGATCGCGCGACGATCGCCTTCGCCCGGCCTGGGATGCCTTCGCCCGCTGCCTCGCCATGGCGGCCGATCCCAGCGACGCCGACCTCGTGCATTGCCACACCTGGTACACCCACCTCGGCGGGCTGCTGGTGCAGCAGGCGAACCAGATCCCGCTGGTCATCACGGTGCACTCGCTCGAGCCGCTCCGACCCTGGAAGCGCGAGCAGCTGGGTGGCGGCTACGACCTCTCCAGCTGGGTGGAGCGGACCGCGCTCGAGTCGGCCGATGCGGTGATCGCGGTGAGCCGCGGCACGCGCGACGACGTCCTCCGCCATTTCGCCGTGAAGCCCGAGCGGGTGCACATCATCCACAACGGGATCGATGCCGAGTTCTTCGCGACCGATCCCGCGACGGATGCGTTGGAGCGCCACGGGATCGACCCTGATCGGCCGTACGTGCTTTTCGTGGGACGCATCACGCGGCAGAAGGGGATCGTGCACCTCGTCCGAGCCATCGGCCGGCTCGATCCCGAGATCGGCGTGGTCCTGGCAGCCGGGCAGCCGGATACCCCTGAGCTCGCCGCGGAGGTCGAGGCCGGCGTGACAGCCGCGCAGCGGGAGCGGCCGAACGTGGTCTGGATCCCCGACATGCTCAGCCGCGAGGAGATCCGCCAGCTCTACAGCCACGCGGCGATCTTCGTCTGTCCATCGGTCTATGAGCCGTTCGGGATCACGAACCTGGAGGCGATGGCCTGCGAACGTCCGGTGGTGGCGACCGCGGTCGGTGGCATCCCGGAGGTGGTCGTCGACGGCGAGACGGGGCTCCTTGTCCCCGTCGCATTCCGCCCCGACGAGCCGATGAGCCCCGCCGACCCGGATCAGCTTGCCAGCGACCTGGCGGCTGCCATCAACGGGCTGATGGCCGACCCCGCCAGGCGGGCGCTCATGGGATCCGCCGGTCGACACCGCGCTGTCGAGCAGTTCAGCTGGTCGTCGATCGCCGCCCAGACGGTGGCCCTCTACGGCACGCTCGGGGGGTCGGCTAGGATTCCGCCTCCATGACGGGACCGATCGTGACTGCGCACGACCTTCGCAAGCGCTACGGGAGCCTGCAGGCGGTCGACGGCGTCAGCTTCGAGATCGCGGAGGGCGAGGTGTTCGGGATCCTCGGTCCCAACGGGGCGGGCAAGACGACCACGCTCGAGATGATCGAGGGGATGCGACCGATCGATTCCGGGAGTGCGATCGTCGACGGGATCGATGTCACTCGCGACCCGCGCGGGGTGAAGGCCCGCATCGGCATTCAGCTCCAGGCGTCGAGCTTCTTCGATGAGCTGAACCTGGTCGAGCTGCTCGAGCTCTTCGGCCACCTGTATGAGAGCAGGGTCGACGCCATGGCGCTCCTCGGGGACGTGGAACTCACCGAGAAGGCGCGCTCGCAGGTGAAGACCCTCTCCGGCGGGCAGAAGCAGCGATTCAGCATCGCCTCCGCCCTCGTCAACGAGCCGCGTGTCCTCTTCCTCGACGAGCCGACCACCGGGCTCGATCCGCAGGCCCGCCACCACCTCTGGGGCCTCGTGCGCCAGATTCGCGAGCGCGGGCACACGGTCGTGCTGACGACGCACTACATGGAGGAGGCGGAGGAGCTATGCGACCGGGTGGCGATCATGGATCGCGGCGTGATCGTCGCCCTCGACACGCCGCAGCGACTCATCGACGCGCTCATCGGGCGCGGCTTTACGAAGGCCCGCGTCGAGCGGCTCGCCAACCTCGAGGACGTATTCCTCGACATCACCGGTCACGATCTGCGGGAGGCGGGCTGACCGATGCGCCCCTTTGGGATCCGCGTCGGGGTGTTCTGGGCGCTCTTCGTGGCGAGCGTCCTGATGTTCGTGCGCAACCGCGCCGCCGTCTTCTTCAGCCTCTTCCTGCCGCTGATCATCATGCTGATCTTCGGCGTGCTGAACTTCGAGGGCCCCACCACCATTCAGCTCGGCGTGGTCGACGAGGCGCAGAACGAGGCGAGCGCCGCGCTGATCGACGGCCTCGCTGCCTTCGACTACATCGAGCAATCGAGCGGGTCGCGCGAGGCGGAACTCGCTGAGCTCGAGGACGGCGGTCTCGACTTCGTCCTGCTCATCCCGTCCGGGTTCGATCCCCAGCCCGAGCAGGAGACCGGGCTGGTGGCATACGCCTCGACCGCCGATCCACAGGGGGCGCAGGTCGGGCAGGGGCTGCTGCAGCAGGCCGTCGGCCAGGCCCTCTTCGCGCCGGCTGGCGACAATCCACCAGGCGGCGTGTTTGGGGCACCGCCGGTCCGTTTCGAGTCGGTCGAGTCGCGTGACCTGGGCTACATCGACTTCCTGGCGCCGGGGATCGTGGGCATGACCGTGATGCAGCTCGGCCTGTTCGGGGTCGCCTTCGGCTTCGTGCGCCTGAAGAGGACCGGTGCGCTCCGCCGCCTCTTCGCCACACCCACCTCGCCCGCGTACTTCCTGGCGGCGCAGGTAGCGTCTCGGCTGATGATCGGCTTCGTCCAGGTGGTGATCCTGTTCGGCATCGCCATCTGGTTTGGACTCCAGATGTTCGGCGACTACGGCAGCCTGGCGGTCATCGTGCTGCTCGGCTCGGTCATCTTCCTTGCGGTTGGGTACTCGATCGCAGGCTGGGCGAAGAACGAGGACCAGGCGGCACCGGTCGCCAACCTGATCAGCCTGCCGATGATGTTCCTCTCCGGCGTCTTCTTCCCGCGGGATGCGATGCCGGATCTCCTGGCCAGCATCACGCAGTTCATGCCGCTCACCTACGTCAACGAGGCGCTGCGCGCCGTGGTCAACGACGGCGCCAGCCTCGCGTCGCTCGGACCGCAGCTGCTGGGGATGGGCGTCTGGGCGGCCATCACCTTCGTGCTTGCGGTTAGGCTGTTCCGGTGGGAGTAGGGGCCGGAAAGCCGATGGGCGGGCTTGCGCTGCTGCTGCGCGCCGAATGGCTGGCCACCTTCATCGCCGGCGTGGTCATCTACCTGGAGTTCGGCGGCCACCCACTGCTCCTGCTACCGCTGCTGCTGGGACCGGATCTGTCGATGGTCGGCTACCTCGCCGGGCCGCGCGTCGGCGCCCTGACCTACAACTCGGTCCACAACCTGGTGGTGGCGCTCGGCCTCCTCGCCGTCGGCTGGTTCGCGCCGGTCGCGCCCCTGGCGCTGGCTGGGGCGATCCTCATCGCCCATTCCGGCATGGACCGATCGCTCGGCTACGGGCTCAAGCTGCCGACCGACTTTCGCGACACGCACCTGGGCCGCATCGGCCGGAGCTGACCGCATCGGCCTCCTGTCAGCGAGCCGCGTCGTACGGCCACGCCCGCCCATCCGCGGCACACGACAGGCGAGGATCGCGCTCGTCCTCGAGGGTCTCGAGCCGATGACAGTCGAGGCATTGGCTGACCGGGACCAGCCCACGCCGCGGACAGTCGACGCGACCACGGACGACATCGCGCGTGACGGCGTCGCAGACTATCCAGGATCCTCGGGGCGAATGGGTCTCATGCACCGCGTGCACCGATCGAGCGCACCAGATCGGTCGTCGACAGGATCCCGATGGGCAGGCCGCCATCCGGCTCGACGACCACCAGTCGGTGGACGCGATGCTCCTCCATGCTGGCAGCGGCATCCGTCAGAGAGACATCGGCTCCGACGTCAGTCCGGGAGCTTTCATCGCAGTCGCGACGGGGAGGCCTTGCCAGGCAGCGTAACGCGGGCCACTGGCCGCTGCCATCACATCGGTGCGGCTGAGCACACCAATCAGGGCGCCGTCCTGGTCGACCACCGGCAGCCCGCTCACCCTGCGCTCTCGCATGAGGCGTTCCGCGACGGTGAGCGGTGTGTTGTCACGGATGGTGACGGGCTGGTTGGTCATCACGTCGCGGACCCGAACCTGGCGGCCCTCGGCGGCGGCCTCCACGACGGCCAGACGGGTGTAGTAGTCGGGCAACTCCCGCAGGTGGGCAAGTGCGATCTTGGCGGTGAGGAGCGGATCGTCATCGGTCACGTTCGTGAGCGGATCACGGCGTCCGTGCTCGAGCTCGACCTCCATGCCGATGCGCAACTGCTCCGGGTCGACCTCACCGGTAACGCCCAGCTGAACGGCCAGGGCGACTACCTGTTCAGGGCTAAACGATGCGGTGGTGGCAGTCATCGGTCTTCTCCTTGCGTCTCATGCGGGTCCTGGCCGGCGTTGCCGCGCCGGCACGGCGGGGGGCCCGAGCACCCGCGCTCCCTGCGTTGCTCTAGGACGTGGATCGGGTTGCCCACACGAGGCCGGCGCCAATGAGCAGGAACGTGGCGCCCACGCCCGCGACCAGGCCGGCCAGTGCCAGGCCCAGTTGGAGCGCGGAAGCCGTGACGGTGCCGACCCCCAGCTCGCCGATCAGGCCGTGAGCGGTGCCGCTCCACGCCTGGGCGCGAGCGGGTCCCTCGATCGGATGCGCCCGATCGAACTGGCTGAAGTAGCGCCCGTCGACCTCGAACTCGTACGTCCCGGCCTTGAAGAGCTCGCCTTCGTACTCGACGTCCTCGGTCAGCACCACGGTCTGCACGCCGTTCAGGGTGTGGTAGGCGATCGTCGCCATCTGGAACATGTATTCGCTGGCGGTGTTGACGATCGGGTCGTTGGGGTCGAGCTCCGAGTCCACAACCGGGTAACCCCAGTCGTCAGTCAGCAGCGCCATGATGGCTTGCGCGCCCTCGGTCTCGCCGCGGTCGACCAACACGCCCTCCTCGTTGTAGGTGAGCTGAACGTCCTGCGCCGCACTGAAGGCCTTCAGGGACGCAGTCCCCTCCTGGACCTTGAGGAAAGCAAAGCCACCGGCCGCGAGGAATGCGAGGCCGATGAGCCCGAGGACGATGCCAAGTGCTCGCAGTCGACTGGTCATTTGGATTTCCCTTCCGTGCGTGCGGGTCTTTTTCGTTGCCCATACCCACTGTCGTCGCCCGCCTGGCTGGAGGCACGTGTCGCATGGACCGATTCGGAACGGCCGTGCGGCCCGCGAGGACCGGGCCGTTTGGCCCTAGGGTCTCCGTCCCACGCTCACCTACCGTGCCGGGGACGTCCTGTTCCTTAATCGCCACGGAGAAGCAATGCCTCGCTCCCTCGCCCTCTGGCTCGCCTTCACCATTGCGGGCTCGATGTTCGCGCTGGTGCTGCTCCTGGCCGCCGTCGTTCTCGGCACGCCCGGCAGCGGAGGTGATGCGCAGTTTTCACCTGCCGCGTCAGCTGCCGCAGGACCACTGGGCACCATCGAGATCCACGCATACGACCTGGGCTTCGAGCCGGCGATGGCCCACGTCACTTCGCCGGGCCGCTACCGCGTCAGCTTCGTAAACGACGGAGGCGTCCGCCACGACCTCACCTTCGCGGACGGGACGAAGATCGAGGCGGCGCCTCACGCCACCGCGGCCGGCGAGGTGACCATCTCCGCGGCCGGCCTGACGTTCATCTGCTCGGTCCCCGGCCACGCCGACGCCGGGATGCGCGGCGAGGTGATGGTCACCGGCGGCCCGGCGATGACGCCGGCGCCCTCGGCGCCGATCAGCGCCGAGGAGCTGCGTGACGCCGATGCGGCGCGCACGGCCCAGTTCCCTGCCGAGACGGAGGGCAGGGGCAACCAGATCTTGGAGCCCACAATCCTCGACGACGAAACCAGGCAGTGGGAGATAACCGCCTCAGTCATCCAGTGGGACACCGAGCCGGGAACGATCCTCGAGGCGTACGCCTACAACGGGACCGTCCCGGGGCCCCAGTTGCGCGCCGAGGTCGGCGACAGGGTGCGGATCATCCTCCACAACGAGCTGCCGGTCCCGACCACCATCCATTCGCACGGGCTGATGGTGCCGAGCGCCATGGACGGGGTGCCGGTCATCAGCCAGCCGGCCGTCATGCCCGGCGAGTCCTTCACCTACGAATTCACGCTGCGCAATGCGGGCAGCCACATGTACCACAGTCACTTCATGGCCGACCACCAGGTGCCGATGGGCCTCCTGGGCGCGTTCGTGGTGACGGATCCGGAAGACTCGGCCGAGCCGGCCGCGGACATCGACTACACGATAATCATCAACGACGGGCCGCTTGGCTTCACGCTCAACGGTAAGGGCTTCCCGGCGACTGAGCCGATCGTCGCCACCCAAGGGCAGACGATCCGGGTGCGCTACATGAACGAGGGGCTCCAGATCCACCCGATGCACCTGCACGGGATGCGGCAGCTCGTCATCGCCAAGGACGGGTACCTCCTCCCCGATCCGCACTTCGAGGACACGGTGCTGGTCGCGCCAGGCGAGCGGATCGATGTCCTGGTTGAGGCGACGGAGCTGGGCGCATGGGCCTTCCACTGCCACATCCTGACCCATGCCGAGGGGCCGGACGGCATGTTCGGGATGGTCACGGCGCTCATCGTCGAGGAGTAGGGCGATGGCCGGCTCACAACCCGCGCCGGCCCGGCTCAGCCACCTTGTCGTGCATCGCGCGTCCGCCGTCGACCAGGCCAGGCTCGCGTGGGCGGTCCGGGCGGCGCGAGCGTGGCTCGGCCCCGAGGTCGATGAGGCGCCCGAGGGGATGCACCGCCACCACACCGACCTTCGGCTCAGGGTCGGTAATCGTCCGTCGCTGGTCACCTTCCGCAAGGCAGCATATGTCGACATCGGGCCGGTCGAACAGCTCAACGACGGCTGGCAGGTGGAGATCAGCTGGCGGGCCGCGACCATGGCTCCGCTCTTCCCGGTCTTCTCCGGCTCGCTCGTGGTCCGCGCCGGGGAGATGACGCTGTCGGGCTGGTACGCGCCGCCGGGCGGGGAGTTGGGCCGGTTTGCGGATCGCGCGCTGCTGCACATTGCCGCCACGGGCACCGCCAACTGGCTGCTGGGCGAGCTCGAGCGTGCGGCGCGCGGATCCTGAGGACGACGTTCAGCTGTCGCCGGGCGACCCGAGGCGATGCTTGGCCACGAATGCGGCGGCCTGCCCCCGGCGCTGGAGCTCGAGCTTCGAGAGGATGCTGCTGACGTAATTCTTGACGGTCTTGTCCGAGAGGAACACCTCGGCGGCGATCTCCTTGTTGGTCTTCCCTTCGGCCACGAGCAGCACGATCCTGCGTTCCTGCGCTGTCAGCTTGCTCAGCTCATCCTGCTCGCCGCCGGACGCCGCGCGCCGGACACGCTCGAGGACCCGTTCGGTGACCGCGGGGTCGAGGAGCGAGTCGCCGCGCCCCACCGCCTCGAGCGCAGCCACCAGGTCGCGGCCGCGGATCTGCTTGAGCAGATAGCCGCTGGCGCCGGCAAGGATGGCCGACAGCACCGCTTCCTCATCGGGGTAGCTGGTCAGCATCACGACGCGCGTCGCGGGCAGCTCGGCGCGGATGTCGCGGCAAGCCTCGATACCGGAGCCATCGGGCAGACGCACGTCCATCACCACCAGGTCGGGCTCGAACCGGCGCACTGCGGCGAGCGACTCGGCAACGGTCCCGGCCTCGGCCACGACCTGGAACTCGTCGCGACGAGAGAGGAGCGCCACCAATCCCTCGCGCACGACCTCGTGGTCATCGACGATGAGGAGCCGCAGCGGCGGGCGGCCCGGCGTCGGGTCGCTGCTCATGGCCTGTCCATCCTTCACGTTGCGCCTACTCGGGGAGCGGCAGCACGACGATGATACGGGTCCCACGGCCCGGCCCGCTCTCGACCAGCAGGCTCCCGCCGAGCGACTCCGCGCGGCGAAGCATGTTGGCGAGCCCGTGGTGGCCGCCCCGACCGGGCGTACGGGCGTCAAAGCCTTTGCCGTCGTCCGCGATCTCGAGTCGGACCTCGCCGTTCGCGGCCGTGACCTCCATCGTGGCGCGCGAGGCGTCGGCATGGCGGACGACGTTGCTGAGTGCCTCGCGCGCGATGCTGATCAACTCAGCGCCGATGGTCGGCGCGAGCCTCGTGTCCCCGACCGACTTGACCTCGATGGGCATCGAGCCGTTGAGGCGTGCCTCCTCGGCGAGCGTCTCGAGGGCCGAGGCCACCACTCCCGGGCCATCGAGACCGGGTCGCAGCCCGTAGATGAAGGTCCGGATCTCGGCAATCGCGGCGTGGAGGGCGTCAATAGCACGATCAACCCGCTCGGCCGCCGCCGCCGGGTCCTGCAGGGCGATCTCGGGCACGTCGTCGAGGCCGAGCGTCACCCCATAGATACGCTGGATGATGCCGTCATGCAGGTCGCGACCGATCCGCTCCCGCTCCTCCACCACCGCCAGCGCCTGCACACGCTCACTGAGCCGTGCGTTCTCGATTGCCAGCCCGGCATGGGCTGCGAAGCGCTCGACGAGCGTCTGGTCCTCCGCGCTGAACTCCGCGGCGCCCCGCTTGTTCGTGAGGTACAGATCCCCAACCGCCTGCCCCTTGACGGTGATCGGGACGCCCAGGAAGGAGTGCATCTCAGGGTGATTCGGCGGGAAGCCGTGGCGGCGCGGATCCTCGGCGATCTCGGGGATCCTGAAGGTCTGCCCATTGCGGATGATCAGCCCCAGCAGCCCATGGCCGCGCGGCAGGGCGCCGATCCGCTCCCGCGCAATCGCGCTGAGCCCGCTGGTCATGAATCGCTGAATGACCCCGTCGGGGCGGGCGATCCCGAGGGCCGCATATTCCGCATCGGCCAGGTCGCGCACGCGGTCGACGATCAGATGCAGGACGGCCTCCAGCGCAAGCACGCCCGAGATGCCCTGGACCGCGACGTCGAGCGCGGCCAGGTGCGCCTCGGCGCGGCGGGCGCGCACCTCCCAGCTCACCTCCGCCTCGTTCACGCTCTTAGCGTAGCCGCCGGCCGTCGCCCTTAGGTGCCATCGGCCCACCACGGATGTGCCGAATGGCACGTGATGCGCTCACCTGCGCTCTGGCCCAATGCACGGGTCGGACTCCCAGCGCCCGTCGAAGCCGGGCAGAGAAGGAATCATGGGCCGTATCGTCCTCTTCGCCTCCGCGGTCGCAAGCGTGCTGCTGCTGACCCTCATCTACGCCTTCATCGCAGTGCAGAACAGAGGGAGCGCCGCCGCGTCGCCGACGCCACCCGGCGGTCAGTCGCCGGTTAGTAGCATCGAGCCGCCCCCCGCCGGGGTGGCCAAGGATCCGAACGCGCCGCCCTACGCGCTGCGCGACCCCGTCGCCCCCAAGCTCGGGGACTCGAGGGAGATCGCGATCGACCTCTCCATCGTCGAGAAGCAGATGACCGTGGCCGACGGCTTCGTCCAGACCGTCTACGCCTACGGTCTGACCACAGAAACGGCCACCGCCCCCGGTCCAACCCTGCGCGTCAGGGTGGGCGACACGCTGCGTGTCACCTTCAAGAATCCGGCAAGCAACGCCATGCCGCATTCGCTCGACTTTCACGCCTCGATGGTCGCCTGGAACGACGAGATGCGTGACATCAACCCCGGCGAGGAGCTGCTGTATGAGTTCACGGCCACCAAGGCAGGCGTGTTCATGTACCACTGCGGGACGGCGGGGGTCCTGAGCCATCTGATGAACGGGATGCACGGGATGATCATCGTCGAGCCGGAGGGCGGCCTGGCGCCGGTCGACCGTGAGTTCTTCATGGTCCAGGGCGAGTGGTACCTTGGGCCCCAGGGCCAGGTTGGCGACCTTGCCAAGGCGACCGCGGGCGCGCCGGATCCTGAGTTCGTGACCTTCAACGGGATCGCCACCCAGTACAAGGACAATCCGATCCAGGTCGACCTGGGAGAGCGGATCCGTGTCTTCGTCCTCGATGCCGGCCCGAATCTGGACTCCTCCTTTCATATCGTCGGCACGATCTTCGACGAGGTGATCAAGGAGGGCATTGCGCTGCGCCGTGGGAACGAAGGCAACTGGGGTTCGCAGGCCGTCGACCTGAGCCCGGCGCAAGGCGGCATCGTCGAGTTCACCCTGGCGGAAGACGGGCTGTACCCATTCGTCACCCACGCCTTCAACTTCCCGGATAACGGTGCCGTGGGCCTGTTCCAGGCGGGGGACGGCGATCCACTGAACTGACCGACCGCGATGCGCGGTGGAAGCTCGGAGCTGCCGCGCACGATGAGGGCCGGTCCAGCATTGGGCCGGCCCTTGTTACGCCGCCTTGTCGAACGTGACCTCGACCAGGGGTGAGCGTTGCAGCATCACGTCGAGGTCAGTGCGGCGCCAGTTCTGCGCCACCCGCTCCATGACCGCCCTTCGCTCGACCGGCTCGACGATCGCCCGGGCCGTGGCCGGCAGGTCAGCCTGTACCGCTCGCTTGAGGTGAAAGATGAGGCGGGGATTGGCGAGCAGATTGGCGTACCAGCTGCGGCGTCCCGGGAGGCCGCTGATGATGATGCGGCCGTCCATGTTGTGGAAGACGAGCTCGACCCGTCGCGGCTGGCCGCTCCGGCGTCCGATGGTGGTGATGTCGATGGTGTGGCCCCGTGTCAGGGCCCGCGCGATGCGCTCGTCGACGGCGCTGCTCGCGGTGGTTTGGTTGCTCATGCAACCAATTATAGTCCGATTCGGCCGCGGACGGATCGAACCGGAATAGAACGGGTGTTCGCATGGGGCCGGGGGCGCTAGACTGACGGAGTCGTGTCCGGGACCGATCCTCTCGCACCCTTCTCGGCGCCCACTCGGGCCTGGTTCGCCGAGGCCTTCGCCGAACCGACCCGCGCGCAGGTTCTGGGCTGGGCAGCCGTCTCTGCCGGGCGGCATACCCTGCTGCACGCCCCGACCGGGAGCGGCAAGACATTGGCCGCCTTCCTTTGGTGCCTCGACCGCCTCTTCACCGATGCGGCACGTCGCCCCCGCGAACGGCGATTGCGGGTCCTGTACGTCTCGCCGCTCAAGGCCCTCACCTACGACGTGGAGCGCAACCTGCGCGCCCCGCTGGCCGGCATCCGGCGCACGGCCGAGCGCCTGGGCACGGAACTGCCGGAGGTGCGCGTCGCGTCGCGGACGGGTGACACTCCGGCCGAAGCGCGGCGCCAACTCGTGCGCGACCCGCCCGAGATCCTCGTCACCACGCCCGAATCGCTCTACCTGTTGCTGACCAGCCAGGCGCGCGAGGCGCTGCGCGGCGTCGAGTACGTGATCGTCGACGAGGTGCACGCCATGGCCGGCACCAAGCGTGGGGCGCACCTGGCGATATCCCTGGAACGCCTCTGCGCCCTGACCGACGCCGAGCCGCAACGGATCGGCCTGTCCGCCACGCAGCGCCCGCTATCGGCGATCGCCGCCTTCCTGGGCGGCACGGGTCGGGTGGTGGAAGTTGCCGATGCGGGTGCCGGCAAGACCCTCGAGCTGGAGGTGATCGTCCCGGTCGAGGATCTCAGCCACCTTGCCGACGGGGCCGCCGAGGACGACGCCCCGGAGAAGCGCCACTCGATCTGGCCGAGCATCTACCCGGCTCTGCTGGAGCTGATCCGGGCGCATCGGTCCACCCTGGTATTCGTCAACTCGCGTCGCCTGGCGGAGCGCATGAGCAGCCGCCTGAACGAGCTGGCCGGCGAGGAGCTGGTGCTGGCGCATCACGGCAGCATCGCTCGCGAGCAGCGGCTGCGGATCGAGGAGGAGCTGAAGGCCGGGCGGCTGCCGGCGCTGGTGGCGACCTCCAGCCTCGAGCTGGGGATCGACATGGGAGCGATCGACCTGGTCGTGCAGATCGAGGCGCCGCCCAGCGTGGCCGCAGGACTGCAGCGAATCGGGCGGGCGGGGCACCAGGTCGGCGAACCCTCGATCGGCAAGATCTTCCCGAACCACCGCAGCGGCCTGCTGGAGGCCGCCGTGGTGGTGCGCCGCATGCTCGACGGGGCGATCGAGGAGACGCGCATCCCACGCAACCCGCTCGACGTCCTGGCGCAGCAGATCGTGGCCATCTGCTCCGTGGATCCCTGGACGGTGGACGCGCTGCACGGGCTCCTCATCCGGGCCGAGCCGTTCCGCGACCTCTCACGGCAGCAGCTCGAGGGGGTGCTCGACATGCTCTCCGGCCGCTACCCGTCCGACGAATTCGCCGAGCTGAAGCCCCGCGTGGTGTGGGATCGGGGCGCCGATACGATACAGAGCCGGAACGACGCCCGGGTGGTGGCCGTCGTCTCGGGCGGGACGATCCCGGATCGAGGTCTCTTCGGCGTCTTCCTGGCCGGGGAGGAGGGCGGCAAGGGACACCGCGTCGGCGAGCTTGACGAGGAGATGGTCTACGAGAGCCGGGTCGGCGAGGTGTTCCTGCTCGGCGCCTCGTCCTGGCGCATCGACGAGATCCGCGCTGACCGCGTCATCGTCACGCCCGCTCCCGGGCAGCCCGGGAAGATGCCGTTCTGGCATGGCGACGCTCTGGGCCGTCCGGTCGAGCTGGGGCGGGCCATCGGGGCCTTCGTGCGTGAGATGGACGGCCTGGAGCCTGCCGTCGCCGAGGCTCGGCTGCGCGACGACCACTTCCTGGACGAGCGGGCCGCGCGGAACCTGCTCGCCTACCTCGCCGAGCAGCGCGAGGCAACCGGCACCCTGCCCTCGGACCAGGTCGTGGTGGTCGAGCGCTTCCGCGACGAGCTCGGCGACTGGCGGGTCTGCCTCCTGTCGCCGTTCGGAGGCCGCGTGCATGCCCCCTGGGCGATGGCCATCGAGGCGCGCCTCGCCGAACAGGGGCAGCTGGTGCAGACGATCTGGACCGATGACGGCATCGCCCTGCGCCTGCCGGAGGCAACGGAGCCGCCGCCCGAGGATCTCTTCCTGCTCGATCCCGACGAGATCGAGCGATTGGTGACCGATGCGCTGGGCGGAACCGCTCTCTTCGCCTCGCGCTTCCGCGAAAACGCGGCGCGTGCGCTGCTCCTCCCACGCCGGCGACCGGGCCAGCGCACGCCGCTCTGGATGCAGCGCCAGCGATCCTCCGACCTGCTGGCGGTGGCGAGCCGCTACGGCTCGTTCCCGATCATCCTCGAGACGTACCGCGAGGTCCTGCGTGACGTCTTCGACCTCCCTGCGCTGGGCGACGTGCTGCGAGGGATCCGCGCCCGCCAGATGCGGGTGGTCAGCGTCGAGACGAGCTCGGCGTCCCCGTTTGCCTCCGGGCTCCTGTTCAACTGGGTCGCCGCCTACATGTACGAGGGCGACGCCCCACTGGCGGAGCGACGTGCGCAGGCCTTGGCGCTGGACCCCGAGCTGCTCGCCGAGCTGCTCGGCGAGGAGGAGCTCCGGGAGCTGCTCGATCCCGCAGCGACCGCCGATCTCGAGCTCGAACTGCAGGGCCTCGTGGGCGGGCGGCGGGTGCGCACCCTCGACGGGATCCACGACCTGTTGCGGCGGGTCGGCGACCTGCGATCCGACGAGGTTGCCGCGCGGACCGACCTTCCCGACCCGCTGGCGGCGCTCGCCGCGCTCGAGGCAGATCGCCGCATCGTGCGGCTGCGCCTGGGCGGCGAGCCGCGCTGGATCGGGATCGAGGACGTGGCGCGATACCGCGATGCCGTTGGCGCCAGCCCACCGGCCGGCGTGGCGGAGACCTGGCTGGAGGCCACTGGCGATGGGCAGCCGCCGCTGGACGGACTGCTGCTGCGCTGGGCCCGGACACACGCCCCGTTCATGGCCGGCGCCCCGGCCGGGCGCTGGGGAGTCGCCACGGAGCGCGTCGGCGAGCGGTTGCGGGTCCTGGTCGAGTCCGGCGCGCTGGTGGAGGGATCGTTCCGCCCCGGCGAGTCGGAGCATGAGTTCGCCGATCCCGAGGTGATGCGCGCCCTGCGCCGGCGCTCGCTGGCGCGGCTGCGTCGCGAGGTCGAGCCGGTGCCGGTCGAGGCACTCGCCCGCTTCCTGCCCGCCTGGCATGGAATCGGCAGCCGAGCGTCGGGCGCCTCGCGTCTGCTCGAGGTCATCACCCAGCTGGAGGGCTATCCAATCCCGGCCTCGATCCTCGAGCGCGATGTGCTCGCGTCACGCGTGGCCGGCTACGCGCCGCGACTCCTCGATGAGCTCGGCGCGGCGGGGGAGGTCGTCTGGATCGGGCGTGGGCCGATCGGCCGCGACGACGGCCGCCTGGCGCTCTTCCGCCGGGAGCGGGCCGAACTGCTCGCATCGGCTGGGGCGTTCGAGCCCGGCGACCGACCGAGCGGCCCGCTGCACGACGCCATCCGGCAGCAGCTCGAGCGTCGCGGGGCGACCTTCTTCGGCCCGCTTCGGGTGAACGTCCGGGACGCCCGCACCGACGATGAGCTGCTGGACGCGCTGTGGGACCTGGTCTGGTCGGGTGAGGTCACGAATGACACGCTGGCGCCGCTCCGCGCGCTGTCGCTGCCGCGCTCGCGCTCACGCACGAAGCGACCGGGGCGCCCCGGCGGCACCGGGCCGCCGCGCGCCGCCGGCCGCTGGTCGCTGGTGGCCGACCTGGTCGGCGAGGGCCGCTCTCCCACCGAGCGCAGCCATGCCCAGGCGCTCGCTCTCCTCGAGCGACACGGCGTGGTCACCCGGGAGGCAGTGCTTGCCGAGGGGCTCGCCGGTGGCTTTGCCTCCGTCTATCCCGTCCTCAAGGCGATGGAGGAGGCC
The DNA here is from genome assembly GCA_040902225.1 of Chloroflexota bacterium. Lineage (NCBI taxonomy): Bacteria > Bacillati > Chloroflexota > Chloroflexota bacterium. The sequence goes on from JBBDXT010000004.1 coordinate 89,070, forward strand.
GGGCGGGCCCGGCGCGGGTACTTCGTGGCGGGCCTTGGCGCGGCGCAGTTCGCGATGCCGGGAGCGGTCGATCGCCTGCGCGCGGCGCGGGACACGGACGCGGAGGGCGGTCCGGAGATCCTGATCCTGGCGGCCGCTGACCCGGCCCAGCCATACGGCGCCTCGCTGCCGTGGCCGCGCGACGCCGAGTCCGAGCGCCTGTCGTTGGCGCGGGCTCCGGGTGCCTACGTCGTGACCGCGGACGGCGTCCCCGCCCTGTATGTCGAGCGCGGTGGGCGCGGTCTGGTAACGCTGCCCGCCGTGAGGGAGGAGGAGATAGCGTCGCTCGCGCTGGCAGCGCTGCCACGGCTGCTCGCCCCATCCGGTCCGCTGAAGGAATTGCGCCTCGAGCGAGTGGACCGGGCGCCGCCTGGGGAATCGGTGCTGGCCGGTGCGCTGCGCGGCCTGGGGTTCCGACCTTCGTATCGGTCCTGGCTGCTGCGGCCCTGAGTGCACCGGCGGGGGAGAATCCAAAGAGGGCGTGAAAAATGTCCCGGAGGAACCTCACCCCGACCCCTTGATGCAATCTCGGGACCGTGGTCCGGCTCCTCCGGAACAAAAAGAACTGTAGGGGCTGCCGCCAACCCTGCCTAGGGGACTTCTCCACGACTTTTCAGCCGGGCGACGGAGTTATCCACGCCTCATCCACAGCACCACGGCTACCCGCCCACCAGGAACGGCAGCAGGTAGTGCGGCGAGCGACCGCTGAAATTCAGGAAGGTGGCGGCGGCAACGAAGGCCACGAACAGGCCGATGACGGCCCAGTCTGATCGACCGTAGCGCAGTTCGCGCAGCCATGTGCGGCGCTGCACGCCAAAGGCGCGCAGATCCATGGCATCGATCGTGTCCTCCGCTCCGGCGATCGAGCCCACCGTGACGGGGACGAGGATCGGTGCGGCGCGGCGCAGCCTGCTGATGAGCCCGCCCTTGCGAGCGGTGGGGTCATACCCACGAACACGTTGCGCGTCAATTGTCTCGACGACCTCCGCCGCCAGGGTTGGAATGAACCGGATGGTCAGGTCGACCATCACCGCGATCCGATCGCCGATGCCCAGGCGTCGGAGGGCGACTCCCATATCGCCGGGCGCGACGGCGTAGGCCACCGGAAACCCCACCGCCGCGAATGCGAGGTAGCGAACCAGCTGGCTGGCGCCCAGGCTGATCCCCTCTGCGGTCAGTTCGGCTCCGAACGGCGGGATCGTCAGGATCACGTGGGTCGAGGCGCCCGCGAAGGTGCCGGATTGTCCACCGGTGATCAATGCGTTGACGAGGGCGAAGACCGCGATCACCACGATCAGGTACGTCCACTGCAGGCGGACCGAGCGCCACGGGATGCCGGCGGTGGCGTAGTAGCCAAGGGCCAGGATCAGCACGACACCCAATTGGCGCACATCTCGCAGCTGGATGGCCCCGAACACCACGAGGAGCGGTGCGAGGATCAAAACGCGAGGGTCCCGGCGTGAAAGCCAGGACCCTCGCCCGAGATAGGGGAACGCAGCCCGCATCGTTCAGCTGGCTGCAGTCATGGTCAGCGTCCGAGCTGCTCGCGAAGCGGCTCCCACGCATACACCAGGATCGGCGTCACGACGGCCGCAGCAATCGAGTTGCCGATCACGGTTGGGATGTACTCGGTGGTGAGGATCGTGTTGAAACCCAGCTCGGGCTGGATGATCAGCTCGATCCAGATGAAGAGGAACCCGATGACCGTGCCGACCACCCCAGCAACCGCTGAGGTCACCGCCCTGCTGTTCAGGGTCGTCATGCGGCTGGCCATCCAGAACGGGAAGAGGCCCGCTACCAGTCCGGCAAGCCCGCCGGCCACGCTCCACCACCACGAGCCAAACGCGCTCCCGTAGGCCAGCTGATCTCCCAGGGTGTTCCCGACGAAGCCCACCAGAAAGCCTGCAAGTGGGCCGAAGGCGAAGCCGAAGAACGTGACCAGGCCGAACTGCGGGCGAATGTTGACGTTCTGGGTTCCAGGGATCTGGATGGCAAATGTCGCCCAGTTGAGAACCGCGTACAGCGCAGCGCCGATCGCCGAGTAGACGATCACACGCGTGGTCAGTGACCAGGCCCCATCGGGCTTTTCCATGCTCATGGTTGTCATAGGTCTCCTCTGCCTCCCTCGTGGTCAGGCGCTCAACCGAGCGCCTGACCGATCTCCCCCGCCTCCCTCTTTGACCTGGCCACGATCCAGCCTGCAAGCTCTTCGGCGGCCAGGAATGACCCGGTCCTGCTGCCCCACTCCGTGTTCGCCTCCATCAGCGATGTGTAGCGGAGATTGCATGCGGTCCAGCGATCGCGGTCCGCGATCACCTCCAGTGGCGGCCCGTCGGCGACGATTCGACCGTCGCGCATCAGCAGGATTCGATCGGCGTGGGCCAGTGCCAGGTCTGCATCATGCGTCACGAAATAGACGCTTTCGAGTCCCTCGATCCTCTCAACCTCCTTCATGAACCCCGTTGCGCTCCGATGGTCCTGCCCCGAGGACGGCTCGTCAAGCACCAGCGTGCGTGGCTCAATGGCCAGCGCTACCGCGATCGCCAGGCGCTTCTGCTGCCCGAACGACAGGGTAAGCGGTGGCCGCGACTGGATATCCGGCTCGTCTGCCAGGTTGACGCGTGTCAGGGCATCGGTCACCAACGAGTCAAAGCGGGCAGGGTCCCTTGCCAGGTTGATCGGTCCGAACAGGATCTCGTCGCGAACGGTGCGAGCAAAGAGCATCTGGGATGGATTCTGGAACACGTAGCCGAACGTGCCCGCCAGGTCGGCGACGCTGCGGCCGGCGGTCGGCTCCCCGTCCACGACGATCTCGCCATGCATCGTCTGGATGAGGCCGATGGCGGCCTTGAACAGCGTCGTCTTGCCGGATCCATTTGGTCCGAGCACGGCGACCGTCTCCCGCTTGCCGAGCGACGCGCTGACCTCGTGGAGGACCTGCCTGCCGTCGTAGCCGGCGTCAACCGCTGACCACTCCAGTCGTGCGGGTCCGGCGTCCATACCCTTGGCCACGGCTCGCGACGCAGCCGCCGCCCGATGCTGCTGCCCAATCGCACGCTCGAGCACGATGGCGAAGGGAAGCTTCACGCTCGCAGGATCGGCCATGGCCAGAAAGCCCTCCACCCCGCCGAGGTAGTGCGGCGATCCATCCTCGAGGTAGAGCACGCGATCCGGCAGGGCGTCGAGGACGTCCTCGACCCGGTGTTCGACGATCACGACGGCCGTGCCGTTGTCAGCCAGCCGTCGCACCAGCGCCAGGAGGCGGTGCGCAGCAGCCGGATCGAGGTTGGCCAGCGGCTCGTCGAGGACCAGCAGGCGCGGCTGCAGCATGAGCGCGCCGGCGATCGCCAGCTGCTGGCTCTCCCCACCCGACAGCTCGTCGGTGGTCCGTGAGGTGAGATGGTCGATGCCGCTCGCCGCCGCGAGCTCCACCAGGCGCCGACGAATCTCTGCCCTGGGGACTCCCAGGTTTTCCGGACCGAAGGCCAGCTCGCCCTCAACCGTGGATGCCACGAGCTGCTTGCGCGGATCCTGGAGAACCGTGCCCACCAGCAGGGCGAGGTCGCGGAGTCGGAGGTCAGCTGTGGCCCGGCCGTCGATTGCCACGCGACCTGAGAGCTCGCCTCGGTACGCGTGCGGGATCAGGCCGTTGATGGCGCGAATCAGGGTGGACTTGCCGCAGCCGGAGGGTCCAGCCACCAGGAGCACTTCACCTGCCTGGACGGTGAACGAGAGGTCCCGAATCGCCGGCTCGGTGGCGCGTCGATAGCGAAAGGTGAGGGATTCGACCTCGAGCAGCGGGCCGTCGGCCATCGGCTCAGGCAGGCTCGAGTCGCACGGGGGTGTCGAGATCGAGACCAAGCTGCTCGGCGGCCGATCCGAGGTTGACGGCCAGTGCCGGCCCGGCGTAGTCGGCATCCTCGAAGAGGAGTGGCGAGCCGACCGCGACGTCCGCGAAGGTCGCCACCCACGGCACCTTCACGCGTGCCGCATGGTGCGCGCGGCGCGCCGGAAGGACGAGGTCGAACCAGCGGCCGCGTTCCATCTCGCCGAAGGCGGTGACCAGGTCCGAGGTCTCGCCCGCGAGACGACAGTTGCCGAATGCGTCGATGAGCAGGACCGACGTGTCGAGTCCGCCGTCGCGGGGCGTGGCTATCGGCAACTCGAGCTGTGTAATGTCGGTCGGGTCGAGCGTGGGGCCGACCGTTTCGAATGGCGTGCCACCGGCGAGGTGTGCCGCAACCGGCGCGAAGATGTCGCGCCCGTGGAAGGTATGCGACACACTCGGCAGCCAGAGTGCGCGGTTCTCGAGGGCTCGCGCCGCCACGATGCCACCCAGGGCATGAGCAGCCGGCACCAGCAGCCCGTTGTCAGGCCCTACCAGGTAGTCGCCGCGACCCACCTGCAGGGCAATCGGCCGACGGGCCGTGCCGACCCCCGGGTCGACGACGGCCACGTGGACGCCGATCGGGAAGTACGGGACGCTGCGCGCCAGCAGGAACGCCCCGTCCCGCAACGCGAAATGGCGGATTGCGTGGGTCACGTCGACCAATCGCGCGTCGGGGGCGATGTCAAGCATCACGCCACGGCACACCGCTGGCGCGCTCGAGCCGACACCGAAGTCGGTCATGAACGAGATGAACGGTCGGTCGGTCATGGGCGGCATGCTAGCCAACCCCGGCGCGCTCAGCGCAGCTGGACTGTCTCCAGGTAGGCCGGCAGATGAGCCTCCAGCCCCAAGGAACGGATCCGTGTGGCAAAGGCCTCGGCCGCATCGGGGTCGCCATGGGTGACGAACACTCGCTTCGGCTTGCCGTCGCCGCCATTGGCGCCGCCCGCCTTCGCGAAATTGCCGAGCCAGTCGTCGAGCTCGTGCTTATCGGCGTGCGCGGAAAAGCCCGAGATCACGCGCACCCGGCACTTGATCTCATACGCCACACCGTCGATCTTGGCCGCCTTGGCGCCCGATTGGATGTGACGTCCGAGCGTCCCCTCGCCCTGGTAGCCGATGAACAGCAGCGTGCAGGCGGGGTCCGGCAGGAAGTCCTTGAGGTGATGCATGATCCGCCCGCCGGTGAGCATCCCGGAGCTGGCGACGATCATCAGCGGCCGCGGCTGGGTCCTGATCCCCTTCGACTCGTCAACCTCGTTGGTGTAGGTCTCGCCGGGATAGGCGAGCGGGGATTCCCCGGAGCGCAGCAGGACGGCGGTCTCCTCGTCGTAATCCTCCGGGTGACGGAGATACACGTCGCTGGCGCGGCTTGCCATGGGGGAGTCGAGGTAGAGCGGCAGGCGCGGAATGCGCTGGTTGCGATGGAGCTCGTCGAGCACCCAGACCAGTTCCTGCGTGCGCCCAATCGCGAAGCTGGGGACCAGCAGCACCCCGCGATCGGTGGCGACCTCGTTGATCGCCGTCGCCAGCTCTTCGATGGCCTGCTCGTGCGGCGCGTGCTCGCGGTTGCCGTAGGTCGACTCGACCAGCACGAAGTCGCCGTGGCTGATTGGCGTCGGGTCGCGCAGGATCGGCGTCTCGTCGCGCCCGAGGTCGCCGGAGAAGACGATCGTGGTTTCGGCCGCCCCCTCGCTGATCCGCAGCTCGATGATCGACGAGCCGAGGATGTGACCTGCATCACGAAAGATGGCCGTGACACCGTCGAGCACCTCCACCCGGGTGTCATAGCCAACCGGCCTGAACTGGGTCGCGGTCTGCTCGACGTCGGCCATCGAATAGAGGGCGACGCGCGTCATCGTTGTCCCCTCGGCGGGCGCCGCTCGCAGCCTGGCGGGCATCTCGGCGTTGTTCTCGACCGCGGCCACCTCACTGGCCAAGTCGGCATCGTGCGTGGCCGCCTGGTCCGGGTGCTTCCTGCGCCAGCGCGATTCGGCCTCTTCCTGGAGCTTGGCGGCGTCGCGCAGGACGATCTCGGCGAGGTCGGCGGTGCCCGAGGTGGCGTAGATCGGTCCGCGGAAGCCCGCCTTGACCAGGGCCGGGATGCGGCCGCAATGGTCGAAATGGGCGTGGGTCAAGAGCACGGCATCGAGGGCCGCGGGCTCAAAGGCGAACGGCAACCGATTGCGGCTGACCTCATCCGGCGAGCCCTGGAACATGCCGCAGTCGACGACGATGCGGCGATCACCTGCGGTGACCAGGAACTGAGAGCCGGTGACCGTTCCCACGGCACCGAGGAACTGCAGGGTGATGCCCATCGGCGGAGAGTATGCGGGACCGACCATGCCCGGCACATGGCGCTACGATCCGCGCGCATGTCGTTTCCATTTCCACCACCGATCGAGCCGATGCTGGCCAAGCCCACCCCGGAGCTCCCGGTCGGCGAGGGCTGGCGCTACGAGCCGAAGTGGGACGGCTTCCGGGCGCTCGTCTTTCGAGATGGTCCAGAGCTATACCTCCAGTCGCGGGAGCTGAAGCCACTGGACCGATACTTCCCGGAGCTCCTCGAGCCCCTTCGCGCGGTGGGTGGTCCCGAGGCTCGCTTCGTGCTCGACGGAGAGATCGTCATCGCCCGCGACGGCGGGCTGGAGTTCGAGTCGCTGCTGCTGCGCATCCATCCCGCGGCATCCCGCGTCGCGATGCTGGCGGCCGAGATGCCCGCCTCGTACGTCGCCTTCGACTGCCTGGCCGAAGGGACCGATGACCTGCGTGAGGCACCGCTTGACGAACGCCGCGGCCGGCTGGAGAGGCTGCTGGCCGACCCGCCGGCATCGGTCCTGCTCACGCCGGCGACCAGCGATCCGGTGGTGGCGCGCCACTGGTTCGACGTCTTCGAGGGGGCCGGGCTGGATGGCGTGATCGCCAAGCGCGCCGATCTGCGGTACCTGCCCGGCAAGCGTGAGATGGCCAAGATCAAGCACCTCCGCACCGCCGACTGCGTGGTGGCCGGCTTCCGCTGGCACAGGAAGGGGCCCGGCACGATGGTCGGCTCGCTGCTGCTGGGCCTCTGGAACGATGCCGGCCAGCTGCAGCACGTCGGCGTCACCTCATCGTTCACCGAGGTGAAGCGCCGCGAGCTGGTTGCCTTCCTGGAGCCATACCGGGTGGACGCCCTTGACGGCCATCCCTGGCGTGAGTGGAAGGAATGGGAGGCCGCGGCCGAGGGGAATCGCATGCCGGGAGCAACGTCGCGCTGGAACCGCGGCAAGGACCTTTCGTGGGAGCCGCTGCGCCCGGAGCTGGTGTGCGAGGTCGCGTTCGACCACCTGCAGGGCGACCGCTTCCGGCACGGGACGACCTTCAAGCGCTGGCGGCCGGATAAGCCTCCTGCGGAGTGCCGCTATGACCAGCTCGAGGAGACGCCACCCGCCCTGCTGGCCGACCTGTTCGGCGGCCGATGACCGGGTACACTCCACGCCGCCTCGATCGTCCAGACAAGGAGACCCTGCGCCCGTGAGTCACGACGACCCGAACGCCGCCGTCAATGAGCTTGCTGATCGCTTCTGGGACGGAGTCCTCGAGCGAGACCCGGTGTATGCCACCATCCTGGGCGACGACCGCTTTGACGACCGCCTCCCGGACCTCGGTGAGGCCGGCAGGGCCGCGGACGAGGCCTCCTTCCGCGAGACGCTGGCCGAGGCGGAGGCGATCGATCCGGCCGCGCTCGACCCCGAGCAGGTCATCACGCGCGACATGCTGATCCTGGTCGCCAGCACGCACCTCGAGGCACTCGAACAGAGGCAGTACCAGCTGGCGATCAACCACATCTTCGGCACACAGACCATGCCGGTCCGCATCGCCCAGTACCAGATCTCCGACACGCCCGAGGGGCTCGAGCGCCTGCTGACCCGTTTCGGTGCCTATCCTGCCGCAATCCAGCAGGAGATCAAGACCCTGCGCGAGGGGGTGGAGGATGGTCGCACCGGGGCGGCGATCCCGGTGCGCAAGGAGATCGAGCAGATCGAGCGCATGCTTGCCGTTCCCGCCGAGTCCTTCCCCGCGGTGGCCATGGCACACGTCGCCGATGACGCCGCCCGGGAGCGCGTTCGCGCCTCGGTCGAGGCAGACATCTATCCGGCCCTGCAGCGGCTGCGCGATTTCCTGGCCGATGAATACGAGGCTCAGGCCCGCCCTGAGCCCGGCCTCTCGACCACGCCCGGCGGCGAGGAGGCGTATCGGCTCGGGATCCGCATGAACACGACCATTGACACCACCCCGGACGAGGTGCATGCGTTCGGGATGGAGGACTTGGCGCACATCGAGGCCGAAAAGGACGAGATCGCGCGGCGGGCCGGATATGGCGACCGCGTCGCCTACGCCAAGGCGCTTGGCGAGGATCCGGCCAATCACACCTCCTCGCGAGAGCGCATCGTGGAGCTGGCGGCCGAGCAGACCGCTCGCGCGTTCGCCACGGCGCCCCGCTATTTCGGCCGCCTGCCCCGAGCCGATTGCGAGGTCAAGGCCGTCGAGGAGTACCGCGAGCGCGAGGTGCCGCCCGCCTTCTACATGCCGCCCTCGATCGACGGTTCGCGGTCCGGCCAGTACTACCTGAATACGTACCAGTCCGAGGCGCGGGACCTGCACAAGATCGCCGCGATCACCTTCCACGAGGCCACGCCTGGGCACCACTTCCAGCTCGCCATCGAGATGGAGCTCACCGGTCTGCCGGCCTTCCGGACTCTCGGCTCCCGCCTGGCCGGGGCGGCCTACTCGGAGGGTTGGGGCCTGTACTGCGAGCGGCTCGCCGACGAGATGGACCTCTACCGCTCCGAAGCCGAGCGGCTCGGGATGCTGGACGCGCAGTCCTTCCGCGCTGCCCGCCTGGTCGTTGACTCGGGGCTGCACGCATTCGGCTGGAGCCGCGCCCGGGCCATCGAGTTCATGCACGAGCGCGGTTCGCTGCCCCCGATCGATGCGGAGATCGAGGTGGACCGCTACACCATCTGGCCGGGCCAGGCGCTCGCCTACAAGATCGGTCAGCGGGAGATCGAGCGTGCTCGGCGCGAGGTGAGCGAGTTCATGGGAGACCGATTCGACCTGCGCGCCTTCCACGACGAGGTGCTGGCGCACGGCTCCCTGCCGCTGGCGACCCTCCGCCGCGAGATCCCCGGCTGGGTCGAAGCGGCCGTGACGGCGCGCGAGGGCGCCCCCGCGGGCTGAGTGTCCGCCGATATTCGTCCCGCGAATCGGATCACACCGATGGCGCCTCTCCCGCGACGCCTGATTCGTCCCACACATGACTCGATGCGGGAAGGCGGTTATCGGCGCGATTTGATGCACCCTGTGAATAAGGGGACAGGTCGTCGTGCGTCAACCTGAGCGGATCGTCCTGGAGGGACGCTTCGTGCGTCTCGAGCCGCTGGAGGAGAAGCACCGCGACGACCTGCTGGCGGCCGCCGCGCAGGACCCGGCGACGTTCCGCTACCTGTTCACCGACCTGTCGGCCGGCACGGCCACCTGGCCGGCGTACCTGGCGGATGCGCTCCGCTCCGAGTACATCTCGTGGGCGACCGTCGACGCGGCCAGCGGCCGCGCGGTGGGCTCGACGCGCTTCCTCGACATCGCCACCGAGCATGGACGGCTGGAGATCGGCTGGACCTGGATCGCGCCGTCCCACCAGCGGACCGCGACCAACACCGAGGCCAAGCTGCTGCAGCTCGGCTACGCCTTCGACGAGCTCGGGGCGACGCGCGTGGCGCTCAAGACCGACGAGCGCAACGAGCGATCGCAGCGAGCCATGGAGCACCTCGGGGCGGTGCGAGAGGGCGTCCTGCGCCATCAGTTCCGCATGCCCGATGGATTCATGCGCAGCAGCGTGTACTACTCGATCCTCGCCGACGAGTGGCCCGCTGTGAAGGCTCGCCTCGAACAGCGGCTTACGACGGATTGAAGGCGTAGATGAATTCGCCACCGCCGTTTGAGATCAAGATCCTCCGCCAGGGGTGGACTACGGATTCAGGGTTGGATGCGGCGCGCCAAGGTATGGAAACTCCTCCAGCAGGTCCGTGTGCGGGCCGACAAGGTCCGAGGTCACGCGGCCACGGGTGAGGAGGCTGGCGAGGAGGTCGGCCGTGTCGTCCGTCAGGCGACGGCCGTTCGGGTAGCCAGGCGGCTGGGCCGAGTCGTAGGGGAGGACGTCCGGGAGATAGTCAGGGAGAAGATCGGCGGCCTCGGCGTCGGAATAGCCGAGCGACCCGAGGAACGCCAGGAACCGGTCGCGGAAGCGGGTGAGTTGCTCGGTCGGCGGCGTCGCATCGAACTCGAGCCGGTCAACCTCTGGCTCGTTGAATGCATTGTTCGTCCCTGGGCGACCTGCCTGGTCGACCGTCACGACCTCGCCGTCGACCGCGACTATGGTTCGACCCCAGATCCGGATCGGGCCGCCCGCTCCGAGTTCTGCCTTTGGCACCTCGAGCACGATCCCGATCACATTGCGCTCCGCGACCGGGTCGTGGCCGGTGAACTGGAAATCGTTGCGGAAGCCATGCACGTCCTTGAAGTGCGGGTCGCTACGGATGCCGGTGAAGAACCGGTAGCCGCCGGACTGCGCGATGTGCGCCGACTCTCCGATCGACATCGGGGCATCTGCGATGATAATCTCGCCGACAGCGCCAGTCCGGCGCGCGGTCTCCCCCGTCGCGCGGTACAGCGTCGCGGTCGCCTCGGTCCCGGAGGTCGGCGTGAACAGCACGTGGAAGGCGATGTCGGCCTCGAGATCGCCGTTGGTGTCGACCTTGAACTCGTAGCTGGCGGCCGGATCGAAGCTGAGCTCGAGCGCGGAGGGCTCGGGGTTGAAGTCAAGGACGAGCACCGACCGGTCGTCGCGTCCGCGCGCGGGGAAGAGGTACAGGTCGGTGATATCGGTCCGCCCGTCCTCGGTGTCGAAGTGATCCGACATTGAATTCCTCCACTCCCAGGTTTGTCGCAGCCTCAACGAAGGGCAGTCATTCGGCGAGCTTGCTGTTCGGTGCTCGCTCGTCCGTATCTGTCCGATCAGGCGGTTCGTAGCCCTGCCAAGGGCTGTAGTCCGGGTCCGGCGGCTCCGCTGCCGGGCGCTCTGCCTCCGGTACATGGCGCAGGTTGACGCGGATCCGATACCAGAGCGATGACCGGCCGCGCATCCCGTCGACCAGGATGTCGTCCTCGGCAAGCAGCTTCGCCGCCTTGGGGTGGCGCTTCTTCCAGCGTTCCAGTCCCGCCTCCGCATCCTTCCTGGTCTTTGCCTGCGAGATCACGATCAGCGGATGCGCCGACCGGCGCCGTCCGGTCGGGGCGGCGGTGCCATCGGCACGACGGGCAGGTGGCGATGGCATGGCCGGGGCAACTGACCCGACGCGACCACGAGGCGCCGCGGGATCGCGGGGTGCTGGCGGCTCAGCCGGCATGCGTCGCTTCGACGGCTGGACGCGCGGCGGCTCGCCAGGCTGCTTGGCGTAGTTCGGCGGCCACGGCGCGTCGCCCAACCCGGTGGCCTCGTCACGGGCGGAGAGCTCGAGCAGGCCGTCCAGCGACCCGACCGCATCGTCGATCCCGGCGCCTACGTCGCCGAGGCGGGCGTATCGGTCCGGCATCGTCTTCACCGTGAAGTCGGTGAGCTCCGCGGTGGGGACCTCCGACCAGAGGAGGGGTGCGGAGACGCGGGCATCCGGCACGGGCCGCACCGAATAGACCGAGGCGACCGTGCGGTCCTTGGCATTCTGGTTGTAGTCGATGAAGACCCCGTGCCGCTCCTCCTTCCACCACTTGCTGGTGGCCAGCTCCGGCACGCGACGCTCGACCTCGCGCCCCAGGGCCAGGGCCGCTCGACGGACCTCTCCGAAGGTCCAGCGCGGCTCGATGCGGGCATAGACATGGATCCCCCGTGACCCCGACGTCTTGGGCCAGCCGGTCAGGCCGTGGTCCGCGAGGACCTCGCCCGCCACCACGGCCACGTCGCGCACCGTGCTCCACGCCACCCCGGGACCGGGATCGAGGTCGACGCGCAGCTCATCGGGGTGGTCGAGGTCGTCGGCGCGCACAGGGTGCGGGTTGAGGTCGATGCAGCCGAGGTTCACGACCCAGGCCAGCGCGGCGCCGTTGCTGACCACGACCTCGTCCGCTGTCCGGCCGGATGGGAACGAGAGCTCCACCGTGCGTACGAACTCGGGAACGGAGGCCGGTGCCCGCTTCTGGAAGAAGGCCTCGCCGCCGGCGCCGTTGACGAATCGCTTGAGCGCCATCGGCCGGTTCATCACGCCCCGCAGCGCCCCAGGCGCCACGGCAAGGTAGTAGTTGACGAGGTCGAGCTTGGTGATCGCGGCCTGCGCGAAGAAGACCTTGCCCGGATTGCTGATGGCAACCTCGAAGCCGTCGATCTCGAGCTGGACCGATGCGTCAGCCGGCATCCCGACAGGGTAGCCTCTCACCCATGGGCGAGCGCTGGAATCGACTCCTGGAGGCGGCGGATCGCTGGGCGTCCCAGTGGCGGACCACCCGTGTGGGGCGCCGCGCGCTCGCAGGCTTCGCCCTTCACGACGGACCGAGCGTGGCGAGCAGCATGGCCTACTTCGCCATCCTCTCCCTCTTCCAGGTCATCGTGCTGGGCGTGATCGTGTTCAGCCTGCTGATCGGGGAGGGGGAGGCGCGGCGGATCATGATCGGACGTCTCGAGTCGGCGCTCCCGCTCCAGCCCGGCACGGTGACCGCCGTGGTCGAGACCATCATCGAGTCGCGCGGAGGGGTCACGATCATCAGTGTTCCCCTGCTGGCGTGGGGAGCGATCGGCTTCTTCGGAGCCTTGAGCACCGGCGTGGGCCGTGCCTTCGCGACCTCGACGCGGCGCCCGTTCTGGCAGGACAAGCTGATCGCCCTGTTCCTCCTTGGAGGGTCAGGCCTGCTGACCCTGATCGCGGTCGGGATCGGCTTGGCGGAGAGCATCGCCGGCCGGTTGGCCGACCGCCTCCCGGGAGGCGGCAGTGGCGGCCAGCTGCTGGTGGACCTGCTCCGGTTCGCCCTCCCGATCCTGCTGGTGCTGATCGCCCTGCTCGTCATCTACCGCGTCGTTCCGAACCGGCCGGTCACCTTCCGCCAGGTGCTGCCCGGGGCGATCGTGGCCACCATCCTGTTCACGGTGCTGCGCGCCAGCTTCACCTGGTACGCCACCGACGTTGCCCGCTACGAGAGCTTCTTCGGCCCCATCTCGACCGTCATCTCGCTCCTGGTATTCCTCCATTTCGCCAGCATGGTGGTCCTGCTGGGCGCGGAGATCGCCCGCGCAAACGTGCTCGAGGATGACGAGGAGCTGGATAAAAAGGTGGACTCTTGACTAGATCAGGTGGTACCTTCCGGCCACGTCACGCGCTCTGCATGCGCGGCTAGGATCGCGACAGGAGCACGTAGACGGGGCATCTGGGCCGATGGAACAACTACAGATGATTGTCGTATGAGGCGACGATCTCACCTGGCCATCATGGTGATTGCCCTCCTGATGGTCGGAACGAGCATCGTCACCACCTCCCCCCGCGACCAGGCCCAGGCCGCGGATCCGCTCGCCGAAGCGAAGGCGCAGCAGAAGGCGCTCGAGGCAACTCTGAGCGCACAGCGCGCTGCGCTCGCCCAGCTCAGGACCAAGGCGTCGACGCTTGCCGGAAAGCTGGACGACGCGAGGGCGCAGCTCGCATCGGTGACCGCGGAGTACAACCGCGTCAGCGGGCTCCTGGCCGAGGTGCAGGTCCAGGTGGCCGACATCACGGCCCGCCTGGCTGACCTGCGTGCCCAGATCGCCAGCCTTGACGAGCAGCTCGTGGAGGTCGCGGCAGAGATCGTCGCCCAGACCGCGGAGCTGCACGCCCGCGAGTCGCTCCTGCAGGACCACATCCGCTCCGCCTATGAGCGCAGCCAGACCTCGGTGCTCGAGCTCCTCCTCTCGGCCGATTCGCTCGACGCCGCCACCACCCAGGTCGGCTACATGATCACCGTCTCCGACCAGGACAAGCAGCTGGCTCTCGAGATCAGGGACCTGCGAGCCAGCCTCGAGGCGAAGGAGGAGTCGCTTCGCGATGGGCGCCAGCAGGTCGCCGAAGCGCGCGATCAGGCCGATGCCGAGGCCAAGCTCCTTGCCCAGCGCGAGGCCGAGCTGGCGGCGATGAAGGCCGAGCTGGCGAGGCTGAAGGCAGCCGCAGAGCAGAAGCGTCGCGACCAGGAGGCCGCCCTGAACGCCGCCCTCGAGGCGAAGGGCGATGTCGCGCAGCAGGTCGCGGACAACCAGAAGGCGTTTGAAGCGCAGACCAAGCTGGTCGCCAAGCTCCAGGCGGAAGAGGATGCGCGGCGCCAGGCACCGTCCGCGTTCGGCTTCAAGTGGCCCGAGCTCACCTTCCGCGTGACACAGGAGTGGGGTCCCACGAACTTCCTGCTGGAGCCGTCATATACGTACCGGGGTGTCTACTACAGGCACTTCCATGGCGGGATCGACATCGCCAACGGCTGCGGAACCCCGATCCTGGCGGTCGGCACCGGGACGGTCCGGGCGTCAGGGCAGCCGCTCTGGCCGTGGGACTCGGGCTACGGGGTCGTCATCAGCCACGGTTCCGGTGTCCAGAGCTGGTACTGGCACCTGCGCGCCCAGGTGGTCGTGAGTCCTGGCCAGGTGGTCAGCCGCGGGCAGGTGATCGGCTACGAGGGCAACACCGGCAACTCAACCGGATGCCATCTCCATTTCGCGATCAACGACCACGGCATCTGGGAGAACCCCCGGGTCTACCTGCCCTAGCCCGATCTCGCGGCCGCCGGCTCGGCGGCCCGGGCAGCCGGGCGGTACATCCTCTCGACGTACTCGCCGAGCATGCGTGCGGTGCTGAACTGCCAGATCGCAGCCGCGATGGCCTCGCGCATGGTGCCGATCCAATCGCCGGGCATACCCTGGGCATCCCGGGCGTAGAAGCGCGGCACTACCTCCTCTTCGAGAAGCCGATACAGCTCGGATGCATCCGCCTCGTCCTGGGCGGCGCTATCGGCAAGTGACTGCCGCCCGCCGATGGCCCAGCCATTGCGCCCGTTGAACCCCTCGTCCCACCACCCGTCGAGGATGCTGATCGAGGGGATACCGTTCATCGCTGCCTTCATGCCGGAGGTGCCCGACGCCTCCATCGGGCGGCGCGGATTGTTCAGCCAGATGTCCACCCCACCCACCATGAAGCGGGCGATGCGCATGTCGTAGTCCTCGAGGATGAAGATCCGACCGCGCAATGGCTCGGTACGAGAGAGCGTGAAGATGCGCTGGATCACCTGTTGGCCTGGGCGGTCGGCAGGGTGCGCCTTGCCCGCCAGGACGAGCTGCACCGGGCGCTCCGCGTCGGCCATCAGCCGTGCCAGGCGATGCTCATCGTGGAAGAGCAGGTCTGCTCGCTTGTACGTCGCGAAGCGTCTCGCGAAGCCGATTGTCATCATCTCCGGATCGAAGGCCTCGTGGAGCTCCCGGAGCACATCGGGTGACTCGCCGTGACGCGCGAATTGTCTCGCCAGGCGACTGCGCATGAACTCGATCAGCTCCCGCTTCTGCTGTCGGTGGGCGCCCCACAGGTCGGTCTCGAGCACCTCCGCCAGCTTGTCGAAGACCTCCGGCCGCGGGGCGTCGCTGCCCAGCGAGCGAGCCGTGGCGCGCTCGAACAGGCGCCGCAACGGGCGACCGATCCAGGTCGCGGCGTGGACCCCGTTGGTAATGGCTGAGATCGGCTGGGGACGCAACGGGGCCCAGGTGGCGTTAGCGGTCTCGCCGTGGAGGCGGCTGACCGCATTGGCGGCGGTGGCGTGGCGAAGCACGAAAGCCGTCATGTCGAACGGCGGCTCGACCTCGTCGCCGAGGCCGCGTCCGAGCTCCATGAGCTGTTCGGCCGGCATGCCGCAGGCCTTCAGCCAGGGGCTCAACAACCTGCTGGCCAGCGCGCGCTCGAATTGCTCGTTCCCGTCCTTGACCGGCGTGTGAATCGTGAAGACCGAGTTGTTGCCGACGCGCCGCAGCGCCTCATCGGCTCCCAGGCCTGGCTCGGCCGCGACCAGCTCCCGCGCGCGCTCGAGGAGCAGGAAGGCCGAATGTCCCTCGTTCAGGTGCCATGCCGCCGGCTCGATCCCGAGAGCCCGTAGCGCCCGGACGCCGCCGATCCCCAACACGATCTCCTGGCAGAGCCGCATCTCGCGGCCGCGGACGTAGAGGATGTGCGTGATCGGGCGGTCGCTCCCCTCGTTGGCGGGGATGTCGGTGTCCAGCAGCAGGAGTGGGACCCGACCCACCTGCGCCAGCCAGACGGCGACCTGGACCTTGCGATCCGGGAAGTCGACGCTCACCTGCAGCGGAGCGCCGTCACGCCCTCGTGCGCGCCGGAGTGGCAGCATGGCGGGGTCGAGGTCCGGCTGCGCGTGCTCCTGGTGACCATCCGCATCGATCTGCTGACGGAAATAGCCGCGTCGATAGAGGAGCCCAACTCCAATGAACGGCAGCGCCGCGTCCGAGGCAGACTTGCAGTGGTCGCCGGCGAGGATGCCGAGCCCGCCGGAGTAGATCTGCATCGACTCGTGGATGCCGTACTCGGCGCAGAAGTACGCGACAGGACCGGGAAGCGATGCCGCCGGATCCGCGTCGGTAGCGGCCCGGTACCAGGAGTCCGATCCGTTGGCGAGGTAGCGCTCGAACTCGTCCAGGACGCGGCTGGCATCGACCATGAAATCCTCGTCGGCCAGCAGCTCGGTCCATCGGCCCGGCTCGACCGCGGCGAGGACGGGGATCGGGCTGCGGTAGCGCGACCACGCCGCAGAGTCGATCCGGGCGAAGAGCGCACCCGCGCGCGGGGTCCAGCTCCACCACAGGTTGTAGGCCAGCTCGCCCAGGCCTTCGAGTGCGGGCGGGAGCCCGAAATCGTAGCCTGGCTGACTTGGCACCCGGACCGGGGACGTCATCGAAGGCCGATGATAGGGAGTCCGAGCTGCATCCCGCCGCTTCCGCGCGCGAAGCGAGTCCGAGGGTATCGCCGTTTTTCGTGCCAGGGCGTACCCTATCGGACCCGTGATGGACGGCTACTCGGTACAGGAAGCAGCGTCAGTCCTCGGGGTGGCTGAAGGGCGCGTCTGGGAGCTGTTGGCCAGAGGCGTGCTGCTCGGCACCCCCGAGGGCGACTCCATGCGCGTTTTCCTCAAGACGCAGCCCGGACCGATCGCGTCCGCCGCGCACGACGAGCCGCCGCGCACGAACGGCAACGGCGGCACGCATGGCCAAACCGGCGAGGCCAGTGCCTTTCGGGAGCTGCTGACCGAGTTTCGCAACCTGACCGAGCGTTATGGGCAGGCACTGCTAGCCCTTGGAGAATCACGCGGCGAGGTGGCGGGCCTGCGCTCGCGGGTCGATCAGCTCGAGGCGCGCCTCGACCTTCGGTTGCCGCCGCCAGTCGATGCCGCCCCGATGGCCTGGGACTCGCTGAGCGTCCCCGCCTTGACGCCCGAGCCATCCCCCCCGATGCCTCCGCCGGCCGCTCCGCGCCCGCGGGGCGCGCCCCGCCCGCCGGCTCGCCGCAAGCCGCGCCCAGGCAAGGCCCGCTCCCCTCGTGAAGCAGTGGCCGGCTTCGCGGATGCGCTGGCTCGCGCGCAGGATCCGAATGCCGCGGATCTCGGGGAGTCCCGTTTGGAGGCGGACCGTGACTCGCAGGAAAGCGCTGAGGCCACCGGGGCAGCTGTCGCAGCGCCGGACGAGGCGATTCAGGAGGCTGGCGAGGCGACGGATGTCGCCGCGGAGGTGACGGCCGAGGAGGTCGGGGCCGCGGAGGTGACGGCCGAGGAGGTCGGGGCCGAGGAAGTGGCAGCCGAGGAAGTGGCAGCCGGGGAGGAGATCCCCGACGAGCAGGAGGCGGCGGTGCCTAAGCCGGTTGCCGCTGCAGAAGCCGCGGCTGCGGAGGTTGCGGTCGAGGATAGAGCCGAGGCGCCGACGGCCGAGGTCGAACCACCGACCTACAGCACCGTTGTCGTGGAGCCGGATTGGTTCGCAGATGGCGACTTCGCTTGGCTCGACGCGGCGGAGATGGAAAGCAGCGTCCAGGTCGCTCCGCCCACGCCGACGCCGGATCAAGCTGAGCCGGAGCCCGAAAGCTCGTCCGTCGCGACAGGGGCGCTGGAAGAGCCGGAGCCAGAAGCCCAGGCACTGCAGGAGCCGGAGGCGCCGGGCGAGGCGATCCGCCCGCCCGAGCCGGAGCCTGCTCTTGATTTCGAGTCTGCTCTTGATTTCGAGCCTGCGGCCGATTTCGAGCCATGGCAGCCGCCTGAGCCGGCGGCCCCGGAATTTCCTGCCGAACCGGCCGACGCCGAACCGGTCGACGCCGAAGCGGAAGTCGCCGAACCGGTGGTCGCCGAACCGGCAGTCGCCGAACCGGCAGTCGCCGAAACGGCGGCCTCGGACGCGCCCGAACCGCCAACCATGAGCACGGCCGTCGCGGTGGAGGAGGTCGAGGAGGAGGTCATGTGGCTCGGCGGCGAGCCCGATCCGAGTCCCATCGTGCGCGATGAGCCGCGCCCGGAATTCCGGGCCGAGGCGGACCTGTGGCCGGCGGTCGATGCCGCTCCGGTCGTGGAGATCGTTCGGCCGCCGCTGGCCATGACCGAGGATGAGCTTGCCCGCCTCGCGCTCGACGAGGGCTGGGATGACGCCGAGGTGGCCGCGATCCGCGCGATGATCACCCCCCCGCCCTCGTCGACGGTCGACCTGCCGGGCGCCGCCGAGCTCCACGAGGCAATGGCCGCGCTCGAGGCGGTCCCGGTCCAGGCCGATCCTTCATACGACGTGTCTCGGCAGTGGGCAAAGCCTGCCGCGGACGACAACGAGCCGGCCCGTCACGACGACTGGGCATTCGAGCCTGAGCCGGCTCCGCCACCGCCCACCACCAGCCGTTCGCCTTCTGACGTGACCTCCGCGCTACGGCGCACGGCAGCAGACCCCGGTTGGCTTCGGCGTCGCCAGGGGCCGGCTGCGGCCGCATATCGCAGGCTGCGGCGTCTCTTCCCCGGTTGACGACCGGCGCTCCAACTGCCCCTGGCGGGCGACGACTCCCGGATCTGGGACCCCGCGGTGAAGGGTGGGTCGTCGGTCAGTTCGCACTGATCGGCCTGCTCATCATCGTGGGCTTGTCAGGGGAACCAACATTCTGGCCGGCCAGCTCCATCGGCTGGGTGGGATTCCTCGCTGGCGTGGCCGCGCTTGCCGTTGGTGGATGGCTCGCGTTCCGCGCGATGGCCGATCTGGGCGCGAGCATGACCCCGGTGCCGCGACCGCGACCTGATGGCCGCCTGATCGATTCGGGCATCTACACCCGTCTGCGTCATCCCATCTACGCGGGCCTGATGCTCGCGGGCTTCGGGTGGAGCGCAGTCACCCAGAGCGTTGGGGCCTTTGTCGTGGCGCTGCTGCTGGCAGCCTTCCTGGATGCCAAGACGCGCCGCGAGGAGACGTGGCTGCTCGAGCGATACGACGCATACGAGGCCTACCGACGCAGAACGAAGCGCTTCGTGCCCGGAATCTACTGATCCTCGTGGCCCGCGTGCCGGCAGTCTTGGGTGGAGCAAGCGGTGACGGCCGGCGCCAATCGCGCCGCCTGGACTACCTTTGGCCGCATGACCGGCTATGACGCATCGACCGCGCTGGTGGTGGTCGACCTCCAGAACGACTTCGCCGACCCCGCCGGCAGCCTCCACGTGAGCGGCGCGAGCGAGGTCGTGTCGCGGATGAATGACGAGATTCAGGTGGCCGTGAGCGAGGAGGCCATGGTGGTCTATACGCAGGACTGGCATCCGACATCGACTCCGCATTTCGCGAAGGACGGCGGAGTGTGGCCGGTGCATTGCGTCGCCGAGACATGGGGAGCCGAGCTGCACCCGGAGTTGGTGGTGGCGGGTCCGAGCGTCCGCAAGGGGAGCAACGGGGAGGACGGGTACTCGGGCTTTACGATGCGCGACCCCGTCTCGGGCGTTGATCTTCCGACCGAGCTTGCCGCGCTTCTGCGGGACCGGGGTGTGACGAGGGTTGTCGTGGGCGGGCTCGCCACCGACTACTGCGTGCTTGGAACGGTCCTCGACGCGCGAAGGCTCGGCTTCGAGACGATCGTACTGACGGCGGCAGTGGCGGCGGTCGAGCTGACCGCCGGCGACGGAGCACGTGCCCTGGCGCAGATGGCCGAGGCGGGAGCTCAGCTCGACTAGCTGACCGCGATCATGACTGCCGCCGCGCCCGTCTGAAGATCGCAAAGCCAACCGCGACGGCTACGAATCCGAGGACGATCCAGGTCCGATCCGCGGTCATGAAGCTGCGCGGCGCAAACGGCAGATTTAGGCCCTGCGCGATCCACACAGCTCCGGCCAGGGCGAGCAACACGGCGAGCACGCTGACAATCGATCGCATGCCGCTCAGGATAGCCAGATCGGGCCAGACTTGACCTCTTGCGTGCCGGGAATCTGTCGGTATACTCGGCCGCAAGTCGGGCCGCATGAGAGCGGCGCCAGCAGCCTTCCCTCCCCCTCCCACCACGTCCATCGTCGGCTCACGGGGTAGCGGCAAGACCCGTGGCCGGCGCTGATCGAGGCGTAGTGCTCGACGTGGTAACTCTATGTGGGAGGGTCCTCGTGGCCTACACCGATCAGGTGCTCACCTGTGCGGACTGCGGAATCGACTTCGTCTTCTCCGCGTCTGAGCAGGAATTCTTTGCGCAGAAGGGGTTCACCTCTGCGCCCAAGCGCTGCTCCTCGTGTCGAGCGCAGCGGCGTGCCACGGGCGGCGGCAGCAGCTACGCGGCGAGCGGCGGCGGCGGCTACAACGGCGGCGGCTACAGCCGCGGTCCGCGCGAGATGTTCGATGCGGTCTGCGCGCGCTGCGGCAAGGACACGCAGGTCCCCTTCCGCCCAACCGGTGCGCGCCCGGTCTACTGCAGCGACTGCTTCCGGCTGATGCGCGGCTAGTCCAGCATCGGCTCACAGCCAAGATAGGCGGCGCCCCGTTCGCGGGGGGCCGCCTCTTCGTTTTTCGCAGCGCCGATCGGTCCCTATGATGATCAGCAACATGGACGATCGAGCATCCTGGGCCGAGCTCGCTGCGCAGCTCCGCGTCGACTCGATCCGCTCCAGTTCGGCGGCGGGCTCGGGGCACCCGACCAGCTCGATGTCGGCGGCCGACCTCATGGCGGTGCTGCTCTCGAAGTACCTGCACTACGACTTCGAGGCGCCCGAGGATCCGTGCAACGACCATCTGATCCTGAGCAAGGGTCACGCCTCGCCGCTGCTGTACGCCGCATACAAGGCGGCCGGCGCCATCACGGACGCCGAGATGCTCACCTTCCGCAGGGCCGGCAGCCGCATCGAGGGGCATCCGACTCCCGTGCTGCCGTGGGTCGACGTGGCCACCGGCTCGCTGGGACAGGGGCTGCCGATCGCGGTTGGCGTGGCACTTGCCGGCAAGCTGCTGGACCGGCTCCCGTACCGGGTCTGGTGCATCTGCGGCGACTCGGAGATGGCGGAGGGCTCCATCTGGGAGGCGTTCGAGTCAGCCGCATTCCGCGGCCTCGCCAACCTGACCGCGATCGTCGACGTCAATCGGCTGGGCCAGACCGGCGAGACGATGCACGGCTGGGACCTTGATCTTTTCTCCGCGAGGGCGCGCGCCTTCGGCTGGCATGCGATCGAGATCGACGGCCACGACCTTGGCGCCATCGACGGAGCGTACGCCGAGGCGCTTGGCGTGGACGACAGGCCGACCGTCGTGCTGGCGCGCACCGAGAAGGGCCACGGGGTGGCCGCGGTCGCCAACAAGAACGGGTTTCACGGCAAGCCGCTCGCCGACCCCGACGTGGCGATCGCGGAGCTGGGCGGGATCCGCAACCTGAGCGTCGCCGTCGCCAAGCCGAGCGGGCCGGCCGACCCGCACCGATTCCCGGCGAGCGGGGAGCTGCACCTGCCGGAGTACGAAGTCGGCAGCAAGGAGGCCACGCGCAAGGCCTACGGCGACGCGCTGGTCGCACTCGGGGCAGCGCGTGGCGACGTGGTGGCGCTCGACGGCGAGGTCGGCAACTCGACCTACTCCGAGGAGTTCGCGGCCGCGTACCCAGAACGCTTCATCCAGTGCTACATCGCCGAGCAGCAGATGGTTGCGATGGCGGTTGGCCTCCAGGTGCGCGGCTGGCGCCCGTACGCCGCGACCTTCGCGGCGTTCCTGTCGCGCGCCTACGACTTTGTACGCATGGCCGCGGTCAGCCGGGCCGACATCGTGCTGACCGGCTCGCACGCGGGGGTGAGCATCGGTGAGGACGGGCCCTCGCAGATGGCGCTCGAGGACATCGCCTCGATGCGGGCGGTATACGGCAGCACGGTCCTCTATCCATCGGACGCCAACCAGACCGCCGCCCTGTTGGCCAAAGTCCTCCACCGCAAGGGGATCGTCTTCATCCGTACCACCCGCGAGAAGGTGCCGGTCCTGTATCCGTCGACTGAGCCATTCGAGATCGGCGGCAGCCGGGTCGTCCGCCAGACCGATGCCGACCGGGTCACCCTGGTCGGGGCGGGGATCACGCTGCACGAGGCCATCTCGGCGGCTGAGCTGCTGGCAGCCGAGGGGATTGCCGCTCGGGTCATCGACTGCTACTCGGTGAAGCCGATCGACGCCGCCACGCTGCGGGCCGCCGCTGCGGAGACCGGCGGCATCATCACCATCGAGGACCATTGGCCGGAGGGCGGGCTCGGCGACGCGGTGCTCGAGGTCTTCGCCGCCGACTCCGTCCGTCCACGCATCGTCAAGCTGGCAGTTCGCCACATGCCCGGGTCGGCGACGCCGGCCGAGCAGCTCGCCATGGCCGGTATCGATGCCGCCCACATCGCCGCCGCTGCCCGAGACCTCGTACAGGAGATCCGATGATGAACACACTGCAACGGCTGCATGCCGAGCAGGACCAGAGCCCGTGGATCGACTTCATCGACCGTCAGCTGATCGACAGCGGGAAGCTGGCCGAGCGAGTCGAGATGGGGATCCGTGGCCTCACCAGCAACCCGACCATCTTCGGGAAGGCGGTCGCCAGCGGCCAGTACGACGACCTGATTCGCCGCGAGATTGCCGCCGGCCACGACGCACGAGAGATCTTCGAGGAGATCGAAGTCGCCGATTGCGGCGACGCGGCCGATATCCTGCGGCCCGTCTACGACAAGGCGGATGGCGCCGACGGGTTCGTCTCGATCGAGGTCGAGCCGGACCTCGCCGAGGACTCGGAATCAACGCTGGAACGGGCGCGGCATCTGTGGGGCCGCCTGGCGCGCCCCAACGTCTTCATCAAGATCCCTGCCACCCCGGCTGGTCTGCCCGCCATCGAGTCGGCGATCGCCGAGGGGATCAACATCAACATCACGCTGATGTTCAGCGTGGACGTCTACCGGGACGTGGCCCGTGCGTACATCGCCGGATTGCGACACCGGCGCGATGCCGGTGGGGAGATTGGGCGGGTGGCATCGGTCGCGTCGTTCTTCGTGAGCCGGGTCGACACCAAGGTCGACAAGGCGCTCGACGCGATCGGCACGCCGGCCGCCCTGGCGGCACGCGGACAGGCTGCCATCGCCAACGCGAAGCTCGCGTATCACGCCTACAAGGAGATCTTCGAGGGGGGAGAGTTCGACGACCTGGCGGCTGCCGGGGCCCGGGTGCAGCGCTGCCTGTGGGCGAGCACCTCGACCAAGAACCCCGCCTACCGCGACGTCATGTACGCCGAGGAGCTGATCGGTCCCAAGACGGTTGACACGCTGCCGACCGAGACGATCGAGGCCTTCCTCGATCACGGCGTGGTGAGCCGCACTCTGGACGTGGGCCTGGATGAGGCCATCGCGGCGATTCGCGCGGTGGAGGCGCTCGGGATCCCGATGGCGACCGTCACCGATGAGCTGATCGTCGAGGGCGTGGCTTCCTTCACGAAATCGTTCGAGGAGCTGATGGGCGTCATCGACGCGCAGCGCAAGGCGCTCGCTCCGGCGTGACCGCCGCGGCAGGCTCCGCCTCGCTGGCATCCGCGGTGGCTGCACGCCTCTCCCGCTGGACCGATGAGCGGGTCGCTGAGCGGCTGTGGGCGCAGGACGGCAGCCTGTGGGCCGCGGCGGGCAAGCCACCCGCGGAGGTGGCGGCGTGGCTCGGCTGGCTGGATCTGCCGGTTGCGATGCAGCCTCGGATCGGCGAGCTCGAGCGCCTCAGCCGGGAAGTCCGCGCCGACGGCTACACCCGCGCCGCCGTGCTCGGTATGGGAGGCTCAAGCCTAGCCCCGGAGCTCTTCAGCCGCCTGTTCGGCGACTCCCTGGGGGGTTCGACGGCGGGTGGCCTGGAGCTGCGCATCCTCGACTCGACCCACCCCGATGCGGTGCGTGGCTTTCGAGAGTGGGCCGAGTCGGCTCGGACCATCTTCTGCGTGAGCAGCAAGTCCGGCTCGACCACCGAGCCGAACGCGTTTCACGCCGCCATGAGCGCGCACGCACCCGCGCTCGACTTCATCGCGATCACGGATCCGGACACCGCGCTCGCCGACCTCGCACGATCGCAGGGCTTCCGGGCGATCGTCGAAGGGCCGACAGACGTGGGCGGCCGCTACAGCGCCCTCTCGGTGTTCGGGCTGCTGCCGGCCGCGCTGCATGGGGTCGACCTCGGGGGCCTGCTGCAGCGGGCCGCGGCGATGGCCGATGAGTGCCGGCGCCCGGCTGTCGAGAACCCCGGCCTCCAGCTGGGCGCGGCGATCGGGGAGGCGGCGCTCGCCGGCCGCGACAAGCTGACGCTCCTCACCTCGCCCCGGCTGGCCAGCCTCGGCGACTGGATCGAGCAGCTGGTGGCGGAGAGCACGGGCAAGGCCGACCGCGGCATCATCCCGGTGGTCGGCGAGCCGCCGGCCGACGCGCAGGCGTATGGGGAGGATCGACAGTTTGTCGTTATCGCCCTGGCGGGCGACTCCATTCTCGAAGCGGAAGCACTGGCAGGCGAGCTGGAGCGCGTCGGCCATCCTGTCGTGCGCCTGGAGCTGGCGGATCGCCTGGACATCGGCGCCGAATTCGTGCGCTGGGAGGTCGCGACCGCCGCCGCCGGCATGCTGCTCGGGATCGACCCCTTCGACCAGCCCAACGTGCAGGAGGCCAAGGACGCCACCCGCGCGCTGCTGGATGCCTACCGCGCGAATGGCGCGCTTCCACAGCCGGCCCCCCTGGTGGCGGAGGCCGGGATCGCCGCCTACGGCGACGCAACGGTCCTGCGCGACGATCCGGTGACCGTCGAAGGCGCGCTGCGCGCGCTGGTCGACACGGCACGGCCGTCCGACTACTTCGCGCTGCTGGCCTACCTCCCCGGGGACCTTGCCACGATCGAGCTGCTTCAGCGCATACGAACGCTGGTCCGGGACCGCCTTGGGCTGGCGACCAGTCTGGGGATCGGCCCGCGCTTCCTCCACTCGACCGGCCAGCTGCACAAGGGAGGTCCGCCATCCGGCATCTTTGTGCAGCTCACCGCGGAGCCACGCCGCGACCTGCCGATCCCCGGCTGGCCGGAGAGCTTCGGGACGTTGATCGCAGCCCAGGCCGCCGGCGACCTCGCCGCGCTGGAGCGGCGCGGACGACGCGTCGTGCGCCTCCATCTTGCTGAACCGGAGGCAGGTCTTGCCCGCCTGGAGGCGATGATGCATGCCACGCTTGGCGAGCCGGCACGCGCCTGACGGCGCGGCCATAGGAAAGCAGACGATCGAGGAAGAGATGCAGGTCGCGATTGCAGGGCTGGGGCGGATCGGCGCAGGGATGGCCCGGCGCCTCGCGCGCAACGGACATGATGTGATTGCCTGGAATCGCACTGCGGCGGTGGCCACCGCCCTGGCCGCAGAACCGGAAAACGGCGGCCACGTGACGGTCGCCGAATCGCTCGAGGCCATCGCGGCACTCATGAGCGCCCCACGACACGTCGCCGTCAGCGTTCCTTCCGGCGATGCGACTGGCGAGCTGGTGGAGCACCTGGCCGGCGTCCTGGAGGCCGGTGACGTCATCATCGACGCCGGCAACAGCAACTTCCACGATTCGCAGCAGCGCTTCGCGCAGCTCGAGGCACGTGGCATCGAGTTCCTGGACATGGGCGTCAGCGGCGGCATCTGGGGCGTGCAGGTCGGCTTCTGCGCCATGGTCGGCGGCAAGCGCGAGGTCTTTGACCGCTTCGAGCCGGCCGTGAAGTCACTGGCCCCAGAGGGCGGCTACCTGTACTGCGGACCGTCGGGGGCGGGCCACTACGTGAAGATGGTGCACAACGGGATCGAGTACGGCCTGATGCAGGCATACGGCGAAGGATTCGACATCCTGCACGCGTCCGAGTTCGAGATCGACCTCGCGGCCGTCTCGCGCCTGTGGAACAACGGGTCGGTGATCCGCTCCTGGCTGCTCGAGCTGGCGGGTGACGCATTCGATAAGGAGGGCAACGACCTCGCCGACATCCGCGGCTTTGTCGCCGATTCGGGTGAAGGGCGCTGGACGGTGGCCGATGCGATCGAGCACGACGTGCCGGCCCCGATCATCACCCTCTCGCTGCTCCAGCGCCTCCGCAGCCGGCGCGACCCGGACAGCTTTAGCGATCGGGTCCTGGCCGCGCTGCGCAACGAGTTCGGCGGGCACGCGGTCAAGTCCTCGGACGAGGGCTCCTGACCGGCGATGACGATCCGCAGCGAATTGGACGACAAGGCACCCTCGCGGCCGGCGAGCGCACGCAACCCCCTTCGAGCGGGCCTGCGGCTCGAGCGAATGCCGGAGCCCTGCACCATGGTCATCATCGGCGCCACCGGCGACCTCACCGAACGCAAGCTGGCCCCCGCCCTATACAACCTGATGCTGGGCGGCGCCCTGCCGCCCGAATTCACGGTTGTGGGCTTCGCGCGGCGCGACCTCAGCGTAGACGATTTCCGCGCCCATCTGCGCAAGGGGATCGACAAGTACAGCCGCAACCGCCCGATCAAGGCATCGATCTGGGAGTCGTTCAGCGCCGGGATCGAATACCAGCGCGGCGAATTCCACCACCCGGAGGCGTGGGCTGCGCTGGCGAAGAAGCTGGAGCGGATCGATCGCGATCGGGGAACCTCCGGCAACCGCCTCTTCTACCTGGCGGTGCCGCCTGCCCTGCACGCCGAGATCGTGCGCCAGATCGGTGCAGCCGGACTCTCCGGAACGGGGAGCGGGACCGCCCCGCGCTATCGCGGCTGGTCAAGGGTGATCGTCGAGAAGCCGTTCGGGTTCGACCTGCCGAGCGCCAGGAAGCTCAACCGGGAGCTGCGCGAGGTCTTCGACGAGGAGCAGATCTTCAGGATCGATCACTACCTGGGCAAGGAGACGGTCCAGAACCTGTCGGTCTTCCGCTTCGGCAACGGCCTGTTCGAGCCGATCTGGAATCGACGCTACATCGACTCGGTCCAGATCACCGTCGCGGAGACGGTCGGGATCGAGGGTCGCGGCGAGTCGTACGACGAGACCGGGGCCCTGCGCGACATCGTGCAGAACCACGTCCTGCAGCTGATGGCCGTCTTCGCCATGGAGCCGCCGATCGAGTTCAGGGCGGTTGACCTGCGCGACGAGAAGGTGAAGGTGCTGCGCGCGGTGAAGCGGATGTCGCCGGCCGAGGTCGAGGCATCCACCATTCGCGGCCAATACGTGTCGGGCTGGGTGGAGGGTGAGAAGGTCCCCGCCTTCCGAGAGGAGCCCGAGGTTCCACCGAACTCGGAGTGCGAGACATACGTCGCCCTCAAGCTGGCGATCGAGTCGTGGCGATGGGCCGGCGTGCCCTTCTACGTTCGAACCGGCAAGGCGCTCGCCACGCGCGTGACCGAGATCGCGGTCCAGTTCAAGCAGGCACCGCTCGCCCTCTTCTCGCGCGCCGGCGCCGCGCCCATGGAGCCGAACATCCTGGCCATCCGCGTCCAGCCGGACGAGGGGATCCTGCTGCGCTTCGGCGCCAAGGTGCCGGGTCCCGGGCTCCAGATCCGGGGCGTGAACATGGACTTCCGATACGGGTCGAGCTTCGCGGTGGACTCACCGGATGCGTATGAGACGCTCCTGCTCGACTGCATGATCGGCGACGCGTCCCTGTTCACGCGCGACGACGAGGTGGAGCGCGCCTGGGAGATCCTGGATCCAATGTTGGAGGCATGGGCGTCGGGCGAGGGGGGCCGCCTGCACTTCTACCCGGCGGGGAGCTGGGGTCCGGCGGCCGCCGACGAGCTGCTCGAGCGCGACGGACGGGCATGGCGGCGACCGTAGGGCGCTCGACCGCCGCGCGGCGTGCGCTGGCGGTCCACCGCCACCTGATGCGCTTCGGCGAGGCTGAATCGACCGTCGCCGAGCCATGGATCGAGCGCGGCACGACCGTGCAGGCCATTGCCGCCCATCTGGCGCAACTGTGGACCAGCCCGGCCAGCGGCGATGACCCCAGGGTCACCGAGAAGGGGATGTCGCATGCTCGTGCATCGGTGCTGAACCTGATCGTGATGGTGCCCGAAGAGGCATCCGCCACCCGCGTGGTGGAGACGATGATCGGCCTCGGCGTCCGCCACCCGTCTCGCGCGATCGTGCTGGCCGCGGATCCGAAGGCGGGCGGGCCGGCGTTGAGCGCCAGCATCACCGCCCACTGTCACGCTGGGCCGGAGGGCGCGGGCCCGATCTGCTTCGAGGTGGTGGTGCTCACCGTTCACGGCCAGGCAGCCGAGCACCTCTCCGGGATCGTCGCTCCGCTCCTGATCCACGACCTGCCGACCCACATCTGGTGGCCGGGCGATCCACCCTTCGCCGACCCGATTTTCGACCAGCTGGTCGAGATGGGCGACCGCGTGGTGGTCGACAGCGATGAATTCGGCGATCTGCTGCACGGCTTGCGGCGCTTGACGACCCTTCGTCGCCGAAGCGGGGTCGGGGACCTCGCCTGGCGCCGGCTGGCCTGGTGGCAGGAGCTGACCGCCGAGTTCTTCGACGCACCGCGCTTCCGTCGCTACCTGCCCAACCTGAACCGCCTGGTGATCCGCTACGCGATTCGGCCGAAGCACGGGCCGCGGCACCGGCGGCGGCGGCCCAGGGGCGCTCTGCACAACCCCTCGAACGTTGCCTCGCCGCTGGCCGGACCGATGCTCTACGCGGGTTGGATCGCGTCGCGCATCGAGTGGCGTCGCTATTCGACGACCCTGCCGCTGGCGGATGGTCGTCTGCGGCTCAAGCTCGAGGGTCGTCACGAAATGGTCGACCTGCAGATCGAGCCGTTCGAGACCGATGCACTGCCGCCGGGCGAGCTGGTGGCGGTCCGTCTGAAGGCGTTCGGCGAGACGGGCGCCGCGGAGTTCATCATCGAACGATCGGCCGACGAGGCGGTCGTGGCGTCGAATGCCGACGGCATGACCGCCCTGCTGCGCCGCATGCCGATGGAGCTGCCGACCGAGTCCGAGCTGCTGGCAGCAGACCTGGTGATGGACCAGCACGACGCGGTGTACGAGGCCGCAGTCCGAGCCGCCGCCGTCTTCCTCGCCTCGGCGCGGCAGGTCGACCTGGCGGGGTGAGCGTTCGGTTCATGATCCTGCCCAGTCCGGCCGCGCTCGCGGAGGCGGCGGCCGACCGCGTCGTGGCGGCGGCCCGCAACGCGATCCGGCGCCGGGGTCGCTGCCTGCTGGCCCTGTCGGGAGGCTCGACCCCGCGCCTCGTCTACCCGCTGCTGGCGTCCCGGCCGCGGATCAACTCGGTCGACTGGTCGCGCGTCGAGTTCTTCTGGGGCGACGAGCGCGCCGTCCCACCTGACGACCCCGAATCGAACTTCGGCGTGGCACGCGGGCTGCTGCTCGACCATCTGCCCGGCGTGCAGCCTGCGGCGGTTCACCGCATGCCGGCCGACGTCTTGGACCGCGATGCCGCCGCTGCGCGCTATGAGGCTGAGTTGGGCAGCGCCTCCGCAGTGCCGCCGGGCACTTCCCGCCGGCCCAGGTTCGACCTCATCTGGCTGGGGATGGGGCCCGACGGGCACACCGCCTCGCTCTTCCCGCGCGCGCCGATCCTGGCCGAGCGCCGGCGCTGGGTGATGCCTGCCACGGCCCCTCCCGCGTTGGCGGTGGCGGGCCGCATGACCTTCACCCTTCCGCTCATCAACGCCGCCCGCGCCGTGCTGGTCGTGGTGGCCGGCCCGGACAAGGCCGCGGCGCTGCAGTCGGTGCGCTCGGGTTCTCGCGAACTGCCCGCGGGGCGCGTTCGGGCGAGGTCGACGCTCTGGCTGGTGGACGCCCTCGCGGCCGGTGAGGCGGCTCCGAGATGACGTGGGTCTGGTTGCTCGGCGCCACCCTGACCGGTGCCGCGGCCTATTTCGTGGGGTGGCCGGCCTGGACCGGCTTCGCGATACGTCGCCGTCGAGATCTCAACGCCGAGCGCTACCTCGCGTGGCGCGGACGGGCAGGCGATCGGCCGCCGGATCCGCGGCTGACCACCGGCGAGCGCGGCCGCCTGGCGGTGGCTGGCGTCCTGGCGCTGGCTGCCGTCTTCTGCCTGGTCGGCTTCTTCACCTACGCCTGAGCCGATGCGCGTCGAGCTTCTCTACTCCGATGCCGACCCGAACTACATGACCGCTCGCCAGCGGCTCGTGGAGGTGCTCACCGAGGATGCCTTCGAGACGCCGATCCAGATGATCGCCGTCAAGACGGAGGAGGACGCCGAGCTCCTTGCCTTTCCCGGCTCGCCCACGATTCGCATCGACGATGTGGACATCCATCCCTCGGGCATCGGTGAGACCGGCCTTCGGCTCCGCAGCTACCCAACTGACGACGATCACGAGGGTCCCCTGAGCGAGTCGGTGCCCGGCAAGCGCCTCATCCGTCGAGCGGTTGAACGGGCCCGGGGTTGGGGCCACGGGCGCGGGGGGTAGTGGGGCCAGCGCATCGGGCCGGGGAGGGCTAGACTCGGACGGATCATGGTTGCGCGAACATGACTGCCAACAAGCGGCCAAGCACCTCGAGCCTGCGCCGCTTCATCAGCTCTCGACCATACGTCGCCATCGCCGAGCTGCGGCGGCGCTTCATCCTGGATCAACCCGACGCCATGTCGCGCCTCCAGCGCGATGGGCAGGTCGCCTGGGTCGGCCTCCCTGGGCGCGAGGCATCCAAGCTCCAGGACCTGTGGCTGCGGGATGAGATCGGCCTCCAGAT
Source organism: Chloroflexota bacterium (assembly GCA_040902225.1). NCBI lineage: Bacteria > Bacillati > Chloroflexota > Chloroflexota bacterium. The sequence continues at coordinate 120,249 of JBBDXT010000004.1, forward strand.
GTCGGTCGAGGTCCGCGCGCCGGTGGTGGTCGGTGTCTTCCCGATGCGGATCGCGCGCTACGTGATGGATGGCATGCCGCTCAACGGATCGAATGGCGTGCACCCGCAGCCGGTGCATGCATTGAACCCGGAGCCGGCTCTCGCCGAGTGACGGTCGCCGTCGTCTCGCGCGACCTGATGATCGCCACGCGGATCGCCGATGCCGGTGCCCGCGCCGGGGTCGAGGTGCAGCGCTACGACGACCCAGGTCAGTTGCCTCCCGCTTCTGAGCTGACGCTTGTGCTGGTTGCCTGGGATGAGCGCCGGCCGGACTGGGGGGAGCACCTGATGGCATGGTCCGCTGCTGCTGCGCCATCGGAGGCGCCGCGCGTGGTGCTGTTCGGACCGCACACCGATCTGGCCGCCCACGCGGAGGCCCGCGCATCTGGTCTGGGGCCGATGTGGGCCCGCTCGAAGCTGTTGGCGGAGATCAAGACTCTCCTCGGCTGATGGGCAAATCCACAGCTGGACAATTGCCGGTGGGGTGGAGTCAAGGGCGGTTCTGTACGGAAAATGCTTGACGGGATCGGTTCGGAGTATTAGGTTCCCACGACCGGGGATGCGAGCTGCCCCTCCGGCCAACCGCATATGTGCCCAGCCCCGCGTAGTTGGCCACGCGTCGTCCTTCATCGACACGCGCCCCTCTGCCGTGCTGCCCTTCATCTGTCCTTATTCGGGCCGCGCGGGGACTGACCGTCTTTGCCGCCCGATTGGGAGGGAAGGGTGTGCGCGCCCCGTGGGCGAGCACATGCGTCCCCGGCTCACACCGGGTTTGCCTTTTTCGTTCGCGACGCACTCCGCCGCGATGAGATCACTCTGGGGCTCGAGGGACGCGCTGGCCATCGCGTAGTCGTACTGCCAGCCCGGCCGGAGGTCACTGACACAGACCGCACCACAGGCTGCGCCAACCCACCGCACTGCTTTACCGGCGGTTGGTGGCGACTTGTCCCGCTGGCGTGTCGCGAACATCGACCCCCATCTCAGAGAGCTCGGAGCGCAGCGCGTCGGACGTTCCGTAGTCTCCCGCGGCACGCGCTGCCGCTCGCCGCTCGAGCAGTTCGGCTGCGCCGGCGGGCAGCTCCCCACCCGCGGCCTCGGCCGGGGCATCCAGGTCCAGGCCCAGCACCCGATCGAAGTCCAGGAGCAGCGCTCGCCGGGCGGCCGGCGCAAGATCGTCGTCCGCCGCGACCGCGTGGGCGACCGCAATCGCCTTCGGCATTGCCAGGTCGTCGCTGATTGCCTCCACGAAACGGGCGCGGTGGCCCGCCACCGGCTCGTCCGCGAGATCCGGCTCGGGCCCGGTCTCGACACCCTCCGACACGGCCTTGCGAAGGCGGCGCAGCCCGGCTGCTGCCGCGTGCATCGCGTCCTCGGTGAAGTCGAGCTTGGACCGATAGTGGGCGGTCAGGGCCAGGTATCGGAAGTCGAGCGGCTGAAAGCCCTTGGAAGGGAGGTCGGTGACGCGGATCACGTTCCCCACGCTGCGGGCCATCTTGGCGTCGTCGAGCGTCAGGAATTCGCCGTGCATCCAGACACTCACCACCTGGTGACCCGTCGTCCCTTCGCTCTGCGCGATCTCGTCCTCGTGGTGCGGGAACTTGAGGTCGATGCCGCCGGTGTGGATGTCGAACCGCTCACCCAGGTACTTCATGCTCATCGCCGAGCACTCGATGTGCCAGCCCGGGAAGCCGTCGCCCCAGGGTGACGGCCACGTCATGAGGCGACCTGGCTCCGCTCGCTTCCAGAGTGCGAAGTCCTCGGGGTCGTGCTTATCGGGCTCGATATCGACGCGATGACCGGCCCGCATCTCCTCGATCCGCTGCCCGGAGAGCTGACCATAGGCCGGGAACGCGGAGACGTCGAAGTAGACATTCCCCTCCACCTCGTAGGCCAGTCCCTTGCTCAGCAGAGTTGAGGTCAGCTCGAGCATCTCGGGGATGTGATCGGTCGCTCTTGGCATCACGTCAGCCGGCGCGATGTTCAGGAGTCGCTCGTCCTCGAGCCACGCATCCGTGTAGAAGTCCGCGATCTCGCGTGGCGTCTTCCCCTCCACCTCGGCCGCGAGGAGGATCGGGTCCTCGCCCGTCTCCCGCATGTGCCCGACATCGGTGATGTTCTTGACGTACACCACGTCGTACCCGAGGTATTGCAGGGTGCGGCGCAGCAGGTCGCCGAAGAGGTAGGTCCTCAGGTTTCCGATGTGGGCGTAGCGGTAGACCGTGCTGCCGCAGGCGTAAATCGTGACGCGCCCCGGGGCGATCGGCTCGAGAGCGTCGACCCGTCGAGTCAGCGAGTTGTGGAGGCGGATCGGGTGCATGGGACCGGCATTGTAGCGAGGCACTCGCCCGCTGCCCCCGTGGCTTGCCACGGGGCTAGGCCGTACCCATCACCTCTTCGGTTGAGGCCGCCGATTCCTCGCGCAGCTGTCGCAGGACGCCCTGGTCGAACCCTCCGAAGCGCGGCAGGTCGGCGATGCTGGTGGTGCGGGCCAGCCGCTCCTGCATCTTGCCGAGCACCAGTGAGCTGAAGTCCGGCAGCGCCATGAGCCGGCGCAGTGTCTCGGCGGGGACCTCGAGCAGGGTGGTCGGCTCCTCGGCCACCACGTCCGCGGTTCGCGGGCTGCCGGTCAGCGCCGCGATCTCGCCGAAGACGTCGCCGGCGCCCATGCTCGAGAGGGAATGGTGCTGCCCCTCGCCGGTGGTGCGGCCCGCCACCAGGCGCCCGGACAGGATGAAGTAGGCGTTGTCGCCGGTGTCGCCGGCGCGAGTGATGGCGGTGCCAGCCTCGACCTCGAGGACGCGGCCCCTGGTCACCAGGGCGTCGCGGTCACGCTGCGCCATGCCGGCCAGCGCGGGAATGTAGCGACCCAGGGCCTCGATGTCCGCCGCGGTCGCGGGTCGGGTGACACCCAGTGCCGCGCGAGGCGCGGTCCGCAGCAGCGTCATGGTGCGGCGCCACTCGGCGGCCGGCTGGCCGATGCCGGGCATGATCGCGCCGACGAGCGCGGTGACGACAAGCGCAATCGAGCTGACCAGGAAGAGGAGCTGGACGTCGATGACATCCGCGAGCCCGGCCAGCGCCATGCCGGTGAGATAGATCACATCGCGGATCACATAGCCGGTGCTGAAGACGCGGCCGCGCATCTCGCGGGGCGTGTTGCGCTGGTTGATGAGCCGGCCGGCCACGAACGAGGGCGCGTTGAGCATGCCCGAGAACCCGATCAGACCGATCGCGATCCACACGTTGGTCGAAAGGGCGTACAGGACGCCGGCGATCCCCATCCCGAGGAAGCTCAGGACAAGCCAGGTCCCCTCCCGCAGACGATCGGCATAGTTCGCCATCAGCAGGCTGCCGATGACGAAGCCGACCGAAGTGAAGCCCTCCTGCAACCCGTACTCGAACTCGCCGGCGTTCAGGACCTCGAAGGCGAATGGGAGGAGCAGGACGTTCTGCAGGCCGAAGATGAGCATCACCGGGACGCGCAGCAGGACCATCGAGCGCAGGATCGGGACGCTCATGATGAACTTGGCCCCGAAGCCGAGGTTTCGGATCACCTCGCGCACGGTGGTCAGCTCCTCGACGACCATCGGCTTGATCTTGACCAGGAAGATGAGCCCGGCCGAGATCAGGAAGGTCGCCGAGTCGAGCCAGAAGGCGATCGCGATGTTGAACTGCGCGGTGATCAGGCCGGCCAGCGCAAAGCCGATGGCGGTTGAGCCGAACTGGGCGATCGCCATCAGCGAGTTCGCGGCGCCGAGCTCCTCGTCGGTCGCTACCTCGGGCAGCACGCTGTCGTTCGCCGGGTCGAAGAACTGCTGGACCGACGCCGAGGCCAGGACGAGCACGTACAGCCAGATGATGTCGTCCCCACTGAGCACCAGCACCGGGATCAGTCCGACCAGCACGGCGCGCAGCAGGCAGGAGACGATCATGATCGTCTTGCGGTCGTAGCGGTCCACGATCACGCCCGCGATCAGGCCGAACACGAGGGTCGGCGCGGCGGATGCCATGAGGATCAGGCCGACGCTCAGGACCGAGTTCGTGATCTGGTAGACGAAGATGCCGGCCGCCAGCGAAGTCAGCGCGTCGCCGATGGTCGAGATCAGCTGCCCGGTCCACAGGAACGTGAAGTACTTGTTCCGGAAGATGGCATACGGCGACGCTTTTGGGGCTTGGGCGGCGGGCGCGCTCGCGGTCACGAGGTCCTCCGGAGTGGCCGGGGCGAGATGTCGCGCATTGTGACACTTACCATGAGCCCGATGCCGCAGCGTGACGCCACCGAATCATGGCCCCTGACCCTTGGTGAGGAGCCCGCCTTCTGCCCGGCCTGCGGTCAGGGGCTCGTCGCACGGGTACTGGAAGAGGACCATCGGCCGCGCCTCGTCTGCCCGGACGGGCACGTCACCTGGCGCAACCCGAGGCTCGTCGTCGGCACGCTGCCGGTGCGCGATGGGCGCGTGCACCTGGCGCGCCGCTCGATCGAACCGGCGGCAGGACGCTGGACGTACCCCGGCGGCTTCCTGGAGCTGGGGGAGGCGGCCCAGGAGGGAGCCCGCCGCGAGACGGAGGAGGAGACCCAGCTCAAGGTCGAGGTGGGACGGCTCATCGGCGCCTACTCGCGCCCGTATGCCGGCGTGGTGACCCTCATCTACGAGGCCACCGTGGTGGGCGGCAAGCTGCTGCCGGGGGTGGAGACGAGCGAGGTGCGCGCCTTCGGACCGGATGAGATCCCGTGGGACGAGCTTGCCTTCTCGACCGCCGAGAGCGCGCTCCGAGACTGGGTCGCGTCGCTGCCGGGGCGCGGCGCACGGTTCGAGCCCGAGCTGTACGTGACCGGCGACCCGGCCGAGGGCTAGCCCGGCGACTCGTAGCGACGGAAGACGGCCACCGCATTCTGTCCGCCGAAGCCGAACCCGTTGATGATCGCGGTCCGCACCGCCGCCTGGCGGGCGGTGTTGGGGACGTAGTCCAGGTCGCAGGCGGGATCCGGCGTCTCGTAGTTGATCGTGGGCGGGATCATCCCGTCCCGGATCGCGCAGACCGCGGCGACCGCCGAGATCGCCCCCGCCGCTCCCAGGGTGTGCCCGATCATGCTCTTGTTGCTGCTCACCGCCAGCCGCGCGGCATGCTCACCGAACGCCCGGTGGATCGCCTTGGTCTCGGTCGCGTCGTTGAGCGGGGTGCTCGTTCCGTGGGCGACGACGTAGTCGACCTCCTCGGGCGCGACCCCCGCGTCACGGAGGGCCCGGACCATCGCGCGCGCCGCACCTTCGCCACTTGGCTCCGGGGCGCTGATGTGGAATGCATCGCCGGTCATCGCCCCGCCGGCCACCTCCGCGCTGATCCGTGCCCCGCGACGCTCCGCGTGCTCGGCCGACTCGACCGTGAGCACGGCGGCCCCCTCGCCGAAGACGAACCCGTCGCGATTCGCGTCGAACGGTCGGGAGGCGCCGGTCGGATCGTCGTTGCGCTTCGAAAGCGCACCCATGTTGGCCAGCGCCGCGAACGCGACCGGCAGGATGGCGCTCTCCGTCCCGCCGGCCAGGACCACCTCCGCGTCGCGATGCTCGATCAGGCGCTGTGCGTCGATCAGGGCCTGGACCCCCGAGGCACAGGCCGCGACCGAGGCGATCACCGGCCCGTGCAGGCCGTTCTGGATGCTGATCTGGCAGGCCGCCATCGACGGGGAGTACATCGGCACCATGAACGGGCTGACCCGTTTGCCACCCTGCTCCAGGAAGATCCGCGTGCCGAGCGCCACGTCGCCGATGCCGCCGCCACCAGTATTGAGGATCACCCCGATCTCGTCGCGGTTGGCGTCGCTGATCTCCAGCCCGCTGTCGGCGATCGCCTGGGCCGCGGCTGCCACGGCGAACTGGCTGAAGCGGCTCATGCGGCGGGCCTGCTTGAAGTCCATCCAGGTGGCGGGGTCGAAGTCCTTCACCTCGGCCGCGATGCGCACCTCCTCGCCGGAGGTGTCGTAGGTGCTGATCGGCGCCACCCCGCTGGTTCCCGCCAGCAGGCTCGCCCAGAAGGTGGCGGCGTCGTTGCCGATCGGCGTGATGGCTCCCAGCCCGGTCACGACCGCTCGACGGGCCGGATCGCGCCTCATCAGGTGGCGCTCACGCCTCGACCCGGCCCATGATCAGCGTGCTGTTGTGACCGCCCAGCCCCATCGAATTCGAGAGTGCGACGCGGCTGGCGGTCTGGCGGGCCTCGTTCGGCACGTAATCGAGCGTCAGCTGCGGATCAGGGTGCCGGAGGTTGATGGTGGGCGGGATGCAGCCGGTCTGTACCACCCGGGCGCAGACGAATGCTTCAAAGGCGCCGGCGGCGCCCATCATGTGGCCGGTCATGCTCTTGGTCGAGCTGACCGCCAGACGGGATGCATGCTCGCCGAAGACCGCCTCGATGGCCGCCGACTCATATCGGTCGTTGAGCGGGGTGCTGGTCCCGTGGGCGTTGATGTAGTCGACCGCCTCGGGCTCGATACCTGCCCGCTCCAGGGCGGCGCGCATCGAGCGCTGGCTCCCCTCGCCGCGCTCGGCCGGCGCCGCCATATGGAACGCGTCCGACGAGGAGCCGTAGCCGATCACCTCCGCGATCGGGGTCACTCCACGGGCCCTGGCGTGCTCGAGCTCTTCGAGCACCAGCACCGATGCCCCCTCGGACACGACGAAGCCGTTGCGCGTGGCGTCGAAGGGGCGGGAGGCGATGGTCGGGTCGTAGGCGCCCGTATCGGGGTCGATCGGCGTGCCGAGGGCCCGCATCTGGCCGAAGCCGGCGAACGCGATTGGCACGATCACGGCCTCCGTGCCGGCACCCAGCATCAGGTCAGCCTGGCCACGCACGATCGTCTCCATCGCCTCGCCGATGGCGTGGCCGCCGGTGGCACAGGCGCTCACCACCGCCAGGTTCGGGCCGCGGATGCCGTACTGGATCGCGACCATCCCCGATGCGGCATCCGGGATCATGTGCGGCAGCAGGAACGGGGAGACACGGCCTGGCCCGCGCTCGTTCAGGGTGGCCAAACCATCGACGATCATCCCGATCCCGCCGATCGCGGTGCCGACGATCATGCCGAAGCGATCCGGATCGGCCTGCGCGGTGTCGAGCATCCCGTCGGCATTCAGCAGGCCGGCATCCTTCAACGCCTCGCCCGAGGCGGCAACCGCGAAGTGGGTGTTGCGGTCATGTCGCCTCGCGTCCTTGGAGTCCATGTACTGGGCGACGTCGAAGTCCTTCACCTCGCCGGCGACATGGATCGGGTAGTCGGTCGTGTCGAAGAGGGTGATGTCGGCCACGCCGGAGCGGCCCGCCACCAGGTTGTCCCACGAAGTGTCGGCCCCGATTCCGACCGGTGAGACGACCCCGATGCCGGTGACGACCACCCGCCGTGCTGTCACGCAGACGCCTCGAGGGAACCGGGAAGCCACAGGGCGCCGTCCCCGGGTGCGTCCAGGGCATGCGTCAGGGTCTCCGGCGCGATCCGCTTGATCAGGCCGCTGAGCACGCGGCCCGGACCGATCTCCACGAAGTCGGTCACCCCATCGGCAGCCATGCGGCGCACGGTCTCCGTCCATTGCACGCCGTGGACGAGGTGCTCAGAGAGCTCCCGCCGCAGGCCGTCCGCGGTGCGGATGACGCTGGCGTGCACGTTGCCCAGCATCGGAACCCGCGGCTCACGGAACGGGACCTTGGCCAGGATCTGGCTGAACTCGTCACGGGCGCGACGCATCAGCGGCGAGTGGCTCGCCACGCTGACCGTCAGGCGCACCGCCTTGCGGGCGCCGATGGTCTTGCTCATCTCCAGGGCGAAGGCGAGCGCGGGAATGACACCGGAGAGGACGATCTGGCCCGGGGCGTTGGCGTTGGCGACACCGATCTCGCCGTGCTCGCGTGCCGCGTGGACGACCTCGTGCACCTGCTCGTCGGTGAGGCCGATGACCGCCCCCATGCCGCCCTCGATGCCTCGCTCCTGCATGATCCGCCCGCGCTCGCGGACGAGGCCGATCGCCGCCTCGAAGTCGATCGCGTCGGCCGCGACGGCAGCGGCATACTGGCCCGCCGAGTGGCCAGCCAGCCGCAGCGGCGCCAGCTCGATGCCCGCCTCCTGCGCCTCGGCCCGCATCGCCTCCAGGTAGGCGACGCTGGTGGCCAGGATCGCGGGCTGCGCATTCACCGTCAGATCAAGTTCTTCGGCCGGCCCATCCGCGATCATGCGTGACATCGGGAAGCCAAGGGCGGCATCGGCACGCTCCATCACCGCCGCCGCCGCCGGCGATCGCTCGAGCAGCGCAGCCCCCATCCCCACGTACTGCGAGCCCTGGCCGGGGAAGACGAAGGCGTGCGCACGCGGCTGTTGAGCCGGATCGGAGGGATCGGTCTGGTCGGTCATTCGCATCTGATCGTCGGTTGAGTTGGGCGCGAGTATAGCCGAGGGGCCTTCAATCGCCGATCAGACCGGCCTCTGGCGGGTCACGAATCGGCTGACCACCTGGTGCAGGACCGGCAACCCGAAGCGAATGGCGCTCACCGGCACGCGCTCGTCGTGGCCGTGGAAGAGGGAGAGAAACGGCACGTCAGGGGCGAGCTGCAGCGGGGCGAAGCCGTAGGTCGGGATCCCCAGCGTGGCGAGCGCCTTGGCATCCGTGCCGGGGGTGATCATCATCGTGGCGGCTGTCGCGCCGGGGTCGGCATCGGACAAGGCGCTCCGCATCAGCTCCACGATGGGCGCGTCGCTGGCAGCCTCGATAGCGGGGAGCGTGATGACCGGCTCGACCTGCGCCAGCGCGCCGACGGTCGCCTGCATCTCCGCCAGCAGGGCGTGCTGGTCGGTGCCCGGCAGGGTGCGCACGTCGATCTGCGCCTCGCCATTGCCCGGGATGACATTCATCTTCTTGCCGGCCTGGATCATGGTCGTCGTCACCGTGTCGTGCAGCATCGCGGCGATCGACCGACGCAGGATCGGGTCGTCCACTCCTGACTCGAGTGCGGCGAAGGCGGATGCCTCGTTTCCCGAGCGGATGCCGTCAGCGACCGCGCTGAGGCCAAGCGCGACCAGGAATTCGTCCACCACCGGCGTCAGGCGTGCCGCATGCGCGGCCGCTGCCAGGAGGGTCACGGCCTCCGCCAGCTTCAGGGCCGCGTTGTCGGGGTGTGGCATGGAGCCGTGGCCGGTCGTACCGGTGGTGCGCAGCCGGGTCCAGGCGATTCCCTTCTCCGCCACCTGGAGCGTGTATACCCGGCGCCCACCCACGGTCATCGAGTAGCCGCCCACCTCGTTCAGCGCGGCCGCAGCCGCACGACCCGCGGCGTCGCTGAACAGGTCCGGGCGCTCGGCTGCCCAGTGCCCTGCCCCGAAGACGCCGCCCGCCTCCTCGTCGGCGACCGCGGCGAAGATGACGTCGCGCGACCGCTCGCCGCCGGCACGGGCGAGCGCCAGCATCACGCTCAGCTCCATGGCCACCATGTCCTTCATGTCGACGGCACCGCGGCCCCAGATCACGCCGTCGACCAGCTCCCCGCCGAACGGGTCGCGGCTCCATGACTCAACGTCGACCGGCACCACGTCCACGTGGGAGAGGAGGATCAGCGGGGGATCGGGGTCCCGCACGGTGGCCGGCAGGCGGGCGAAGCACGAGCCGCGACCGGGCGCCGTCTCGAGCACTTCCGCGGCCACACCGGCGGAGGTGAGCACCTCGGCGCAGTAGGCGGCGGCGGCCGTCTCACCGCCGGTCGAGTCTCTGCCGGCAGCCCCGTCCGGGACGCCTGGCGGGTTCACGCTCGGGATCCGGATCAGCGCCATCAGGTGCTCGACGCATTCGTTGGTCGCGTTGTCCCAGTCGATTCCGGTGCTGACGATGCGCGTCATCGCTCTCTACCGCGATGGCATTGCAACGGTAGCGCTCGGCTCGGCTTCGAAGCCGCGATCCCGTCGGCAGAGGCCAGGCGTGCGCGAACGAGCGCGGCAAGCGGCAGCTCTGCAGTCAGGAAGAGCACGGCAACGCCGAGCAGCACCGGCAGCTGGAGAGCGAGGCCCATCAGCAGCAGCGCAGCCAGGAAGAAGCCTTGCATGGCGACGCGGGTGAAGATGGCAAGCCGCAGGTCGATAATCGCGGTCCGCTGACCATCCGGCGCGTCCCGACCCGGTCCAAACACGCCCCAGGCCGCCACCCCCACGAACGCTACCAGCGTCACGACGAACAGTGCGCCACCGCCTCCATCCGCCGGATCGATAACCGGCTGCAGCAAATGGAAGGGCAAGATCGCGGCAGTCAGGATGGCGAACGCGGGAATCGGGACCGCCAGTTGGAGCCATTCGAGAGCCCGTCTGCTGTTCGCAGCCTGCCGGAGCCATCGGGTCAACACGCTGAAGCCCGAGGTCACGAACAGCCACGCATAGAAGTTGCCCCACGGGACACCGAACCAGCCCTGGCTCGCGTCGACGCCGACCCATGTCCACAGCCCGATGCGGATGGCAATGGCGTCGAACGCCAGATCCAGGCTGATCGCCAGCAGGGAATCGACGAAGGGCGCATAGCGGCGGCGAACTCCGAGCGCGTCGGTGATCCGCATCGCCCCAGCGATGATGATGGCCCAGCTCAGGCCGATTACCAGGGGTGCCCGGTCGATGACCAGCACCCACTCGTCGGCGTAATGGTAGGTCCCGTAGATGAGCTGATCGCCCTCCTCGAGCAGGATGCCGAAAATGGCTGCGCTAACGAGCTCGAGGAACGGCAGGCGACCTCGTCGAGCGGCAGCCAGTGCCACGCCGATGAAGAAGATGGTGGCCGCGACCTCGATCAGAAGGTAGACGGGATTCACGGTCCGATGATACGGGGGCGTGCCCGACCGGTCGTAGAATGCCGCCGTGACAACCCAGGTGACATCCGAGGCAGTCCCGATCTTCCTGGCCGGCGAGTTCGTCAGTGCCGGAACGCCACTCGAGGTGCGCGACCCCGCCACCGAGGAGCTGGTGGCGACCACCTGGCAGGCCGGTCCCGCGGAGCTGGAGCGGGCAACCGCCGCCGCCGCCGAGGCCTTCGCAGAGACACGACGCCTGGCGAGCTTCGAACGTCGGGACGCCCTGGCTCACGTCGCTGAGCGGATCAGCCAGGATGCGGATGGGCTGGCCGAGCTGCTCAGCCGCGAGTCGGGAAAGCCGATCCGCGACGCCAAGGGCGAGGTGGCGCGCGGCGCGCTGACGTTCCGAATCGCGGCCGAGGAGGCGCTGCGCATCAACGGAGAGTGGCTGCCCCTCGACTGGAGTGCCGCCAACCGTGGCCGGAGCGGGATCGTGCGCCGCTACCCGATCGGGCCGGTCGCCGGCATCAGCCCGTTCAACTTCCCGCTGAACCTGGCCGCCCACAAGGTCGCTCCGGCGATCGCGGCCGGATGCAGCATCGTGCTCAAGCCACCGTCCAAGGATCCGCTGGTCATGCTGCGCATCGCCGGCTATCTGGCCGAGACGAACCTGCCCAAGGGGGCCGTCTCGATCCTGCCCATGGATCGGCCCACCGGCGACCGGATGGTCGCCGACGATCGGTTCAAGCTCCTCAGCTTCACCGGCAGCCCATCGGTCGGCTGGAAGATGAAGGCCGAGGCCGGCAAGAAGAAGGTCGTCCTCGAGCTGGGCGGGAACGCGGGGGCGATCGTCGACGACACGGCGGACCTCGGCTGGGCCGTCGCGCGCCTGGCATACGGCGCCTTCGCCTATTCCGGGCAGGTCTGCATCAGCGTGCAACGCATCTATGTCGTGCAGTCGATCTTCGACGACTTCCAGCGCCTCTTCGTGGAGAAGGTCCGCGAGCTGAAGGTTGGGAGCCCGCTCGATCCGGCCACCGACCTGGGGCCGATGGTCAACGCGAAGGCTGTGGCACGCACCCACGAATGGGTCGGTGAGGCGCTGGAGCGGGGTGCAAAGGCGCTCGTCGGTGGCGAGCCGGATGGGCTCTTCTACCCACCGACCGTGCTGGTGGACGTGCCGAAGGACGCGCGAGTCTGCGGCGAAGAGGTCTTCGCCCCCGTCGTCAACCTGTTCCCGGTTGCCGATTTCAAGGCGGCGATCGCTGAGATCAACGACAGCCAGTTCGGCCTGCAATGCGGCGTCTTCACCAACGACCTGGAGCGAACGCTCGTCGCCCACGACGAGCTGGAGGTCGGCGGCGTGATCATCAACGACGTCCCGACCTGGCGCACCGATGCGATGCCGTACGGCGGGGTCAAGGACTCGGGCCTCGGCCGCGAGGGGCTGCGCTGGGCGATCGAGGACATGACCGAGCCGCGCCTGCTGGCGTTCGCCCGGCCGCTGTAGGCCAATCCATGACCGATCTGGCCGCAGCGCCGGCCGATCTTGCGATCCGCTATGCCCGGGTGCTTCCCGCGACGGAGCTGCGCGACGGAGAGCTGATCCCGGTCGAGATCAATGGCCGGCCCGTGGTTCTGGTGCGCCACGCCGGCGCCTTCTACGCGGTGCAGAACAACTGCTCGCACAAGGACTTTCCGCTGTCGGAGGCCGGCTTCGACCCACGCGACGAGGTCCTGGTCTGCGCCTGGCACGGCGGCTGCTTCGACCTGCGCACCGGCCAGGCGGTCGTGCCGCCCGCGACGGAGGCGGTCGAGATCTTCCCGGTGCGAGTCAGCGCCGATGGCTGGGTCGAGATCGGCCTCACCGGCAGCCTCGCTGCCTGAGCGGCGACCGATGGATCTCGAGGCGCTCCCCTTCGTCAACTGGATCTTCTGGGCGGCGCTCACCTCGGGCTCCCTGCTCGTGGTCGGGGGTACCGAGCTGCTGGGCGGCACGACCCGCGGTTATCGGCTGTTCATGGCCGGGCTCCTTGCCGTCTGCGCGGCGGTACTGCTTCTCTCCGAGCTGAATCTCTCACCCGGGACCACTGCGGACGAGACGGCCGGGGTTCGTCGCGGCCTGGTCTGGGCGCTTACAGCCCTGACCGGCGTGTACCTGGTGGCATCCATCGCCAACCTGCCGCGCAGCGGCCTCGCGCTGGCGGCCGGCTCCGTGGGGATCTTCTCGCTGGCGGCCCTGGCCGCAGCTGGTGGGACCCTCAGCGCGCCTCTCTTCACGGCCCAGTTGATGCTTGTCGCGTTGGCGCTGGGAGCCGCTACCGCGGCCATGCTCCTCGGGCACTGGTACCTCGTCACGCCCAAGCTGTCTCCCGCGCCCCTGCGACGCATGATGTGGCTGCTCCTGGCCGCGCTCGCCCTGCAGGTGCTCCTCTTCTTCGTCGCCGTGACCGTGATCAGCAGCGGCCCGCTCGGCGGGCCGATCGGATGGCTCACCTGGCTGCGCCTGGTGGCGGGCATCCTCTTGCCGATCGGGATCACCGTCCTTGCGCTGCTTGCCAGCCGCGCGGCGTCCCTGCAGGCCAGCACGGGGCTCCTGTACATCGGCCTGGCGCTGGTGATGGCCGGGTCGATCGCGGGTGCAAGCCTCGCCTACCTGACCGGCGTCCCGGTCTGACTTGCGCGATGCAGATCACCGTCCGCTGCTTCGCCACGCTGCGGGAGCTGGCCGCGGAGCGGACGACGCTGACTCTGCCAAGCGGGGCGGTGGTGGCCGACGCATGGGCTGCGCTTGCCCAGGCACACCCCGCGCTGGTGCCGAATCGTCCGTTCGTGCGCGCCGCACGGAACGGCGAGTACGCGGCCTGGGAGTTGGCGCTCGAGGACGGTGACCTGGTCGCGTTCCTGCCGCCGGTGAGCGGTGGTGGCCCGAGCGGCATGACGGATGCCATGATCGATGTGCGAGGTCTGGAGGCAAGCGTCGCCGCGACTCACCACGGAGCGCTGGTGACCTTCGTCGGCCGCGCGCGCGATCGAGCTGATGATGGCCGCGAGGTGCTCGAGCTCGAGTACGAGGCCTACCCGGAGATGGCGACCGCTGTGCTGGCGGAGATCGTCGGCGACGTGGAGCGGCGCTGGACGGGCTGCGCGGTGGCCGTTGTGCACCGGGTCGGCCGGGTGCCGATCGGTGAGGCGGCGGTGGCGATCGTCACCGCGGCAGCGCATCGCTCAGAGGCGTACGAGGCCAATCGGTTCGTCATCGAGGCGATCAAGGAGCGCCTCCCGATCTGGAAGCGTGAGCGATTCGCCGACGGCAGCGAATGGAGGCGGCCCGGCGCCTAGGGGCTCGTGGCTCCGCTCCCGACACGCTCCCAGGTCCGGTGGTGGCGGACGCCGGGCAGCCTCATGTACCCTGCCGCGGTATGTCGACCCCCCTCCCCGGACAGATCCGGTGCCCGACCTGCCACCGCTCGACGCCCCCGGCGGCGTTCTGCACCCAGTGCGGGACGGCGATTCCGGCGTCAGCCCGGGCAAGGCCGCGCGGCCTCGACCGCGAGGAGCTGCAGGATCGCATCCGCGTCCACCGGCCCGGCGACGCCCCGTTCCGGCGAGGCTCGCCGGTCGGCGAGGTATACGGGGCCGCGCCCTCCCCGTACCAGCCCTACCGGCCCGAGCCCGAGGACGAGCTGGTGCTCCCGGGTGCCGAGGCCGCCGAGGGAGCGCCCCACGCCGATAACACGCCGCCGGGATTCGACGACCGGCCGGTCGTCCCGCCACCGGTCGTTCCGCCACCGGTCGTGGCTCCTGCGGCCGCGACGACTCCGCCGCCGGCGCGGGTCTTCAAGCAGCCAGCCGTCCCCGCATCCCCCCCGGTGGCACCCGCGGTGCAGGCCGCTACAGCCGCAGCCGCAGCCGCGGCCGCTCCGCCCCCACCGCCCGCGCCCGAACCCTCTCTCCCACCGGCCGCGCCGGTTGACCAGTTCGACGCCCCGGAACAGCCATACGATCCCGCCGAGCCGTACGACTACCAATATCGGCCGCTGGATGACGATTGGGGGCGGCGTGGCTCCGGCATGAGCCCGCTGGCGATCGGCGGCTTTGTGCTCCTTGGGGTCCTGGCGATCGCGGTGGGTGCCTTCATGTCGGGCCTCTTCTCGGGCGGCGTTGCACGCGAATCGCCGTCTGGCACGCCGCTCACCTCGGCGGCCCCCAGCGGCAGCCTGGGCCCGAGCCTGGGACCGAGCACCGCGCCGTCGGTGCCGGGAGCCACGCCGATTGCCTCCAGCGACGGAGGCCCGGTCGTCTTCCCGGACGGCTTCACCGCGCGCACGGAGCCGTGCGCCGAGGAGCCGTCGAGCCAGGACGGCTGCAACTCGAGCGGCGCCACCATCAGCGGCGGATCGGTCTGGGTCTGGATCGGATTCCGCGAGGGTAATGATGCCGACGTCCTCCATGCCAGCATCCTTGATGCGTCGGGCAGGTCCGTCGGAGATGGCAGTCTGTCCCTGGGATCGATCGACTGCGGCAACTCCTGCAACGGCTGGGCTCGTTTCCGCTTCAGCGGCCTGAGCGTCGGCAACTACACGATCAAGGTGGAACGCAACGACGCGCTTGCCGCCGAGGCGACCTTTAGGGTGACGGGCTAGCTGGTCCGCGACCGTCCGCTTGGCCTGGGCGTGCCTCCAGCCACGCGCCGCTTGGCGGCGAGTGCGCTGATCGCCTCCATCACGCACCGATGGGCGACCGCGGCCGTGATCTCACTGACGTCGTAGGCCGGCGCCACCTCGACCACGTCCATGCCCGCCAGGTCGACCGTCGTCACGATCTGTCGGATGGCCCGCAGGAGCTCACGCGACAGCATCCCGCCGGGCTCCGGAGTGCCGGTCCCCGGCGCCATCCCCGGGTCGATCACGTCGATATCGATCGACAGGTAGATCAGCTCGGGCCCGTCGAGCGCCTCCGCGATCGCGTCGGCGACGACCGCCTCCGCTCCGCGTTCCTCGATCTCCGTCATGAAATGGACCTGCAGGCCATGCTCGTTCATCCATTCCAGGGTGGCGGGGGGCGGCCAGTAGCCGCGCAATCCGACCTGCACGAAATTGCGCCCTTCGATGGCGCCGGACTCGATCAGCCGCCGCATCGGCGTTCCGTGTGAGGCGAGCACCCCCCACGTGCTGTTGGCGGCGTCCGCGTGCGCGTCGAAGTGCACCATTCCCAGGCGCTTGGGGGCGATCGCCTCGGCAACCGCCGACGCGGAGGGGAAGGTGATCGAGTGGTCGCCGCCCAGCACGATCGGGATTGCTCCGGCCTGCGCCACCTCGAGCACCTTGCGCCGAATCACCGCATGACCACGCTCCAGGTTGGCGGGAACCAGCGGGGCATCCCCGGCATCGACCACGTCCATCCACTCGAATGGCTCGATATCGAGCTGCAACGAGTTGGGCGACCCGGCGTGATAGGTCGCGGCTCGGATCGCTCGCGGTCCAAAGCGTGCACCGGGGCGGTGGCTGACCGCGTCATCGAAGGGCGCCCCGACGATGGCGACGTCCGGCCGGCGTGCCCGCAGTGCCTCGTCATCGGTCAGCTCCGGGAGCTTCTGGAAGCTGGTCCTCCCGACGTACGCGGGAAGGTCAAAGTCGTCCCACTCGGTGTAGGGGTCGAGTCCGGTGGGTGGGTCCTCGTCGTTCGGGCCGCGCTGGCGGCGGGTCTCATCGGCCATCGGTGATGGCTGACGCCCTCCTGCGAAACGATCGCGGGCGCCGTCGCGGCGCGGAGCAGGCCCGCTGCTGATGCGACCCCGATCCTACCAGAGGGAAGCCAGCGGGAGGGTCCTGCTACCATCGATCGGCCATGCCAGACGTGCGCCGTACGTACACCATCGAGGAGGCGAACGCCCTCATTCCGCAGGTGCGCGCGGTGCTCCTGCAGCTCGCCGTCGAGCAGCGTCGCCTCGACGCGTCCCACGCGGAGATGCACCGGCAGCTGGATGCCAACGGGGATCCGGAGAGTGCCTCCGCGGCCGCCCGGCAGGAGGCGGAGACGGCCGAGATCCGAGAGGGGATGCGCACCCTGCTGGTGCACCTCAACGACCTGGGGGTCGAGGTGCGAGACCTGGAGATGGGTCTGGTGGATTTCCCCGGCGAACGGGAGGGCGAGTCCGTCTGGCTGTGCTGGCGCCTGGCGGATGCGCGCGTCGCCTTCTGGCACCCCACCGACGAGGGCTACGCGACGCGGCGGCCCTGGTGACGCGCGGCTGATGCCGATCACCGTCATCGGCGACACCACGCTGGACGTGACGGCCCGAGCAGCAGGGCACCCCCGCGCCGGCGGCGACGTCCCGGCGAGGATCTCGATCTCGCCCGGGGGGCAGGGAGCCAACGTGGCGGTTCGCCTGGCTCGCGCCGGCGTTGACGTTCGGCTGGCCACCGCCATCTCCGATGACGCTGCCGGCCGCATGCTGGCTATGGCGCTTGAGGCCGATGGGGTTGAGATCGTGCGGCTTGTGGCGGAGCGCAGCGCCCTGGTGATCTCGCTGCTCGATGCCGATGGCGAGCGGTCCATGCTCTCCGACCGGGTCACGCTCGACCCCAGCGCACTCCCCGCGGCCTGCCGCGGCGCTGATTGGGTCCATTGCTCCGGATACCCGCTGGCGGACGATGTCAGCGGCGATGCCGTGGCCGAAGTTCTCGGCTCGCTGCCGCCGTCGACCAGGGTGAGCGCCGGCGGGGGATCGCTGCCGGATGACCCGGCCCGCTCCGCACGGGTCAGGAGCCGGGTCGCGACGGCAGGCGTCGCGCTGCTCGTCTTTGGCCGGGACGAGGCGGCCGCGCTGCTGGACCGGCCGCTGCCGTCGGTGGCCGCCGCTGCTGACGCGCTGGCGATCGCGTTTCCCGGGCTGATCGCCGTCGTCACCGGCGCTGCGGCAGGCTCAGCGGCGGCGGGTCCGGGCTTCGCCCTGTCGGTGCCGCCGATCGAGGCGACGACCCCGATGCTGGACTCGACCGGGGCGGGCGATGCCTACGTGGCGGCGCTGATCGTCGGGCTGCGGGGATCCGATTGGCCACCGGGCGTGCCGATGCTCCGCGCGGCGATGGAGCGAGCATCTCGCGACGGCGGCCTGGTTTCCCGGGTGCTCGGTGCCCAGACGAGGACGGCGTCGGAGCCGACCGGCCGATGAGCGAATCGACACCCCTCTCGATCTCCGACGAGGTCGCCGCGGCGATCTCCGCCGGCCGGGCCGTGGTGGCGCTCGAGTCGAGCCTGATCGCCCAGGGACTGCCCTCCCCGCAGAACCTGGAGACCGCACTTGCAACCGAGCGCGCAGTGCGCGACGAGGGAGCGGTGCCGGCCACGACCGCAATCGACGCTGGACAACTCGTTGTCGGCGCCACGCCGGCCCTGCTCGAGCGACTCGCCGATTCCGCACAGGACGCCGGGAAGGCCGGCTCTCGCGACCTCGCCCCGCTCCTCGCTTCCGCACGCCTGGCATCGACCACCGTCAGCGCCGCCATCCGGATCGCCGCCATGGTCGGCATTCGCGTGCTGGCCACCGGTGGCATCGGCGGCGTCCATCGTGGCGCCGCAACCTCGTTCGACGTCAGCAGCGATATCGACGAGCTGGCGACGACCCCGGTCGCCGTCGTATGCAGCGGCGCGAAATCCATCCTCGACCTGTCCGCGACGCTGGAGCTGCTGGAGAGCCGTCGAGTGCCCGTCATCGGCCTCGGCGTCGACGACCTTCCGGCGTTCTACAGCGTCAGTTCCGGGTTGCGCCTGCCGCATCGGGTGGAATCGGCGGGCGAGGCGGCTGCCGTGCTCGCTCTCCATCGGGCGATCGACGGGTCGGGCGGGATCCTCTTCGTCCAGCCTGCCCCCGCCGACCTCGCCATTCCGTCGAACGAGGTCGCCTCCTGGATCGAAGCGGCCAACGCGGAGGCTGCACAGCGGGGGATTCGGGGCGGCGCCGTGACCCCGTTCCTCCTCCGCCGCGTCGCCGAGCTTTCTGACGGGCGCGCGCTTCGCACCAATATCGGACTCATCGTGAACAACGCCAGGATGGCCGCGCGCGTGGCCGTGGCGTACGCGGAGATGCTTCGCGGCAGCCTGGCCTGAGGAACCGCGTACATCGGCTGGTATCCTGCCAGTCAGCCCGCAACGGGCCGCGACACAGCAGAGGGAGTTCGCATGCGGATCTACGAGGGTAGCCCGCGGCAGGACTGGGAAGAGGTGCTCCGCAGTATCGGCGCTTTCGTTGACCGCGAGCGGATCAAGGAGCTGCTGCTGCTCGAGCTGGACGCCGGATTCATCCTGCAGGGGATGGCATTGCCAGCGGCCGGCGCGCGGACCGAATCCGAGGGGTCTCTCACCAAGATCACGCGCGAGCTCCCGGACGACGAGGTCGCCGAGCTGATGGAGGTCGCCGCGGTCAAGCGCTCGGATGCGCCACCCGGGACGCCTCATACCGAGATCGCGAATTACTACGAGCACGCGATGCGGGTGATCGGCGCCTACCTGGACCTGAACCATCCGCGCGACGTCTTCTTCTTCGAGCAGGGAGGATCGTTCGTCCTGAGGCTTCTCGTCCTCGGGGCGGGTGCCGCCCCGGCCGGCCATCAGCTGGTCGAATTCACGAAGGACGACATCATGTCTATGATCGAGTCTGCACCAGCGCAACGAGAAAAGCCCGCCCGGGAATCCGGGCCACCTGGGGAGACCGTGGCATGAAAATCTTCAAGATCCTGTTCGTCACCATCGGCGCCGTCCTGGCCGCGATGATCATCATCCCGCTCACCGTCCTGGCTGGCCTCTTCGTCTGGCTCAAGCTGACCGAGGAAGGCGACGAGGACGACCTCGAGATCGAGGACGCCGTCTAGCCGGTACTCAGCGCCCACGCCGCCGTCCAGGAGACGGCGGCCAGCAGGATTCCGTACCAGAGCCAGCGCTCGCTCCTCGTTCCGGCGGCGATGCCAACCAGGCCGATCAAGCCCAGCGCGACGCTCGCCGGCGAAGCTCTTCCGCCGATCAACAGCGCACCGCCGACCCCGAGTCCGACGGCCAGCGCCAATCCCGCTGCAAGCAGGCGACTTGCCCGCCGGCCGAGCACCTGCGCCAGGCTGCGCGACGAACCGGCGGCATCCGCCTCGAAGTCTCGCAGCGTGTTGGCCAGGTGCGCTGCCATCGCAAAGGGTGCCACCAGCGGGATCGCCGGCAGCACCCGCTCGATCGGGACTCCCACCCCCGCTGCAATCCACGCCGGAAGCAGGCCGAAGCTGACGAGGTACGGGAGCGGGGAGAGCGGCGTCCGCGACAGGAACAGGTTGTAGGCAAGCGCCGAACCTGATGCCGCTGCTCCCAGCACCAGCGGCAGGGTGCCCGTGCGCCACGACGCGGCCAGCTGCACGGCCAACCCGATCGAAGCGACCCAGGCCGCCGCATTCAGGCTCAGCTCACCGGCGGGGAGCGGCTTCTCCGGTCGCACAGCGGCGTCCCGGAAGCGGTCGGCGATGTCGTTGGTCGCGCCGGTGAAGACCTGGGAGCCCGCCACCGCGAGCACAGTGAAGAGCCATCGATCGCCGATCGGCGCGCCCGCCTGCGTCGCCAGGATCGCGCCAAGCGCCGCAGTCAGGACGACCACCGCCAGCGCCGGTGCAGGATGGATCAGGCGAATTGCGGCAGGCATCGGTCCAATCATCGCGCGTCCGTCGGACACCCGGTTGCCCGGTGCGCTAAACTGACCTCCCGAGTACGGCGTTGGCGTCCGGTGCTCGCGTGTCCCTTTTCGAAGGCACGCTTGAGCCACGAGGCAGAGGAGCCCGAGCGATGCCGAAGTATGTCTTTGTGACCGGCGGCGTGACCAGCTCGCTGGGCAAGGGCATCACCGCCGCCTCGATCGGACGGATCCTCAAGGCACGCGGCATCCCGGTCTCGATCCTGAAGCTCGACCCGTACATCAACATCGACCCCGGCACGATGTCGCCGTACCAGCATGGCGAGGTCTTCGTCACCGACGACGGCGCGGAGACGGACCTCGACCTCGGGCACTACGAGCGCTTCATCGACGAGAACCTGTCGCAGGCGAGCAACGTCACCACCGGGCGCATCTACCAGAGCGTGATCGCCAAGGAGCGCCGCGGCGACTACCTGGGCGGCACCGTGCAGGTCATCCCGCACATCACCAACGAGATCAAGGAGCGGATCGCGCGCGTTGCCCGCGAAGGCACCGGCTCGGTCGCGACCAGCGGGCTGGCCTCGCACGGGGTCGTGGTGGTCGAGGTCGGCGGCACGGTCGGCGACATCGAGAGCCTCCCCTTCCTGGAGGCGATCCGCCAGATGCGCAAGGACGTCGACCGCCGGAACGTGCTGTACGTGCACGTCACCTGGCTTCCGCAGATCGGCGCAACCGGCGAGCTGAAGACCAAGCCGACCCAGCACTCGGTCAAGGAGCTGCGAGGGATCGGGATCCAGCCCGACGTCATCATCCTGCGCAGCGATGAGCCGATCGAGGACGAGATCCTCGACAAGGTCTCGCTCTTCACCGATGTCGACGTCAACGCGGTGATTCCGCTCAAGACGGCAAACAGCATTTACGAGGTCCCGATCCAGCTCGAACGAGCAGGGCTCGGCAAGCTGATCACCCACGAGCTGGAGATCCCCGGCAGTGAACCGGACCTGCGCGACTGGCAGGATCTGGTGGCCCGCATCCGCGCTCCGCGGCCCGAGGTCGAGGTCGCCATCGTCGGCAAGTACACGGAGCTGCCCGATGCCTATATCAGCGTCTCCGAGGCGCTCAAGCATGCCGCTCTCCACCACCGCGTCGACGTCAAGGTGCGCTGGATCCGAAGCGAGCACCTGGAGCGAATCGAGCAGGAGCAGGTCGATGACGAGCTGAAGGGCGTCGCCGGCGTGCTCGTCCCCGGTGGCTTCGGATATCGCGGGGTGGAGGGCAAGATCCGGGCCATCCGCTGGGCGCGGGAGCAGCGGGTGCCGTTCCTCGGCCTGTGCCTCGGGCTGCAATGCGCCGTGATCGAGTTCGCGAGGATGGCGCTCGGCACCGATGACGCCAACAGCTCCGAGTTCAACGTCTTCACCGAGCACCCCGTGATCGACCTCATGCCCGACCAGACCGATGTGACCGACAAGGGCGGGACGATGCGGCTCGGCCTCTACCCCGCCCGCCTCGAGGAGTCGTCCAAGGTGCGCGAGGCATATGGCACCGAGATCGCGTATGAGCGCCACCGGCATCGGTTCGAGGTCAACAACGCCTACCGCGAGCGGCTCTCGGAGGCAGGGATGTGGTTCAGCGGCGTCTCGCCCGATGATCGCCTGGTGGAGTACATCGAGCTGCGCGATCACCCCTGGTTCGTGGCAACCCAGGCGCATCCGGAGCTGAAGAGCCGGCCGAGCCGGCCACATCCGCTCTTCCGCGACTTCGTCGGAGCCGCCGCCGCCCGACTCGGCCTGGGAGCGACCACGGATGCGGCAGAGGCTGCGGTGATCCCGGTCGCCGAAGGCAAAACCTGAGCCGATGAGCCCGCGCGCCGTCGCCGCCCGAAGGGCGGCCTTCGACCGGTCTGCCTACGAGCGCGACCTCGGGGTTTTCCTCGCCGAGCGCGAGGAGGAGCTCTACCAGCACGGTGCCGGCCTCCACGACGAGCTGGCCCTGCGACCGATCTACGAGCGCCACACCTCGCTCTTCAGCCGCGCCGTCGTGGATGGGCTGCGCCGTCTGCTCAAGGCCGGCGGCCCAGATACCGGCCACAACCGTGCCCTGCTGGCGGCTGCCACCGATGGGTTCATCGAGCGGGCGACCGCCGAGCTGACCGACGCCATCGGCACGGCCGAGGCGACCGCTGTCGTGGTATGGCGCGGCGAGGCGATTCCGTACCGAGCCCTCCGCAACAGGATCAGCGAGATCAGCGGCCGCGCCGAGCGGAACGCGCTGTATTCCTCCTATCTGGAGGCGGAGGAGGCGTTGAACCCGATGCGCCAGGAGCGATTCGATCGGATCGGGGAGCTGGCGCGTGGACTCGGCTACGGGGACTACGTCGAGCTGATCAAGACGACCCGTGGCTTCGACCCCGATGAGCTGGCAGCCGGGGTGCGCGGCTTCCTGGACGAATCGGAGACGCCCTACTTTGCCGCGCTGCGACGCTACCTGGCACGCATTGAGATCGAGCAGGGCGACGCGAGCCTCGCCGACCGGTGGTACCTGATGCGCGGAAGCGGCTGGGACCACTGGTTTGATGGCCGTCGAATGCTGGCGGTCCTGGAGTCGACCCTCCGCGGCCTGGGGATCGAGCTGCGTGACCAACCCGGCGCGACGCTGGACGTGGAGGCGCGTCCGAACAAGTCGCCGCGCGCGTTCGTGGCGGTCGTCAACGCCCCGCGCGACGTTCGCCTGGTGATCCAGCCGCGCGGCGGGTGGGACGACTACGGCTCGGTGCTGCACGAAGCCGGGCATCTCGAGCACTTCCTGCACGTCGACCCCAAGCTGCCGCTGGCGCTGCGCGAGCTGGGCGATGCGAGCGTCACCGAGGGCTACGCCATGACCTTCGAACGGCTGCTCGCCGAGCCTGACTGGTTGATGGCACAGCTCGGCATGCCGGCCGAGCACGCGGCCTCATTCGCCGACTTCTACTCGCTCTACCACCTCATCCTGCTGCGCTCGCTGGCGGCCCGTCACCTCCACGAGCTCCGCATGCATCGAGGTGGCGATGCGGCCGTGCATCGGGCAACCTACGCCGGGCTGGCCGGCCTGCTGACCGGCGTGCGGGAGCCGGAGGAGCGGTACCTGGTGATCGACGATGGGATGTATGCCGCCTCCTACCTGCGCTGCTTCATGCTGGACGCCGCGCTGACCGACCACCTCATCGAGCGCCACGGAGAGGCCTGGTGGCGCTCGACGGACGCCGGCGAGACGCTCAAGCGAGCCTGGAATCGGGGGCAGCAATGGACCGCCGAACAGGTGGTTGCGCATCTCGGGTATGATTCGCTGGACTGGCGACCGGTCGTGCGTCAGATTCGGGCCAAGCTCGTCGGCGAGATGAGCGGCTACGGCGGGCCCAACATCACCACTCGCGCAGGGACCCGCAAGGTCTGACCGGTCATCCGCCCGCGCGTCCCCCGGACGAGAGCGACACGCTCACGCGTGGTCCCGCAGAAACTCGGCCGTCAGCGGCGCTCGCTACCCAGATCCCATTCTGATCGAGGTTACAGGCACTCCATGAACGACGAAACCCGCTCCCAGCGCCGCGGCCGGCCACGACGCAGACCCGATGGTGGAGGCCCGCGCCGGCAGGCGCCGCGTCCCGTCTACCAGGGTCGGCGCAACAACTACGCGACCGGCGGCTACTCGTCGATCTTCGCAGGCCCGTTTCCACGGGAAGGCGATGAGACCGATGAGGGCTGGAATCTCGCCGAGCTGCAGGCCCGCAGCCTGGAGGAGCTTCGCGAGCTGGGCAGCGAGCTCGGCGTCGAAGGAGCCGACGAGCTTGACCACTCGGACCTCGTGCTGAAGCTGCTCGACGTGGTGCCGCTCACCCCGGCGCAGCCACGCCTCGACCAGAACGGCCAGCCGGGGATCGCAACCGGGGTCCTGGAGATCGTGGACGAGGGCTTCGCCTTCCTGCGCCGCCACGGCGTCATGCCCTCAAACGACGATATCTACGTCAGCTCGTCGCAGGTCCGCCGCTTCGGACTGCGGACCGGGGACAAGGTCGAAGGCCAGACCCGGCCACCGAAGGACCAGGAGAAGTACTGGGGCCTGCTGCGGGTCGACACCGTCAACGGCGTGGATCCCGACACTGCCCGCCGACGCCCGTACTTCGACACGCTGGTGCCGGTCTTCCCCGACGAGATGTTCGATATCGAGACCGATCAGAAGAACCTGACCCAGCGCCTCATCAACCTGATCAGCCCGATCGGCAAGGGGCAGCGTGGCCTGATCCTGTCGCCGGCCAAGGCGGGCAAGACGACCGTCCTCAAGCACATCGCGGCGGGGATCACCGACAACTATCCCGAGGCTGTCCTGATGGTCGCCCTCATCGGCGAGCGGCCGGAAGAGGTCACCGACATGAGTCGGAGCGTGAAGGGCGAGATCTTCGCGTCGACCTTCGACGAGCCGACCGAGAACCACACCCGGGTCGCCGAGATGTGCCTGGAGATCGCCAAGCGCCAGGTCGAGACTGGCCGCGACGTCGTTGTCCTCCTCGACTCCATCACGCGCCTGGCGCGGGCCTACAACCTGGCCCTGCCGGCATCGGGCAAGACCCTCTCGGGCGGCGTTGACCCGATCGCCCTCTACCCGCCCAAGCGCTTCTTCGGCGCCGCCCGCAACATCGAGGGCGGCGGCAGCCTGACGATCATCGCCACCTGCCTGGTCGACACCGGCTCGCGCATGGACGACGTCATCTACGAGGAGTTCAAGGGGACCGGCAACATGGAGCTGGCGCTCGACCGCAAGCTGTCGGAGAAGCGGATCTTCCCCGCCATCGACGTGCTTCGCTCGGGCACCCGTCGCGAGGAGCTGCTGCTCGACGAGAACACGCTGCGCATGATCTGGACGATGCGTCGCATGCTCTCGGCGGTTGGCCCGAACGAGGGGATCGAGCTCCTGATGCAGCGGCTCGGCAAGACGACGAACAATGCCGAGTTCCTCGTCTCGCTCAGCAAGAGCGTCGAAGCCTCCGAGCGCTGACCCGGCCCCGTCCCATGCTGCACCTCGCGCGTCGTCAGATCGCCGCGCTGCTGGGGGGCGCCCTGCTGCTTTCAGCCTGCGGGCCGAGCGCTCCGAGCCAGAGCGAGACGGAATCGGTCCAACCGTCCGCATCCAGCGCTGCGAGCGCCAAGACGGGCGAAGTCGTCCCGGCGCCCGGCTCGTCGAGCAGCGTCTACGAGCCGAATCCAGGCGCTATCGTTGTGGCGATCGACCCCGGCCATGGCGGCTGCCTCGACTGGGGCGTCCCCGACCCGCTGCAGCGAGGCGCGGCGCTCAGCGAGAAGGTGATGACGCTCGCCATCGGCATGGAGCTCAGACGCACGCTCCAGGACCAGGGGGTCACGGTGGTGATGACGCGTGAGACCGATGTGGCGCTCGCCGGCGACGACTATCCGGACCTGGGCTGCCAGGGGCCGCCGTTCCGCGACGTGAATGGCGACGGTGAGACGGGCTTCGATCCGGAGGGCAAGACCCGCATGCGCGACGAGCTGCAGGCCCGCCTGGACCTGGTCAACCTCGCTCGCGCCGACCTGCTGGTCAGCATCCACATCAACTCGATCACCCAGAACGGGGTGGTCTTCGAGATCGCCGCCACCCAGACCTACTACACCGATGAGACGCCCTGGGGGCAGACCGCCACCCAGCGCCTGGCGCAGGCGATGCAGGACGACGTTGTGAATTCGCTGGACCCGCTCGCCTCGTATGAGCGCCAGGATCGCGGCATCTCGGCGGTCAACTTCTACATCGTGGCCCCGCCACTCTTCGAGACGACCCCGGACCGCCCAGACCCCGTGAAGCAGCCGACCCGCGGGGCGCTGATGCCCGCGGTCCTGAGCGAGGTCGGCTCGATCACACTGCCTGCCGAGCACGACCTGCTGCTTACCCCCGCAGGACAGGCGGCGGCGGCGCAGGGGATAGCCGCCAGCTTGGAGGCCTACTTCGCAGATCGGCCGCTGGCGGCGCGCTTCGACGCGCTCATCCCGCTCGGCGAGGCAGGGCTCGTCCCAGCCACGGTCGGTGGCAGCGGGCCGCCCTACTGGGCCGCGGGACTCCGCCGCGCCGAGCTCGCCCTGGGGCTACCGGTGCGCCTGACGAACACCGGCACCGATCCCTGGCCGGATGATCTCAGAGTGCTCGTCGGCTGGGAGTCGAGCGCGGAGCCCTATCTGCGTCGGGCTCCCCCTGCGCTTGACGACAGCGAGCTGGATGTCCCGCCGCTCGAGCCCGGCGAATCGGTCGTGCTGGTGCTCAAGCTGGAAATCCCGGTCTCGGAACGAGGGATGCTGTGGGTCACGCTCGGCAACGACCAGGCGTCGTTCAGCGACCTCGGATCGGCCCCCCTGCAGCTGTCGACCAGCGGTCCATAGGACCCCGATATGACTACTGGCGCGTGCCCCAATGGACAGCCCCCAAGGTTGACCTCCTCTTAACGGCGCTGCTACCATCGCTGCGCACGACTCCTGGCCGGCGTCGTCGCCCGTGCCGGTGGGAAGAGCGGGGTCGGGCAGCCACAGAACCAAGGATGCAACCGCGGGAGCCTCTGTATTGCCCGATAAGCGACGGTCCTCGCGCCGCGCGACCGACGAGCGACCAACTGCACGAGCAGTCTCACATCTCGCCGTGCTCGCCCTCCTGGCGGTGACCGTCGTCGTTGGCGTGCGCGTCACGGCTGAAGGCTCAACCACCGCCAGCAGTCAGCGCGGCTTCCCATTCGGACTCATCGCCGTGGCCCAGGGGGCCGACGCGGCGTCCCTCGCGCAAGAGATCGTCCGCTACGACCTCGTCCCGCAGCCGGAGAGCCCGGAACTGCTACCGGAGCGTGGGGCCCGGGCCGAACTGCCCGTCATCACACCCCTACCCACGCCGGTCGCCCCGCCACCGCCGCCACCTCCGCCCGCCCCGAAGCCGGTCTACGTCAAGGCGGCACCGGTCGTCGGCACGGGAGAGCTCCTGTGGCCCGTCCCAGGCGGGGTGATCACCCAGTACTACAGCTCGTACCACAAGGCGCTCGACATCGCGGGGCCGACCGGCAGCACGGTGATCGCGGCAGCCGCCGGAACGGTGACGTGGTCCGGCTGGAAGAACAATGGCGGCGGGCTGGTGATCGCGATCGATCACGGCAACGGGATCGTGACCCTCTACAACCACCTCGGCAGCCTGTGGGTCGCCAAGGGCACAGCAGTCACCGCCGGCCAGGGGATCGCCGCGGTGGGCTGCACGGGGGTCTGCACGGGGCCACACGTCCACTTCGAGACGATCGTCGGCGGGGCCATCGTCAATCCCCTGCGTTACCTCTAGCCCCGTTCGCGGTTCCCGCGCTCGAAGTCGCCCGGCCAGGGCCGCTGCAACCCCGTTGCTATCATCGGTCACCGATGTTCGCTGACCAGGTTCGGATCTTCGTGGCCGGCGGCGCTGGTGGCGACGGATCGGCATCATTTCGGCACGAGGCACATGTCCCCCGCGGCGGACCCGATGGAGGGGACGGTGGCTCGGGCGGCGCGGTGGTGCTGGTCGTCGATCCCGGCATGACCACCCTTGGGGACCTTCGCCATCATCGGCACCATCGCGCCAAGGCGGGCGGTCGCGGTGCGGGTCGCAAGGCGCACGGCAAGAACGCTCGCGACGTGCTCGTGCCCGTTCCACCCGGGACCGTGGTGCGACTGGCGGCGGCCGGCGACGAACCCGACCCTGACGGAGCTCTCCTTGGAGAGTTGCTGGCGCCCGGGGAGCGGCTGGTGGTCGCGCGGGGCGGACGCGGCGGACGTGGCAACGTTCATTTCGTCAGCTCCACCCACCAGGCGCCGACGCACGCCCAGAAGGGCGAGCCGGGCGAATCGCGCTGGGTCGAGCTCGAGCTGAAGCTGATCGCCGACATCGGACTCATTGGAGCTCCCAACGCCGGGAAGTCCTCGCTCCTCGCGGTGCTGACCGCCGCCACGCCGGAGGTCGGCGCCTATCCGTTCACCACGATCCGGCCCAACCTGGGGGTGATCGAGCTGGACGAGGAACGTCACGTCGTGATCGCCGACCTGCCGGGCCTGATCGAGGGTGCCTCCGAGGGTCGTGGGCTGGGACATGATTTCCTGCGGCACGCCGAGCGGACGCGTGTCCTGGTGGCCGTCGTCGACGGCGCCGCAGCGGATCCGGTCGGCGAATGGCAGGCTGTCGAGGCCGAGCTTCGCGAGCACGATCCATCGCTCATGCTGCGACCGATGCCGATGGTCGTCACCAAGCAGGACCTCCCCGAGGTGCACGCCGCCTGGACCGGCATCCGCCGCACGCTGGGCGCGACCGGCGCCAAGCCGATCGCCGTCTCCGCTCACGCCGGCACCGGGCTGCGCGAGCTGCGGACGGCGCTGGCCGAGGCGCTCGATGACTCAGAGGGCCGTTCCGCCTCGGAGCCCCTGCCCGGGGCGGTGCGCCTGCATCGGTTCGACCCACTCGACGCCGGGTGGCAGGTGATCGCCGAGGCAGACGGCCTCCGCGTGCGGGGTCGGCGCATCGAGACGACCGCCGCCCGCACAAACTTCGAGAACTACGAATCGCGCGATCGATTCCAGCGCACCCTGGAACGGATGGGGATCGACGCCGAGCTGCGACGGCTGGGGGCGCGCAGCGGGACGATGGTGCGCATCGGCTCGGTCGAGCTGGAGTGGGGAGACGAGGATTGAGGGGCGCGGCGGTTCGGGCCGAGGGAACGACAGGACGCGCCTCCGAGCTGCACGAGGCGGCACCCGAACCGGTGGCCCGAGCCAGGCAAAAGCCCCGAGCCAGGAAGGTCGGGATCCTGGGTGGCACATTCGACCCGCCGCACATCGGCCACCTCTGGCTGGCCACCCTGGCCGCCGACAGCCTGGGCCTCGGCCATGTCCTGCTGATGCCGGCCGCGCGTCCGCCGCACAAGGGCCGCACGGCCATCAGCAACGCAGCCGACCGGGTGATGATGACCCGGCTGGCGATCAGCGGCGATCCGGGGCTCGACCTGTCGCTGGTCGAGATGGAGCGCCCTGGCCCCTCCTACACGGTCGACTCGCTGGCGCAGCTCCGTGCCCACCTCGGCAAGGAGGTGGGGCTGGTCCTGATCATGGCCGCAGACTCGTTCGCGGAGATCGAGACCTGGCGTGAGCCGGATCGGCTGCTCGAGCTGGCGGAATGGGCGGTCGGTCCGCGTCCCGGGACGCCGCTGCCGGAACGCGAGGAATTGCGCGCGCGCTTCGGTTCGGCTGCAGCCCGCATCCACCTGCTGGATGGCCCGTCGCTCGACCTCAGCAGCTCCGACATCCGGGCTCGGGTGGCGGCGGGTCGCCCCATCCGCTACCTTGTCCCGCGGGCCGTCGAGGAGCTGATCACGGCCCGTGGCCTGTATCGAAGGAAGAGACCATAGAGGAGCGCACAGACGGGCTGACGGCCATCGATCCCGGTGACCTCGCGCATCGGATCGTGGACCTCGCCTCCGACAGGAAGGCGGTCGACATCGTGCTGCTGCGGACGACCGAGGTGACCACCATGGCCGATTACTTCGTCATCTGCACCGGCCGCAGCGACCGTCAGCTCCAGGTGCTGGCCAACGGGATCATCGACGAGCTGCGCGACGACGGGATCCGTCCACTGGGCGTCGAGGGCCGCGGTGCCGCGCGCTGGGTGCTGCTTGACTACGGCGCGGTCATCGTCCACCTCTTCGCCCCCGATGAGCGCGAGTTCTACGGGCTCGAGCGGCTGTGGAGCAACGCGGCGCAGGTCGTCCGCCTGGTCTAACCGCGCTCCGCAGGTACTACCGGGGTACCAGTCCGGGCACACCGGACCTCCTATTGAGCCGATCGGGGGCCGCTTCCATGCTCGGGCCATGGACGAGCACGCTATTGAGCACACGAGCGAGGAAACGCCGGCCGAGTCCTGCCGCTTCTGCGGCGGCGGCCTGCTGACCAGCGTCTTCGACACCTCGTTCCGCGACACCGCCGCCGAGGAGCGACTCTTCTTCGCCATCCCCGGGGCCCTGTGCGTGCCCTGCCGCCAGCTGTACGTCGACCGCCAGCTGATCGGGATCCTGGGCCTCTCCGAGTCGCAGTGCACCTTCGCCATCCAGAGCGACCGGGTCCTGCGCGCGGGCGCCGCCTAGCCGAATCCCTCAGCCGCGCGTCGGACGCGTTGCCAGCAGGTATTCCCCCAGCCAGGCGACCAGCGCCGGCTCCTCCTCCATCTCGTTGGCCTTGATCGACAGGTCGGCCTCGAACAGACCGCGCAGCATCCCCTCCAGCTCGGCCCCCGAGTAGCGTCGCGCCGACTCCGCGATCCGCTCGGCCATGCGCGCGTTGCCGCGCCCGACCCGCCTGGTCAGCTCCTGCGGCGTGGCGCCGTTGGCGCCCAGGTCGCGGGCGACGATCAGGTCGGCGATCCTGCCCTCCAGCGCCGCCAGGATCCTGAGCACAGGCTGCCCTTCGCCGATGGCCCGCTCGATCGCCGCCGCCGCGGCCGCCGGCTCGCGCCGGTCGATGGCATTGGTGATCGCGAACACGCTCGCCGGTCGCGTGTCGCTGACCAGCGCCTCGGCGTCCGCGGGGGTGATGGCGCGTGCGCCCGCATAGGTCGCCAGCTTGCGCAGCTCGCCGTCCGCCACCCTGGTCTGCTGCCCGCGCTCGATGTCCGATTCCCAGATGGCGCCGCCGATGCGCTCCGCCAGCACCGCGGCGGCCCGCGGCTCGATCGCCACGCCGAGGCCTTCGGCGTGGGCGCGGATCCAGCCCTGCAGCTGGTTGCGCCGGGGCGTGGCCCGTTCCTCGACGGTTCCGCCGCGCGCCACCACGGCCTCGACGATCCGCTGCAGCAATGCCGGCGGACGCCCGGCATCGCGGGACGGCCGGAGCTCGGCCAGCGCCAGCGCCGCGCCGTCGGGCAGCTCGGTCGCGAGGGCCAACAGCTTGTCGGTTGCCGCGTTCGAGCGGCCAGCCGCGAAGATCGGCTGGTGCAGCACCACCAGGTGAGCGCCGAACATGCCCACCGTGGCGGACTCGAGCCGGGCTCGGTCGATGGCAGCCTCATCAGGGCTGCGCTCGGGCGTGATCTCGGTGCGCTCCGCAACATCCACCCGCGCCGCGAAGGTGGTCAGCGACTGGTCGATCCCGAAATCGTCATCGCCATGGACGAAGAGGAGTGTCATCCGGCCTGCCCCTCCGCCCAGGCAGCTCGCAGGCGCGCCTCGAGCTCGTCCACCGTCAATCCGGCAGCGGCCGCGAGGTCGGCCTGCATGGCGTGCGCCGGGGCACGGGCCAGCTCGAGATCGGCCCGGTAGTCGGGGTAGCGGCGGGCCTGGTCATCGATCCGCTCGTCGATCGAGACGAAGGCCTCCGCCACGTGCCGGTCGGCCACCGCCACTGCCACGGAGGCCCAGCCGCGTGGTTCGCGTGACGGATCGAGCAGGCTGGCGATGGGATGCGACGCGATCGGCTCGGCCAGCTCCGGATACCCGCGCTCGGCCATCCACCGCGCCCCGAGCACACCGTGACGATCGCCGTCGCCTCTGGTCATGGGCTTGTCAACATCGTGCAGTAGGGCGGCGACCGCGACAAGGCGCGGATCAACTTTGACATCGGCCGCATCAAGGAGCCGTGCCGCCTCGGCCGCGACCCGACTGACGCCGCGCGAATGCGTGACGATCCCGTCGGGAAGGTCGAAGGAGGCAAGCAGCCGCTCGGCCTCGGCGAGAGTGGGAACGGCGGCCATGCAAGGATGCTACGCGCCGGCCGGCTGGCCGTGATCGGCCGGGCGACTACGGCGCGCCAGGGATCGCTGCCCGCGCGGCTGATCACCCGGTAGCGCAGGCCATCGCTGATCACTTCGAGGTTGCCCTCCAGATCGGTTCGATGCAGTCGGAGCCCGGGGACCTGGCGGAGGTTGTCGAGGGTCACCTGGTGCGGGTGCCCGTAGTCGTTGCCGAGGCCAGCCGAGATGAGGGCGGCACCGGGACGGGTTACGTCCAGCAGGGCTGGGCCGCTGCTCGAATGGGAGCCGTGGTGGCCGACCTTCAGCACGTCGATCCGGGGCAGAAGTCCGCGTTCGGCAAGTAACGCCTCGACCGGCATCTCCGCGTCACCGGTCAGGAGCGCCGTGAAGCCGCCGCTGCGCAGCAGGCCAACCACCGACGCGTTGTTGATGTCGCCCTCGGGCAAAGGACCGGCGACGTCATTCACGCTGGGGTAGAGGATGGTGACCGTCGTCGTCCGATCGAGCGTCAGCCTTGCACCCGCTCGCGCCGGCGCAAGGCGCGCCCCAGGCTCGTCGCGCGCCTGGATGATGAATCGGGGATAGGTCGGGTTCTGGTAGGCGCGGCCCGCATCCAGGATCAGCCCAACCTGGTAGCGCTCCATGGCTGCCACCAGCCCGGCGACGTGGTCCTCGTGTGGGTGGGTCAGGATCATGACGTCGATGCGACGCTGCCACCACGGCAGACGCTCGCCCAGGCGCCGAAGGAGAAGATCCGGATCTGGTCCGCCATCCAGCAGCATCGTGGCGCCCGAGGGCGCGGTCACCAGGATGGCGTCCCCCTGCCCGACATCCAAGGCGACCAGGTGCAGGCGGCCGTCCGGCAGGCTTGTCAGTGTCAGCGCGCCGAGAAGGGCGCCAGCGGCCGCGAGCCCAACCATCGGACGAGCCAGCTGTTGGACAGATGCGCGTGTGAACGCAATGGCTCGCTGGAGAAGGGCCGAACGTCTGCGCGATGACTGCAGTGGCAACAGCTCGCCTTCGGCGGGTTCCGGCTCGGCCGGCCTACCGTAACGCCGCGAGGCGATTGCCAGGGCCGGATACCAGCCCAGCGCCAGCCAGCCAGGCGCGGCCACCGACACTGACGCGAACGGGATGGCCGCGGCGGCCTGCCCGGCGACGATCATGGCGCGCAACAGGAGCCACGCGCTCCCACCGACCGCCCAGCGCAGCATCTCGGTGAGCGGGGTGACCTGAAGGGCCGAGGCGATCGCCCCCAGCGGCGCGGCGATGGCGCACAGCAGCATGACCAGCGGCACGAGTGGAACCACCACGACGTTGGCGGCGGGCGCGACCAGAGAGAGCCGCCCGAAGCTGCCGACCACCACCGGCAGCGTGGTGAGCTGCGCCGCCAAGGTCAGGGCGACCGGCTCCCGGAGCCACGCCGGCCAGCCAGCCAAGCGCCGCTCGATCGAGCTCCCAAAGAGGATCAATCCGCCCGTCGCCAGGGCTGACAGCTGGAAGCCGACATCCCACAGGACCGATGGCGCAGCAATGAGCATTAGCAGGGCCGCAAGTCCCAAGGTAGAGGCGGCGTGCGCCCGCGACCCTCCGAACCGGGAGACCATCATGGCTCCGGCCATCAGAGCGGCGCGCACGACCGATGGCGAGGCGCCGGTCAACACGACGTAGGCGACGATCGTTGCGCCGGCGCCCGACGGCGCCAGCCAGCGACCGCCGCGACGCTCCTCGAGGGGTCGAAGGAGCGCCCCGACAATCGCGGCCACGATGGCGATGTTCCAGCCGGAAATGGCGACGACGTGGGTCAAACCAGCGACAGCAAAAGCATCCGCGACCTCGGGCGCGATGCTGCTTCTCACCCCGAGCAGGATGCCGGCGCCGAGCGCGGCTTCCGGCTCGGGCACCATCTCGTTGAGGCCGTGCAGCAGCCAACCCCGCGCCGCCGCGGCGATCCCGGCCGGCCCCGCCCGCGCCGGGCCGTCGAGGACGCGCGCCTCACGGGCGCGCAGCAGCCCGCCGATTCCCTGGCGGGCCAGGTACGCGGGGTAGTCGAAGCCATCGAACGCGGCCGGCGCCTCGACCGCTGCCGTCAGCACGACGCGTCGTCCGACTGCGAGTGGCAGGCTGCGGGGCAGGGTCGCGAGCAACCGTCCGCCTATGGGGTGCGCATGCCCCTGCAGCCGTGCGATCACCTCCTCCAGCACGACCTGCTGTGTCGACCCGCGCGGCCTCGGGTCATCGATCACGGTGCCGGCGAGCTCTATCTGTCCTCGGTCGATCAGGCCGGCGACGCTTCCTGGTCCTGATGGGAGCGCGAGCGCCGTGCCGCGCCAGGCGCCGAGCAGCAGGCCAATGCCGACGGCAGCGCATGCAATGCCGCTCCGCGGCCGGCGGACGACGAGAAGGAGGGCGCCCACCGCGCCAGCAACCGCGCCGACGGCGAACGCCGCAGATCCGGCGTTCGCATCGGCGCAGAGGATCCCCGCCGCGAGGCCGACGAGCGCGCCGGGTAGTGCCAGGCGCGCTGCCATGGATGCCCCAGGCACCTCAGCCGACGATAATGAGATCGCGGATCTTGTCCACCTGGGCGTTGGTCAGAACCTTGCGGGTCACCATCTCCTCGAGCGAACTGAACGGTTGCTCGGCGCGCGCGGCGACAATCTTCTGGACGGTGACCGGACCGATCCCGGGCAACGCATCGAGCTCCTCAGGGCTCGCCGAGTTCAGATCGACCAGGACGCTGCCAGCGCCGCTCCCGGATCCGCCACCGCCCGCAGTGGCGCCGATCAGCGGGACGACGATCTGCTGCCCGTCGCGCAGGGTGGCGGCCAGGTTGACCTGGGCCGCTGCCGCAACCAGGTCGACGTGGGGGCCGTAGCCACCGGCCGCCTCGATTGCGTCCGCCACGCGCGATCCTGTCGGCAGCTCGATGATCCCCGGACGCAGGACTGCACCCTCCACGTCCACCACCAGCCGCTCCGACGAAACCGCGACCGCCGAGGCCGAGGGCTCGCCGAAGGGATCCAGCACTTCGTCTGGCGTTGACGGCGCCGCACCGGCCCCCAGCAACAGCCACGCGCCGAGCCCCACCGCCGCCAGGGCAGTGGCCAGCGCGGCGATGGCGATCCGGTCACCAATCGTCATGGGCCCTCCTCCCGTCGCGTGGAGGCGAGCGGTGGACCTGTCCGAAGCCCGGCGTCCGGGCACTCGACCCCGGGCTCCGGAAGCAGGACGCGCAGCCTAGCGGCGGCGGTCTTATCCGCGCCTTACCGCCGGCTCATCAAACGCCCCGCCGGCTAATCCCCG
Organism: Chloroflexota bacterium; assembly: GCA_040902225.1. Taxonomy (NCBI): domain Bacteria; kingdom Bacillati; phylum Chloroflexota; species Chloroflexota bacterium. Next base: position 155,833 of record JBBDXT010000004.1, read on the forward strand.
GGGGTGACGATGTTCACCAGCCGACCCGGGATCTGCACCACCTTGCGCGGCGCGCGTCCCTTCAGGTAGGCCTGCACCCGCTCGCTGGCCAGCGCCAGCCGCTCGATCTCCTCTGGAGCGGTATCGGGCGACACCGACAGCCGGCCGCGCAGCTTGCCATCCACCTGCACCGGCAGCTCGATCCTCTCAGAGACGACCAGCGCCGGGTCGAAGGTGGGCCACGCTTGCTGGTGGATGCTGTACGGCTTGCCGCGCCGTGCCCAGAGCTCCTCGCTGATGTGCGGCGCCATCGGCGCCAGCAGCAGGAGCAGCGCGTCGACCGCCTCGGCGTAGGCATCGGTCCCGGCCAGGCCGTCGTCACGCGCACTGCCAAGGGCATTGGTCAGCTCCATCAGCCTGGAGAGCGCCGTGTTGAAGTGGAACTCGGCGTAGTCCTCGCCGACCTCCTTGATGGCCCGATGGGTGGCCTGCCGCAGGCCCCGCGTCTCGCCGTTGCCCGGCCGCGAGCCAGAGGCCTGGGCCACCGCCCAGACGCGGCCTAGGAAGCGATGCACCCCCTCGATGCTCGACGGGTTCCACGGCCCGCCCTGGTCCCACGGCCCGATGAACATCAGGAAGCAGCGCACCGTGTCCGAGCCGAAGCGCGAGGTCAGGTCGTCTGGGTTGACCACGTTGCCGCGCGACTTGCTCATGCGGTGATGGTCGGCGCCCAGGATCTGGCCCTGGTTGCGCAGCGCGGTGAACGGCTCGTCGAAATCGAGGTGGTGCATGTCGCGCAGCGCCTTGACGAAGAAGCGCGAGTACATCAGGTGCAGCACGGCGTGCTCGGCACCGCCGGTGTACAGGTCGACCGGCATCCAGCGCATCACCGCCACCGGGTCCCAGGCCTGCGTCTCGTCGTGGGGCGAGCAGTAGCGCAGGAAATACCACGCCGAGTCGACGAAGGTGTCCATCGTGTCCGTCTCGCGCCGCGCCGGTCCTGCGCAGACCGGGCACGAGGCGTTCAGGAACTCGGCGTGGGACTGCAGCGGGCTGACCCCGGTGGGCGCGAAGTCCACGTCGCGCGGCAGCAGCACCGGCAGCTGGTCCTCCGGCACCGGCTGCGGACCGTGCTCGTCGCAGTACACGATCGGGATCGGTGCGCCCCAGTAGCGCTGCCGGCTGATCAGCCAGTCGCGGATGCGGTAGGTGACCGCCGCCTGCCCCTGGCCGCGCTCGGCCAGCTCCTCGGTGATGGCCGCGATCGCATCGGACGCGGCCATGCCCGTGAAGTCGCCGGAGTCGACCAGCACCTCGTCATCGGTGTGCGGCAGGAAGGCCCCGCCCTCCCGCACCCGACCGTCGCGGGGGGCGACCACGTAGCGGATCGGCAGGTCGTAGCGCTTCGCGAAGGCGTAGTCGCGGTCGTCATGCGCGGGGACCCCCATCACCGCCCCGGTCCCGTAGGTGGGCAGCACGTAGTCGGCGATCCAGATCGGGATCCGCTCGCCCGTCATCGGGTGGATCGCGAATGCGCCGATGAACACCCCCCTCCGATCCCGCTCGGTGCCCATCCGCTCGATCTCGGTCTCGCGCCGGGCCGCCGCCACGCAGGCCTCCACCTCGGCACGCCGCTCGTCCGTGGTCAGGGCTGCGACGGCCGGGTGCTCCGGGGCAAGCACCATGAACGTTGCCCCGAAGATGGTGTCGGGACGGGTGGTGAAGACGCGGATCGGGGCCACCCCATCGGCCTCGACTGCGAAGTCGACCTCGGCGCCCTCGCTGCGACCGATCCAGTTGGTCTGCATCAGGCGAATCGGCTCCGGCCAGTCGATCTTGCTGAAGTCGAGCAGCTCGTCCGCGTAACGGGTCGTGCGCAGGAACCACTGTTCCAGGTCACGCTTGATGACCGGCGTCCCGCAGCGCCAGCAATGCCGATCGGCCCCCTCGACCTGCTCGCGCGCCAGCACCACCTGGTCCTTTGGGCACCAGTCGACCGGCGACATGGCCCGATACGCCAGCCCGGCATGGAAGAACTGCAGGAAGAGCCACTGGGTCCAGCGGTAGTAGGCCGGGTCGCTGGTGACCACCTCGCGCGACCAGTCGAACATGCAGCCCATCGAGCGGAACTGGGTCCGCATCCGCTCGACGTTCGTCTCGGTCCACTCCGCCGGATGCACGCCACGGTCGATGGCCGCGTTCTCGGCTGGCAGGCCGAACGAGTCGAAGCCCATCGGGAACATGACGTTCAGTCCCTGCATGCGACGCATGCGCGCGACGATGTCCGGCCCGGTGGCGGCATACCAGTGCCCGATGTGCAGGTCGCCAGACGGGTAGGGGTACATGGTCAGCAGGTAGTGCTTGTCCCGCGGGTCGTCGTCATCGGCCCGATACAGGTCGTCGGCGGCCCATCTCTCACGCCAGCCAGACTCGTAGGTCTTCGGATCGAACCGATCGCCGCGCTCGGTCATTCGGGTGCTCCTTCTTCCGGGAACCAGGCCATCAGCAGCTCGTCGCGATACTCGCCGCCCGGAACGCGGTACTGGCGGCGGCGCAGCCCCTCCCGCACGAATCCCGTGTGCTCGTACACGGCGATCGCCCGGTCATTGTCCGGGAAGACGCCCAGGGCAACCTTGGCCAGGCCACGCTCGCCCGCCCAGCTCTTGGTTGCCTCGACCAGCGCCGAACCGATCCCCACACCGCGCCAGCCATCGGCCACGCAGATCGACAGGGTGCCCACGTGGTCGCTCACCACGCTGCGCTCGACACTGACCAGCACGTTGCCGACCACGTCGCCGTCCGCCTCGGCCACCAGCGCCAGGCTGCTCGCGTCGCGGATCATCTCGCCGATGTAGAACGCCTCGGACGGCTGGCTCACCGCCGACGGAGGCGTCACCAGCCAGCGTCCCTCGCGGCGCACGTCGGCGAACAGGCTCGCCAGCGCCCGCGCATCGGTCGGGCGTGCCGGGCGCAGCGTCCAGGGCCGGCCATCCCTGGCCGTCCGGGGCTGGCTCTCAGTGATCGTCATGCTGGCCACGCCATCCTCATCGGTCTTCCGACAGGTACGACAAAGCCCCCACCTCGTCAGTGACGAAGGGGGGCCTTCGCGGTACCACGCTGACTTGACCGATTGGGGTGGTGGAGCTGGGGGGACTCGAACCCCCGACCCCCTGCATGCCATGCAGGTGCTCTCCCAGCTGAGCTACAACCCCACGATCGGTCCACTCATCGGCGCTGCTATCGGACGCCATCCCGGCCGGTATTGGCGGCTGCTCGGCAGGTGAGTTCGGGGCCCTGCGATCGCCGGCTTGCACCTTCCCGGCTCGCTGCAGATCGGAGGCGGACGCCTACTGCTCCCGCGTCATCGCGTTCGGCGCGGAGTATAGCGCAGGGTTTCGAAACCAAACCAAAGTCCCATTCGCACGAACGGCAGGGTCATTCGTGCGCGAGAAGCCGGCGTCCATAGTCGCCGCATGCCCGGCCCGCCCAGGAACACTCGGGACAGAATCGGCGCCTTCGTGCTGGCGACCGCCGTCGCCTGCCTGCCGGCATCGGTTGCACTGGCCGCGGACAGCCCGGCCGGGGATCGCGCGGGCGCATGGCCCTCGTCGTGGCGCGCCTACCTGTTGTCAGATGGCTCCAAGGTGAGCGACGTCATCGGCGATGTGGGTTGTGGGCAGGGCTACTGCGACGTGAGCAGCGGCCCGTCCGGAAACCTCAACTCGGTCTACTTCAACTCGAATGGCACGAACGTCTTCTTCCGCATCCGGCTCGCGGGCGATCCTCGCAAGGCGTCCGCCGGGGGATTCCAGTCAACGACGTACATGCTCCAGATCGCGGTCGGCGGTGTCGCCCGCGTGGCGGTGGGCCTCGACGGTAAGAATCCACATCGTGACTTCGTGTACGTCGCCAACGCCGATGGCACCGCCCATACCGAGGTCTACGCCACGCCCTTCAACAACGCGGGCGGCGAGCTCTCCGCCGGTGCACGAGGTCTTCCCGACGGGAGCGGCCAGTACTTCGTCGACTGGCAGGTCCCGCTGAGCCGGATCACGCAACGTTCCGGCGGCGCGATCACCGCCTACACACCCGTCCAGCTCTTCTTCGGGACGTCGCAGTCCGCCAACCTGGCGGTTCTCAACAAGGACTTCATGATCGGTAACAGCGTCAATTTCGGCGGCGGCAGCACGGTTACGCTGGTCCTCCCGCCGCCCGTCGCCCCGGCGGCCGTGCCCTCCGCCACTGTGCCTCCGGGCACGACGCCCGCCCCAGCGGCGCCCGCACCCCTTCCGCCCGGGCCACCGACACTGCCGGATGCAAGCATGCCGGCCGGGCCACCGCCCATCGACCTTGCCGTGGCGGTCGTGCTTGTGGCGGTTGGCTTCCTGGTGCTGATCCGTCCTCGCCGTCGGACCTAGCGAGCTCAGACCGCCGGAGAGACGCCCTCCCTCAATGATCCGCCAGCGCGGCCTCCAATCGGGTCAGGCTGGCGTCGAGGTCGCGCTCCGCCGTGTCGGTGACCATTCGTTCCAGCGGCGCCATGAAGATGTTCTCGGCGCGCACCTCCGACGTGAGGGTGGTCTCCGTCCCGCCGTCGTGAGCCGCCAGGTCCAGGGTGGCCACGATCCCCATCCCGCTCACGCTCGCGGCGAGTGCGAGGCGTCGTTCCGGCTCGGCCTCTCGCACCGTGATGTCAGCGGCCACCTGCTGGCCCATCAGCTCGAGCACGACCCGGGCCGTCGAACCGACGGCGGTGGGCGGGGGAGAGGTGCGCTCGGCAGCGACGATCCCCGCCTGCCAGCGCGGCAGGTTGGCGGGATCGGCCAGGAACGCGTACACCTCGGCCGGTGAGGCGGAGATCTGAGCGGTCCGTTGCACGCGACGCATCGGTCCTACGGTAGCCGACCGGACGGTACGGCGGCCGGCCCATGACCATCGGTCTACGCTGGTGTTCGGCCGAACCGCGTATCCTGCTCGCGCGCTCATTCATCCAGGAGGGGCTGTGCACCGCAGATTCGCACCGGTCATGGTCGCCGTGCTTGCCGTGCTGGCGGCTTGCCAGAGCACACCGGCGATCACCGACCCGGTCGAGATCATCACCCAGGGTCTCGACGCCACGGCCGACCTGAAGAGCCTCCACATCTCGCTCGCGCTGGACGGGAGCTTCACGGTGCCCGATGGCGGCGGCACGTTCAACCTCGATTCGACCAGCCTGGAGGCCGACGTCGACATCGAGGCCAAGAGCGTTCGTGCAACCCTGGCCGTGCCTGCCTTCCTCAACCTGACGGCGGACGTGATCGTCATCGGCCAGGACGTCTGGTTCAGGACGAGCCTCGGCGGCACCAAGTGGTTCCATCAGACGAACGACATGATGGGCAGCCCATCGCCATCGGCCTCGCTCGATCCCCAGGTGATGATCGACAACGTGAAGGAGGCGCTGGCGAAGGAGGGCGTGGTAACCAAGAAGCTCGCCGACGTGGCCTGCGGTGACCGCCAGTGCTACCAGGTCAGCGTTTCAGCGCCATCGGCGCTGATGACCGACGCCGGCGCGGTTGCATCCCTCGATCCGTCGACGATCTTCGGCGACGCGCTGGTGATCAACCTGCTCTTCGACCGCGAGAAGCTGTGGCTGACCGAGGTCTCGACCAGCGTCGACAGCGAGACGGTGGGGACCATCAGCGCCACCCTGAGCTTCAGCAACTTCGACGAGGCCGTGGACTTCAGCCCGCCGCCCTCTCCCGAGGTCACCGAAGGGGAGTTCACGATCCCGGGGCTGTAGCGCCTAGTTCGCGGCGTCCAGGGCGCGCTCGAGCTCACGAAGCCGACGAGCCTCGGTGGCGATGATCTGGATGCATGCACACGACTTCTCCGCCAACCCGTCGTGGCTGGCGATGCTGATCTGCCCCCGGGCGTAGTGGACCAGACCTGCGTCCTTGAACTGGCGCATCACGACTGACAGTCCCGGACGCCGTACGCCGATCATCTGGGCCAGGAATTCCTGCGTTACGTGGAACGGCTTCTCGTCGACGCGTTCGTCGACCTGGAGCAGCCAGCGGGCCGCCCGTTGGTCGAGCCGATGCATCCGATTGCACAGGATCAGCTGCGCCATCGTCACCATCACGACCTGGGCATGCCGCTGCAGCAGTCGCACCAGCGTGCCACCGCGCGGCAGCTCACCCACCAGCACCTCGGATCGCATCCTCACGCCAGTGAGCGGCACCTGGACGATGGTGCGAACCGGCGACTGACCGGTGCCCAGGAAGACGGGGAGGCCCGTCATACCCTCCCGCCCGATCATGGCCGTGTCGACCGACTCGCCACCTTCGTCAAGTGCCACGATGGAGGCGACGCCACTCGTCGGAAAATAGACGAACTCGATCTGCTCGTTGGCCGATTCGAGTTCGGCCGAGCGTTCGAGGCGCACAGGTTCGAGCGCGGTCCGGATGCGATCGAACTCGTCGTCCGCCAGCCCACGCAGCAGGAGGTTGGCTCGAGGGTCGACGGTCGGTGGGTCAGGGTGGGAGTTGTTTCGCATGACGACCCATTGTCTCCCTACCGTATGTCTGAAAGCGTACAGACGACATATGAGACATTGGCATCCTCGAACCCGCGATGAGTGTGTCAGACCGATTGCAGAATTTGTTCCGTGAGATGCCCATGGCCCGTAACTTGTTGCTTCGAACGTTCGGCCGCAGCACCCCGCGGCTCGGTCAGGCCTAGAGCATGGCCAAGCGTCCGGCTGCCGAGGCCGTGATCAGCCTCGACCCAAACGGCCGATACATCAGCGCCAACAAGCCCGCCCTTCAGCTCTTCGGCGTCACGCTTGCCGAGCTGCGCGCCTCGCCGCCGGACCGATTTGCGATCCGGCCCACGAATCAGTCCGAGCGGGCCGCGTTGCGGGCCGAGTGGGAATCGGCCGGCTCACGGCCGCTGGTCGGCACGGCCGGGCTGAAGCGTGCCGACGGGACGACGATTCGGATCTCGTATGCGATCGAGACCGCCCGTCCGGGATTTCGCGCTCGCCTGTGGCAGGTCGACGGATCTCCGGAAGCGCCGCCAACCGTCTTTTCGGTTGGGAGCGTCCTTCGCGAGTGGCGTGCCGCCGAACGAAACCTGGCTGAGCTCGTGCCGGGCACGCCAGAATGGAGGCGGATCCTGGGTGAGATCGAGCTGCTGCGGGACAGGTACCACGAGCTCTTCAAGTCGGTCAAGCCCCAGGCCTGACCGTCAGACCTCCCGAATCAGCCCACCAGCTCCGCGCGGCTGTCACCTTTTGGAGCCGATCCCTCCCTGTATAGGCATAGTGACGACCATCGTGGCTCCCGTCGCGGCTGCTGGCGAGATTGAGGCGGTCTACCGCCAGGACGGCGATCGCCTGTGGCGGGCGCTGTACGCCTTCGCCGGCGACGAGGACGTGGCCTCCGACGCGGTGGCCGAGGCGTTTGCCCAGGCGCTGCGCCGAGGCTCGGAGATCAGAGATGCACGCAGCTGGGTGTGGCGCTCAGCCTTCCGGCTGGCTGCCGGCGACCTGAAGCGCCAGTCCAGCCTCGCCCACGGACCGATCCCCGAGGGCGCCTTTCACGATGCGCACGCCGATGAGCAACTGCTCGTCGCGCTCCAGGGCCTCACCCCGCAGCAGCGCGCCGTGATCGTGCTGCACTACTACGCCGACTGCCCGGTGCGCGAGATCGCGCGCCGCACCGGTATCAATCCGCTTGCCGTGCGCGCTCATCTGAGCCGCGGGCGCAAGCATCTCGGCGTCCTGCTGGGTGACGAGCGATGACCGATCTGCACACCCGTTTCCGCACGCTCGACAGCTTGTCGGCGCCCAACCTCTGGTATGACATCGAGGAGCGAGCCATGGCCATGCAGCCCACCCGTCGGCGCAGTCCCTTCGTCCTGATCGCCGTCATGCTGCTGCTGGTGCTGGCCATCGGCGGAGCAGTGCTGGTCGGGTCAGGCATCGTCAAGCTCCCGGTGAGCGTTGATGCCTCGGCGAGTCCTTCATCGGCACCTTCTTCGTCGGCGCAGGAGTCGATCGCAGCATCCTCGAGTCCGGCCGAGCAGGTCGCGGCATCGTGGACCGCCACGGGGGCGATGCTCGAAGCGCGCACCAGCTACACGGCCACTCCGCTGCTCGATGGCACGGTGCTGGTGGCGGGCGGTGTGGGCGCTGATACCAGCGACTTCTTTGCGAACATCCTGGCCTCCGCCGAGCTGTACGACCCCAGCACCGGGCAATGGACTGCCACCGGGGCGATGCTCGGGGTGCGCACCGGTCACACGGCAACGCTGCTGCCCGATGGCAAGGTGCTGGTGGTGGGCGGGGGAAGCAGCAGCGACGGCGACGGCGGCCCCCTGTCCTCGGCTGAACTGTATGACCCGGCCACCGGGTCGTGGACCGCCACCGGCAGCACGATCGGGGCTGGCCCCGGTCGCACGGCCACCCTCCTGAATAACGGCGAGGTCCTCGTCACGGGTGGATCCCAAGGTAACTTCGAACCGGTGGCCTTCGCCGAGCTGTACGACCCCAGCACCGGGTCCTGGTCGGCGACCGCGGACATGGTCGAGGCTCGCTCCGGCCATACGGCCACGCGGCTGCTCGATGGCAAGGTGCTCGTGACAGGCAGCGGCACCGAACTGGCCCCTGCAGAGCTGTATGACCCCAACACCGGGCAGTGGACTGCCACCGGGAGCATGGGCGGGATCTTCATCGGTCACACGGCCACGCTGCTGTTGGATGGCAAGGTGCTGGTGGCGGGCGGCATGGCCGGCACGGGCGCGCTCGCCTCCGCCGAGCTGTACGACCCCAGCACCGGGCAATGGACTGCTACCGGGGTCATGCTCGAGGCTCGCCTCTTCCACACGGCAACGCCGTTGCCCGGTGGCAAGGTGCTGGTGGCGGGCGGCACCAACAGCGTGATCGACGGAGGAGTGGCCTCCGTATCCGCTGAGCTATTCGACCCCGGCATCGGCTCCTGGACTGCCACCGCGGGGATGCTCGAGGCTCACGGGGGTCCGGCCACGCTGCTGGGCGATGGCACGGTGCTCGTGGCGGGCGGCGCTGGCAGCAGCGGCTACTTGGCCTCGGCCGAGCTCTACGACCCGGGCAGCGGGAACTGATCTGCGCGAACGACCCCGACAGGGGGAACTGATCGGTCGCGCTCGGGACGGGATGGGGGTGGTGGTCCGTGTCTCACAGTATGCGAACCAGCCGACCGGCGTGGTATCCCGCCTCTTGCCGCTCCAGGAGCCCCATGTGGTCGCTTCGAGATCTGGTCGGCTCTAGCGGACTTGACCCGGCGAACCACGTGCCGAACCGTCCTCCCGGTGGCGGTCGCTGCAGCACTCGCAGCTTAGAACGCGACCTCCCACCAGAATGACCATGCCGCTAAGGACGTCAGGGTGAAAGACGGAACCTTCTGATCGCGGCCCGCCACTATGTAAGCACAACACCGTTCCGAGAAGCCCGAATCAGATGGACCGGCGAGATCTCGTTGAGCGCGCCCGACGCGGAGACCATGACGCCTTCGCGCAGCTGACTGCCGCCGATCTCGGCCGTCTCTACGGGGCTGCGCACCTCCTGCTGGGCCAGACGGAGCCGGCGCAGGATGCGGTGCAGGACACGCTGCTCGAAGCATGGCGTGGCCTCCCCAGTTTGCGTGACGCATCCAGATACGACGCCTGGGTGCATCGGCTCCTCGTCCGGAGTTGCTATCGACAGCGCAAATGGAACCATCCCTCGGACTCGGCCTTCGGTCGCGACCGGACAACCGACGGAGCCTTTGACGCAGTGGAGGACCGCGAGCAGCTCGAGCGTGGCTTCCGCCGGCTGCCGGCCGAGCAGCGTGCCGTCCTGGTGATGCGGTTCTACCTGGACCTCTCCCTCGCCGATGTCGCCGCGAGCCTTGGGTTGCCGGAAGGGACCGTCAAGTCACGGATTCATCGAGGCCTGGCGTCGCTGCGCGCCGCCCTGGAGGCTGATGCCCGTCATCCGTACCGCCTGCCGGAGGGATTGATCTGATGACCCGGTCTGTCGACCTTGAGTCCGCGCTGCGCCAGTGGATGGACGCCGAAGCGCCGCAAGCGCCGCCCGACGACCTGCTGACTGCAGTCCTCTCCCGGACCGCCGACACGCGCCAGCGTCCCGCGTGGCTGCCACGCCTCGATCTGCCCCTGATCCCAACCGCGCGGCTCCGGATGGTATGGCTGCTCGCGCTCATCCTGCTCCTCGTCGTGGCAATGGCCGGTGCCCTGGTAGTGGGGTCGCCGCGGATCGTCCCGACGTCGGTCCAGAACGGGCTCATCGCGTTCATCGGCGTGGGAGCCGGCGAGAGCACCTGGTCCGAGGACGGTCGCGGCTCGGACGTCTACCTCGTCGCCCCGGACGGCACCGGCCTGACCCGGCTGACCGAGACGACCGAGGTCGAGTGGGGTCCGGCCTGGTCATCCGACGGCACGCGTCTCGCCTTCATCCGGGAACTGACGGCGGGCGGTCGTCCACCTGAAGGCGTGGACTGCGAAGCCGATCCCGCTGCCTGCGAGCGCGGCACACCCGGCCAGTACGCTGTCGTCGTCACGAGCGCCGCCCCCGGAACCGAGCGCGTCGTGTTCCAGTCGGCTGGTGTGATCAACTCACTCGTCTGGTCACCCGACGGAACGCACCTCTCCTTCGTCAACGAGAACTCGGGCGGACTGCTGGCTCTCGATGTGGCCACGGGCAGCACGCGGCTCGTCGTTCCGGAAAGCTATGACGTGGCGGCCTGGGCGCCGGACGGGACTCGGCTGGTGGCCCAGGGCGTTGCCGACCCGTCGGGTGCCGATCTCTACCTCGTGTTCATCGATGACCGCGAGCCGATCCGCCTCACCCGCGACGAGGGCTACGAGGGGTGGCCGGCCTGGTCGCCGGATGGCGACCGCATCGCCTTCAGCTTCGACCCGGACGGGAGCGCCCGGGCCCATCGTGTCGAGCTCATGGCCGCCGACGGCAGCGGGCGATCGGTCCTGGCGGAGGAGGCCTACGGCCCGGCATGGTCGCCGGACGGCGCCCTCATCGCCTTCGTCAAGACATTCGGTGATCCGACCGGACGTTCGAACGAGGTGTGGGTGATGGCACCCGACGGCAGCGGTCAGCGCAAGCTGGCGGATGAAGGAGGTCGCCTCCGCTGGTCTCCAGACGGTGAACTCGTGTTCTGGGGGACCTGGTCAGTCCGCCCTGACGGGTCGGGGCTGACGAGGCTGCCCACCGGCGGAGTGCCACTCTCCGAGGGCTTGGCCGATGTCGACTGGCAGGCGATCCGGCCGTAGGTCACCACAGGGAGTCCTCTCCCCTGGACCCCCGCCATCGAAGAACCGCTCGCGGCGAGGCCCGCCATCTTTCAACAGCTCGGGCTCCGCTTCCGCAGCGAGCTCGCGCTGCTCCTCAGCGGCATCGAAGACGGCCCGTCGAACGCGCCCAAGGCCCGCCAGCGTTCACGCGCAAATGCTTGACATGCAAGAGGTCACTGGTTCGAGTCCAGTGTCGCCCACCATAACGACCTCTAGCCGCGCCGGGAGTGCCAGCACGAGGCCCCGGCGCTCTGCGTAGTCCGTTCGGGTGCGCCGAAATGACCACTTTTCGGGACGGGTCATCGCTTGTGGGTGACCGGGTGCCAAACCTCGGGTCAGGGTGGCCCGCCCTTTCGGGGCGTCGCCCTAGTGTTTTCCAGATTACCGATCGCCGCGGCTGGATCGGTTTCTGGTGTCCGTGGGACGTGCGTGATCCGCCCCGGTTCCGCGGATGGCGGGCCGCGATTGCGGCTAGACTCGCCCCCGATGCTGGCCCGCGGATCGCTCTTCCGACGACATCCACGCAACCCGATCATCAGCGCTGCCGATCTGGCCTACCCAGCGAACACCGTCTTCAACCCGGGAGCGGCGGCGGTCGACGGCCAGACGGTCCTGCTCATCCGGGTCGAGGACCTGCGCGGCATGAGCCACCTGACGGTCGCGCGCAGCCCGAATGGCGTCGACGACTGGCGGATCGACGCGGAGCCGAGCCTGCGCTCTGCGCCCGATCGCCATCCGGAGGAGCTGTGGGGCATCGAGGACCCCAGGCTGACCTGGCTGGAGGAGGAGCAGGCGTGGGCCGTCGCCTACACCGCATACAGCCAGACTGGCCCGCTGGTCTCGCTGGCGCTGACTAATGACTTCCGGACATTTCGCCGCCTGGGCGCGGTCCTGCCGCCCGAAAACAAGGACGCCGCGCTCTTTCCACGGCGCTTCGACGGTCGCTGGGCGATCATTCATCGACCCACGCCGTTGGGCGGGAAGGCAAGCATGTGGATCTCCTATTCGCCGGATCTACGTCATTGGGGCGAGATGACCCTGCTGCTCGAGGCCCGAGAGGGCGCCTGGTGGGACGCCCGCAAGATTGGGCTCGGTCCACCGCCGCTGGAGACCGCGGAGGGTTGGCTGGTTATGTACCACGGGGTTCATCAGACGGCGGCCGGCGGGCTGTACCGAGTCGGGCTGGCGCTCTTGGACCTCGCCGATCCGCGCGTGGTCCTGCGACGCAGCGACGAATGGGTGATGGGCCCGAGCGAGCCCTACGAGCGTGACGGTGATGTGGGGGGCGTCGTCTTTCCGTGCGGCTGGCTGCTCGATGCAGCCTCCGACCAGCTGCGCGTCTATTACGGCGCCGCGGACAGCGCGGTCGCTCTGGCGACCGCCAGCCTGTCCGAGGTGCTCGACTATCTGCGCGATTGCCCAGCGCCTGAGCGCCGAAGCGCTCTTGCGGGTTAGCCGGGGACCACGCTCCTCGCCGGGAGTGCCGGCGTGCTCCGCGCTGCCCGGGCGGCTCGGGCAGCCCCGCGCAGCTCGCGGATGCGCTCGGCGGCCAACAGCCAGGCAAGCGTCGACTCTGCCCCGCAGTTCGCGTTGATGCCATCGCGGCCGAGCCCGTCGTGGCACGCTCCGGTCAGCGGCTCGGCCAGCGGCAACCCGAGGTCGTTGGAGCCGAGGAACCAGGCGTAGGCGCGCTCCATCACACCGCCGAAACGCGCATCACCGCTCGCCAACAGGGCGGCCCGCGCCGCCTCCAGCAGAGAGCTGGCCTCGATCGGCTGCTGGTCGAAGCGGGCGGGTGCGCCCCCACGTGGCCACCAGCCGCGGTTGCCGATTGGCGCGAGGTGCCCGGCCGCCGAGGTCTGGGCGGCCAGCAGCCATTCGAGGCGGTCGATGCCGAGCGCCGTCCAGTCGACCCGATCCACGGCCTTCCCGGCCACGATCAGCGCCTGCGGGAGCGCTCCGTTGTCATACGTCACCACCGGCTCCGGCCATGGCCACTCTGCGGGCGTGCCGGCGGTCAGCTCGGCCAATCCCGACCCGAGCGTGGCGAGCGCATGCTCCACGCCGGGCAGATCGACCCGGGTCAGGGCGGACACGCAGCCGAGGAGCGCGTAACAGCGCGGCCGAAGGTCTTTGAAGCCGAGCGCGGCCGGAAGTGCTGACTCGAGTAGCCGGCCCGCCGCCGCGACGAGCGTGCCGTCGCCTGAATGAGCCAGCAGCTCGCCGAGGGCCTGCAGGGCGCGGCCATGGCAATCTTCCGAGCCGACCGCATCGACCCATCGGCCATCGGCGGCGCGGAAGTTGCGGAAGCGGCCGCGGCTCCCATCGAAGGCCGCCTCCAGGAAGCCGAACGAGCGACGGATGGCACCAGCCACAACCGGACCCGGCACCTCCCTGGCGTGCAGGAGATGGACGGTCAGCGCTCGCGCCACGTCGTCGCTACAGGCGCCGTGCCGCGGGTCGGGGGTCCGGCCGACGGCGTGCTGCATCAGGCCGATCCCGTCGCCGAGCCGATCTAGGTGCCCCCGCGCGACGCCGACCAGCGGCGCCCGCAGCGGGTACGCCGGCCGAGGCCGTGGCCGAACCTCTGCCACCGACGCCATCGGGACGGCAGGGCGCCGCTCGCGACCCTGCTCTGCAACTTCGGCAAAGAGCATCGAGTACTGGGCCGCGACGACCGGCCAGGCCATCGAGGCAGCATAGGAGTGGGCCCGCGCGCCGAGGTTGCGCCGCAGGTCAGCATCGGTCAGCAGGTCGGCGAGCCGTGCGGCAAGCGCTGACACATCGTTGAACGGCACGAGTGCGCCGCGCCCGTCTGCCAGGAGCTCTCTGGCATGCTCGTACGGGGTGGAGACACAGGCGCGGCCCGCCGCGACGGCCAGGGAGAGCGTTCCGGAGGAGACCTGCTCGGCATTGCCGCAGGGGGTGACGAAGATGTCGCAGGCCTGCAGGCAGGCGATCAGCTCGTGCAACTCGACATAGCGGTCGACGAAGCTCACCCGGTGACTCAACCCGAGCCGTTTCACCTGCTCGACGAGCGCCCTGCGATATCGCTCGCCGTATCGACGCCGGACCTCGGGGTGGGTGGCGCCCAGAATCACGAACCGGGCTGCGGGCGCCTGATGCCGGATCTGGGCCAAGGCCTCGATGACGACTTCGAGACGCTTGGCAGGCCCCAGCAGACCGAACGAGAGGAGCATCGGCTCGTCGGGGAGGCCCAGGCGGCGACGGCCCTCGCTCGGATCGACGCGCGGGATGACGGGGACCCCATGCGGCACCACCGCCAGCTTGGCATCGGGGACCGAGTAGATGTTGCGTAGGCGGCGCCGGCCGAGCTCGCTCATGACCACCACACGGGCGGATCGGTTGACCAGCTCCGCCAGGATCGAACGCTGCAACGGCTGCGGATGCTCGAGGACGGTGTGCAGCGTCGTCACCACCGGCATGGGGAGGCCCTCGAGCAGATCCAACACCCCCCGCCCCGACGGCCCACCGAAGATGCCGTACTCGTGCTGCAGGGAGACGACCTCGACTCCGGCGGCGGCGAGCTCGCGGCCGACATCGCGGTAGGCCCGGCGGTCGCGGCGCAGGCGGAGGATGACCTCGGGCGGGTAGGCTCGCGGGTCGCCGCGTCCGTGATCCAAGCCAACCACGCGCGGCGAGCGTTGCGGATTCTCCTCGGCCGTGCCGACAAGGGCCGTCCGCAGGTCGCGGGTGAAGGTAGCGATCCCGCAGCGCCGTGGCGGGTAGGTGGCGATCATCGCCAGCGGCGGCAGCGACGGGGATTGCGTCACGGCATGCGGCCTCCTGTTGAGACGGGGAAGCGCATGTCTGACGCTACGCCGTCCTGCGGCGTCCGGCGCTGGTCGCCATCGGGTGCCGGCCCCGCTTGGCGGGGTCTGTCGGACCGGTCGATGATAGCAGCCGCCCTGCGAGGCGGTGAAAACGGCAGCCGGGGTAGGAGATAAGGGGAGGGAAAACGTCGCACCCTGGGGTTGAGGGGTAGGGTGGAGCTCGAGCGGCGACGGCCTCGGGCGATCGGTATCGCTCGCCCGAGGTTCGCATACCGGATGGAATGGTGGTCCGTGTCTCACAGTATGCGAATCACGGGCGAGTCGAAGGTCAGTCCCTTGGATCGTAGCTTCGCGACAGCTAATTGATCCCCCGCCGCACGCCAGCAGGTTGAACGGCTGTTGTTGCTGCCGCTCAAGTCGGACGGGAGCTTCAGCCTCACGCCGTTAGTTTTCGTTCTCGACGACTATCTCCCGAACAGGGTCACCCCTCTTGACATAGCTGTCAGCCTCCGTAAGCGGTTCCCACATCTCTTCATCGGTTTTCAGCGTGACAGGGCGAGACGGCTCGCCGTAGAAGGCGCGTGAAAGGCTTAGAGCAGCAAGCCCGCCCGTCCCGCCCGTACGCTCGTATGTTCGAGCGACCGAAAGACGGTCTTCCACGATTACCGCCTCGACATTCACCTTTGGTCGGTACACAGACCCGATGACCTCTTGTGTGTCGGGATCTCGTATGTCCTCGGAGTTTGGGTCGAGCACCTCGAAGCGCATACCGACTTGGACGCCGTGTGCGAGGCCACGATTGATTACGAGTTCGCGGCTGTTAAGGATGCGCGCGACTTTACCCTCGATCACTTATTAGCCTCGCCTCGCTCGCGGAATTCGCGAACTTCTTCCGGAAGTATCAACTCCCACTCCTCTAGAGCATCGTCTGCCTGACGAACGCTGATGATCGCGTGAGTCTCTATGACCTCCAGGGCTGCGTCGACCGAACCGATAGACAGGCTCCCACCTTTCGCAGCCTCCCGTCGTAACGCCCTACGCTTCTCCTCCGCCAAAGTCGAGGCGTCGAGCAGCGCACGAATGAGGCTAAGAGTCCGACGAAACGGAGGCAAGGCTAGAGGAGCGATCAGCGCGGCTGCTTCCTGCCTCACCGACGTTCGCCCCAGCCACACGCTAGCGACGGCCACGAGGAGGGTGCCAATCACGAGCAGACCCACCGCGACGTAATCGGGCAACGCGGGTTCCAAGCCCTGTAATGCCAACATCGCACAGCCCAGGACGAGAAACCCTGAAGCGCCGGCGTTGTTGGTGAGCACGCGGGCGATTCGATAGCGGGGTCCGCGAGTCTCGCTCGCTCTTTCGTTTGCCACTGACAACCGAGATTATCAGCGCAAGCGCTATCGGACGACGCTACTTCCGGCAGCGCGATCTCGGCCTGCCCGCCCGGCGTGATCGGTCACGATGCCGTTCCGAAATGGCAGGTGCGGATAAGAGTCGCCGCTAAGCCTGGTCGCGGCAGCCCGGTGGGCGCACCGAAAGGAGGTCTTTCTGGTCTCGGCCATTGACAGCGGAGGGAATCGGCGGGGCACCGACTGAAAGCAAGCGGAGGGCCCCGATCGACTACCGCCACGGCCAGGAGATAGATGGCCGGGACGATGGTGACGACCCGCCAGTCCGCCAGCGGGTAGACGAGGAGCACGAAGCCGAGGTAGACGAGCAGATCCCGCCCCGCGATCGAACCCGCGAGCGCCAGACCGGCTTGGTGCATGGCCAGGGCCGCAACGCTCGTGGTGCCCACGGCGACCGTTGCGAGCATCATGTCGAAGCTATGGACCCGTGACGCTCACAGACTCGAGCTGTGGATCACCCTGCCCGGTGGGCGCTTGACCGGCGCGAGCACCTGCGTTATAATCCGACTAGATTGGTCGGATATCACCAGACCGACGCTTGTTTCGCCCGCGCGGCAGGAGCCCGTGCGCCCGTCGTTCAAGACCCGAAGGAGTGTTCACCCATGTCTGTTGCCGGCGAATCGGGGCATATTTGGGCCACGCTCATGCAGCGAGTCACAGGCGGCTGAAATCATGGCCAGTCGCTGCCGCGCCTGCCGCCACCTGCTGCCGAAGCCTAACCCGGTCATGCCGCCGCTCGAGCTGCTGGCCGCCCTGGCGCCCCTGATGGTGCCCCTGATGGACGTCGCCGGCGAGTTCGAGGGCTACGGCAACGGCACCCCGTCCGAGTTCCTGCGCTGGCTCGATGTGGATGTGCAGCGCGCTGTTGGCATCCTGGGCAGCCGGCGCTCCGGGATTCCAGCCATCAGGGGAGCCGCATGACCACTGCCCTGCGCCTGCTGATCGCTCGACCTGCGCCGCTAGCACCCATCTGCGTTTGCCGATGCGCTCGCGGTGCGGTGGCTTCGCCGCGACCGCCATGACCACGCCGAGCACGCACACCGCTTGCTCCTGCGCCTGTCGCTAGGCGGGAGGACCCGTCTCGCCTTTGCCACCCCCAACCAGCAACGTCTTTGCCAACGAAGTCGAAGCTGCCGAGCCTGAGATCGACGTAGAGCGACTGGGTAGGGCGCTAGCAAAACGGCATTCCTCGCCGCATTCACGCTTCAATCCGCCGCTACTAAGCACGACCGACCAATACGGATGGAGCGGGACCATTACCAGCATCCCATGTGATGCGGAGCTGCACCGTGAGGAGGCAAATGCCATCGTCGCTGCCTACGAGGCGGAGGCCAGATGATCGAGCCGGAGACCCGCATCTGGTGCTACGCCTGCGGCGAGGCGATCACTGAGCCGAGCGACATCTATATCTGGAACGCCTACCTCTACCATGAAAGGTGCCTCCCGCGCACCGAGACCGCGGCCGAGACCGCGGCCAAGGCGTACGCTGACCGATGACCGAGCACGAATCTAAAGGGGGTCCTTTCGGTGCGGGCCCTCGACGACTGCGATAGCGTTCCGAGGCCGACCAGATTCTCAGACATTCATGAGGTAGCGGTAGACGACTGCGGCCTGCTCACGGACGAAGACGGGAGGGAGCGCGTTGCCGATGAGCTCTGCCGCCGCGTACTTTCCGCGTCTCAACGAGAACTCGTACGAGGCGGGAAACGACTGGAGGAGCGCGGCTTCCCGGAGGGTAATGGCCCGGTCCTGCTCTGGGTGTAGAAATCTGCCCTTCGATGGATTGACGCAACCACCCGTGATCGTCGGCGCGACGGAAGACCAGGCCATCCGCCCATAGACGTCGAAGAACCCGCGTGCGCGCAAGTGACACGAGAGGGAGAGCCGCGAATCGAGAGCGCTGCGGCTGCCTCCGTCGCGAGGTATGTGCCTGATGATCTCAAGCACATGGTCCGATCGATGCTCGGTCATATCGTGGAGCGGGTCTCCGGAAGTACCCGGGGCGGGCATGAGGCGGAGGGCATCCCCCACGGTTCGGCGGACGCCGGCCGAGGGCACGGGCCGCAACCGCTGGTGACGCGTGGCAAGAAGCAATAACCTGCGCCGCCTCTGAGGAACCCCGTAGTCTGCAGCGTCGAGTACCTCCCAAGACACTCGATAACCTCTCCGGCGGAGACGGTTCGCGAGAACCGCGAGGCGAGCGTCGGCCGCCAACCCCGGTACGTTCTCCATCATCACCGCGCGGGGCCGCAACCCATCCACGAATCTCACGATCTCAAATATGAGGTCGTTTCGTTCGTCGACCCGCGTCCCTCGTCTGCGAGTTCGGATAGAGGAGAATCCTTGACACGGGGGACATGCGGCCAACAGGTCGAGCTCACCGACGTCGATCTTTAGGCGCTGCCGCACGGCATCGACGGGAACCCGCCTGATATCGTCCTCCCACAGCACCACGTCAGGATGATTCACCCGATAGGTCTCAGCCGCGAGAGCGCTCAGTTCGATGCCCCCGATGACGCGGAACCCGGCCCATTTGAGTCCGAGGGTCAGGCCACCGGCTCCGGAGAAGAGGTCGATGGCGCGCGGAGCGCTGGAGGGAGCCGCCAAGCGGGTCATGCCGCCCCAGCGCTCTTGCGAGGTCTAGGTCCGCCGGCACATCGATTGGATACGACCGTTGCGATTCGCATCGCGGCTGTGTGCGGGTCCTCGTGCTCCCAGATCTCCATCGGCAGCCAGCCGATCATGAGAAGGCGACCGCACGTGTCTTCATCACGCTTCCGATTCGTGGCGATCTTGTCGCTCCAGAACGCGGTGTTCGTCCGAGCCAGGGACAGGTGGCTTGGACACCCATGCCAGAAGCAACCGTGGATGAACACAGCGACCCGCGAGCCGGGGAACATGATGTCCGCCTCCCGCCGAAGACCGGGCAGCGGTCGGCGGTGGATCCCGTAGCGGAAGCCCAGGCGGAACAACTCCGACCGGATCGCGCGTTCCGGACCTGTGTCGCGTTCCCGCTGAAGGCGCATTCGGTTGCTCGAGGGCAAGAAGGCTCGGGTGCCGCCAGCGGCCGGCTCGCGCGTCGACACTTTACGTCCCGCCTCTCGTGGCCCGCGCTTCGGGCAGACCGCAAAACGGAAGAAAGTCGCACCGGGTACAGCGAGCCAGTTGTCGTTCGGGTGCAGGGCCATGGAAGAATTCGCGATCACGAATCGCGGCCACCGTGTGGCTCACCGTTGACCTCGCATCTGCCATAGCCTCTGCGCTGAGATCGACATCGAGCTCGCGGCGGCCCTGATCGTCGACGCCGCCGAGGTACCTGACGAAGCCTTGGTCGGGCTCGTACTCGAGCTCGTGCTTCGCCGCGAGCCCGTACATCGTCACCTGAAGGCGCATCTCCTCCTCGTCGAGAGAATGCGCGTCGGACCCCGGCTCCCCGGACTTGAAGTCGACAATCGTTACCCGCGGAGGGTCGTCAAGCCGCACCAGGTCGATCGCCCCCGTGACCAGCGCCTTCTCCTCCTCCAGGAGCGCCTCGAACTCTCGCTCCGGCTCGAATTCAAGGCGCGATAGTTCATCGGCGTAGAGTTCCACATAGTCCGCAACAACTTCGACGGCGCGATTTCGCATGTTATCGGCCGGCTGTCCGGTCGTATGGCGTAGATAGAAAAGGCCGCTCTCAACGAGTTGCCTGACCTCGGTTTCCAGGGCCGCGCGATCGAGCGCAAGCTCTGCCCAGCGGCGGGGATCTGTGTGAATGGCCCGAAGGACGTTGTGCACGCCCCTGCCGTAACCGAACGCCTGGTCGATCGAGGGCGCGAAGCCGAGGACCTTGCGGAGGTAGAAGTCGTGGGAGCACTCGAGGAAGTACCGGAGATCAGAGAACGAGGTTACCAGCCGGCTGTCCCGCCTCGCCTCTGAGGCGATCATCGTCAAAGCGCCCGCAAGCCCGGCCGGGGTTCCGACGGTAGTCGCGCCAGCGCCAGCCATCAACGGCACCAGCTGCGCGAGGAAGCTCGACTGCTGCGTCCCCGACGCCGACACGAACAGATACCGCTCGGCTCTGGTGACCGCGACGTAGAGCAATCGGCGCTCAGCATCACGGTTGGCGTTGTCGGCGAGGTTGGCTGGGTTGATCCGTGTGAGCATCGGGCCGTCGTACGGGAGCTGCGGCGGCGTACCGGCGCGACTACTTGGGAAACGGCGGGCACAGACGTCCGCGAGAAACACTGCCGAGAACTCGAGGCCCTTGGCCGCGTGGATCGTGCTGATCGTGACCGCTTCGGGGGCAGCGAGCAGGGGGGCCTCTTCCGATCGTGCTCCCTGAGTTCCCCAGAGCGCCAAGGCGATGACCTGAAAGCGAAACTCCGCTGGTCGGGTCCAGCCCGGCGTCTCGATGCCCGTGACGAGCCGGCTGAGCTGGCCGACGTGGAACATTGCCGCCGCCTCGCGAGGCTGTTGGGTGTCCCACGCGTCGATGCCCGCCTCCTCGAGCAGGAAGTGAAAGATCGCCTGCGGGAACACGCGCCGCAATGGTCGTCGGCCGGCGAGCCACGTTCGCAACCGCCCACTCCTCAGGCGCGCCTGGGCAGTCGGGTCCGGGGGACTGTCCTGGATCCGGGCAGCCACCTCGGTCGCAGCGATCTGGAGACGTTCCTCCACGTCCTCAGCGAGCGATAGACCCTCCGCCCGAAGCGCTGCGCATGCCGCAGAAATGACGTCTCGAGAGTCAGGACCGCAGCCGAGCACGGCGTTGATCCTGCCCGGCAGGGTACGCGGGTCAGAGGGGAGTCCGACGAACTGGTCGATGCCGGCCATGAGCGCGGTGCCAGCCAGGAAGAGCAACACCTCCGGCTGCGAGAAGAGGTCCGGTCCCGCCCGGAAGACCACCGGGACGTCGCGTGCGCGGAGGGCCCGCATGTAGGTTCTCGCGTCGGTGGCCGAGCGACACAGGACGGCGATATCGGCGAAGGTCAGACCACGAGCCCCGTCGGAGGTATCGTTCCTCGCGCCCTGTCCGTCCGCCGTGACGAGTCTGGAGACGGTCTCGGCAATCCAGGCCGCCTCGTCCTCGCGCGTCGTGAATCGCGCGGCACCGACGTGCGAACTGGATTCGTCCATGCGGGACGGCCTGCCGTGACGCATGGCGGGATTGGGCAGCGTTCCGGGTGCCTGGATAGTGTTCGACCAGAGGTTGGAAATCTCGATAATCGGCGGCGTCGACCGGAAGTTCTGCGTTAGCTCGACGACCTCCCCATCCGGGTCGGCCTCCAGTTCCGCATGGAGGGCGGCCATCAGCTCTACGCGGCCGCCCCGCCAGTTGAAGATCGCCTGCCGATGGTCACCGACGGCCGTGAGTCGCCCGGCGTCGCCTACCATCCGCCGCACGAGCCTGTCCTGGATCGGGTTCAGGTCCTGAATCTCGTCGACCACAACATGACTCACCGCCGCGCGGAGGCGCTGGAGCGCGGCGGGATCCTCGCAGAGCCGAACCGCTTCCATCTGGGAGGTGCTGAAGTCGAGGAAACGTCGACATTGGAGCAGGGCGTAGAACCTGGCGACCGATGTGGCGAATGCGCGGGCGACCGGAGCAGTGCCGACATCGGTCCGCAGCGTGGCGGCTCGGCACCACTCCTCCTCGTCCTCGAGCCGGTGCGGAACCGGACCTGCCCGTAGCTCCACGTCGAGCTCACCGTACTCGTTGAGAAGGTCATAACCGCGTAGGAAGAGGTCGATCGTAGCGAACATCCCCAGACCTGCGGCACCCTGGAGGCTGGGCAGTCCAAGGACGCTGTGATAACGACGTTGTATGAGCGCGATCCGCCCGATGTCGTCGAGAACCTCGAAGGCATGGAACCGGTCAGCATCAAGGTCACGCAGCAGTCGCATGCAGTAGGCATGGATTGTGCCGACATACATGCTGCCGAGTGTCGCATCCACCCCGGCTGGCGTGATCCGCGCGACCCATTCGCGTATGCGAAACTTCATCTCCTCGGCCGCACGCTCGGTGAAGGTGAACGCCACGATCTGATCCTTGGACACGCCGTCGACGCCAACCCACCAGGCGACGCGGCGCGCCATCACCTCCGTCTTGCCGGAGCCCGCGCCTGCGATGACCAAGACGCGTCGCCGCTCCGACTCGACGGCGCGGACTTGTTCATCGGCGGTCAGGTCCGCAAGGAGAAGCGCGGCGATCGCTCCCCGCCGGTCCGCGAGCGTTCCCGGTTCTTCAGTCACAGACCTCACCCCGTCAGGCTGCCACGGTGTTCGTTTGGTCATTCGACCGCCCGACGAGTCTCATACGGAAACAACCCCTAGTTGACCGGCACCACCGTACTCCAGTCTGCGCTCGGGTCGTGCCAGCTCGGGTGTCACCGCCCTTGGAAGTGGCTTGATCCGGCTCCGTCGGAACACAGTCCCGAAATGACCTCCCTTTGAGCCGACCGAGAGCTGGGCGGCGCTCAGCACGAATGGGCCCGGTCTTGGGGGTTCCCCTTTTGAGACGGGTCTCGTCCAGCGACGGCGTACGATTCGGACATGGGTAACGACCTACCGACGGGCCCCGCGGTGCCATTCCCAGACGGCGGGGGGCGACGTCGGCAAGTGGTGTCGTGGTCTCGCAGCCCGCGCGCCATCGCGGCCATCGCGCTGCTGGCTGGCCTAGCGGCCGGGATCACGCACTACCTCGCCTGGGCTTGGATTCGTCCCATGCCGGCGTACCTGCCGACTTACCGACCCGACCCAGAGTTTTGCCTGATTTTCACGCGGACACCGCAGTCATACGGCAACGTAGATCGCGTGCCGTGCTCGAGTCTTGGCTATCTCTTGGGTTCCCCCGTCTGGGACGACGTGCTGTTCGCCGGGCTGGTCGCGGTCGTCGGGTACTTCCTCTTGGTCGGTCTCATCCTCTCAGTTCGAGCCATTCGGGGACCGAGCCGGTGAGGAAGCGATGGACGATCTCGGTCACCTACCGCGGAGGTCCGATGGACGGACAAACCGAGGAAATCACGGACCTCACGGCGGAAACCCGCCCTGACATTCTCTTTGTGTTTCACGAGCACGTCTTCTCTGACCGGACGCGAGACAGGCGCTTCCGGGGAGCGTATCGACGCCGTGAGGACGGTCTGTGGTATCACGACGGATCCCTCGGCGCGGCCGATGCGCCCGTAGGGTCCGGCGACGGCCGCGGCGATCGGTAGCGTTACGGGCGACTCCGGCCCCTAGACTTATCGCCGTGCGCGATAAGTCGGACGAACCAACCTCCCCGGCCGTGTTCGTGCCAGAGCGGCCCGCCCCCGGCGGCGACGAGCTGCTGCGCATGCTGCGGCTCACGAGCGGGTATCCGGCATTGCCTGGCCTGCTCCGAGCAGGAGCATCGGGCGAATCTCGCAGCCTGATCCGGTGGGCGGCCCGGCTTCTCCTTCGGCCGGGTGGCCACCTACACTTATCCCCATGAGCGGACATACGAAGTGGAGCGAGATCAAGCGGCAGAAGGCCGCCACGTCGATCAGCGGGGACGCCTACAAGCTGGCGCTCCCGCTGCTCGTGGAGCGCGCTGGCGGTGTGGTGGAGATCAGCGAGGCCGAGTACGACGCCTTCGCTGAGCGGCACGGCGGGATACGCGAGGTCGCGGTGCAGATCAACCGGACTGCGGCGGGCCTGCGGCTGACGATCGTGCACAAGGAGCGGCCGCCGCTCAGCTGAGTGCCGTCACTTAGGTTCATTCTCAGCCGTGTGAGTGGGTTCGCGAGGAGACGGAAGATGGGTGATCGCGGCGCAGAGTTCTGGGTGACCTGGCTCATTCTGGCGGCGATCATCGGAGCAATCTCGAACTCACGTGGCAAAGGCTTCTGGGGCGGGTTCCTGATCTCGCTCATCCTGAGCCCGCTGATCGGCCTGTTGGTTGTGCTATTCAGCGGAGACGGC
The DNA here is from genome assembly GCA_040902225.1 of Chloroflexota bacterium. Taxonomy (NCBI): domain Bacteria; kingdom Bacillati; phylum Chloroflexota; species Chloroflexota bacterium. The sequence goes on from JBBDXT010000004.1 coordinate 180,266, forward strand.
CAGAAACGGGCCCCTGCTGGCAGTGCAAGGAGCAGGTCATTGTGGGCGCCGCTAAGTGCAAACACTGCGGGGCTATGCCGAGCAGGCGCTCCGCCGCCTGGGGGATGGGTTGCGAAAGCGACGGCAGGTAGCACCGAGCGGGTAGCCGAAGAGCCGTGCACGGCCCTACGCTTGGTGACGTGCTCCCAGACACTGATGAGGTAATCGCCGAGCTTGTCCGTTTGCGAGACGCCGCGGAGGCCGGAACCGACGATTCGATCACGTTCCTGGGCGGGGAGCTCAGGATCGCGGTCTATTCGCTGGTCCAGGGACACGATGCAATCGCGCGAGGCGAGATCATTGGGGCCTTGCACTACCTTCGTCTGCTCTCCGAGACAACGATCCGGGTTCGATGGATGGGCGGAGACGAAGACGTTGCAGACGATCGTGGGCGACCTATCGCAGATATGGCGACTATTCGGTCGCGCGCAAGTTCGTTGCAAAAGCGTGACCTAAAGATGTTGGCGGCAGCTCAACGCGCAATCGCTGAGATCGGGCACGGTGATCCTGACCTGTCTGATGCGTTGGTGGCCATGGCCGACGCGATCGACGGGGCGGAGGCGCCTTGGAGCATCAAGAGCCTGGCCACGTCGAAGAGTGGCCTCTCGGCCTATGCCGGACATCGCCTCTGCTCGGCGCTCATTCACCCCGGTCGCGCCATGCGTCGCGGGACCCTCATGCCGCGGGACCGCATCGGCGCCATGCTTGCGGAGGTGGGATTCTTGTGCGCGGCATGGGGTGACGCGGCACTTCGTGCGTCTCATGCGCAATAGAGTCAGGGCCAGCCTGGCAGACGACGCTCGTGCGAGTAGGGCCCGGGGCGCTGGGCCTCGGGTAGCATCGCAGTAGCAACAGGGGCGAACGGCCCCGATTAGTGGGAGTCTCGTATCAGTGACGTTGAGCGCGTTGGACGCACCGGCGGACGTTCGCGGACACTATGGCGGGGACTGCAAAACCGCGTACACCGGTCTCCCGTCGCAGCGGGGCTTGGGGGCGTGCTGGACCCCCGTTTGCGGCCTTGCGTGGATGCAGTATGGTATGTACATTCCATGCCACGCCGACGATCTGCAGAACCTCGCTACCGCCGCCGCGTCGTGCTGGAACTGACGCCGGACGAGTCGAGCGTCCTTGACAGCCTTGCCGATCGCCACGGCACCATTCGCGGCGCAGTCCTTGCCGGTCTGCGCGAGCTGGAGGCGAACCGCAACGCCGCTCTGGAGGCGCAGGCGGCTGACTTGAGCAAGCGGCTTGAAAGCGCCGAACGAGACGTGCAGGCTGAGCGCGATCAGTCGACGGCGGAGGTCGCCGCACTCAACGAGGAGCTCGCCGCCAGCCGTACGGCACTCAAGCTCGCACAGGGGCAGACCAAGGAGGTCCGGGCCGACCTGCGCGAGACGAGGGCCAAACAGTCCAACCAGACGGCCGCGCGGCGTGCGGCAGAGGCAGCTCGTCAGGCCGCCGAGGCCCTCCGCGTCCACTACGCCTATTGCGCGACCTGCGACAAGCTGGTGCCCGAGGCGGAATGGGCTGAGCAGCCCTGGGGCAATGGGTTCGCCACCTACCACAAGGCCCACCCGTTCCGCGAGAAGAATGGCGGCCTCCTCGGCCAGCCGGCGACCGTGTTGTTCTGGCGCGGGCGGTCGACTGCCGATGGCACCCAATGAGGGCCGACCGGAGGCCCAACGCCGCGGACTCGCTCCCGAGCATCAGTGCCGGCGCCTTGCTGATCCTGCTGCTCCTTATCCTCTTCGCTGGCCGCACTCGGCGCCAGGCGGCGGGTGGCATTCGGGTCGCGACGCCGGCCTTCGTCCCGCTCGCCCAGGATGCAGCGAGCCAAGTTGCCAGCGAGCTAGGGGCAGCGGTCGGTGAGCTGCTCGACGCCGAGCGCCGCCGGAGTGAGGGCTAAGGTGAACGGCACGTCGCGTAGGGTGGCGCTCTACACCCGGATCTCAACCGACGAGGTCAACCAGCCCTACTCGCTCGGCGCCCAGCGCGACCGGCTGGAAGCCTACGTCGCTGCCCAGCCGGGCTGGCAGATCGTGGCCCACTACGAGGATCGCGCGTCTGGCAAGAGCCTGGAACGGCCGGCACTGGCTGCCGCAAGGCGCACGGCGCGGGCGGGCCAATACGACCTGCTCCTCGTCTTCCGCGTCGACCGCCTGTCGCGCAATCTCGGGCAACTGGCGGTGCTGATCGAGGAGCTGGAGGGCGCGCGGGTCGCCTTCCAGTCGCTGTCCGAGCCGTTCGACACCACCACCCCGGCGGGGCGGATGATGCTGCAGATGCTGGGCGTATTCGCCGAGTTCGAGCGGGCGTCAATCATCGAGCGCATCGGTGCCGGCATGGAGCGCAAGGCCCGTCGCGGGGAATGGACGGTCGGCAGTTACCCGTATGGCTACCATCGCGGCCCCGACGGCCCGGGCCTGACCCCCGACCCAGCCGCCGCTCAGGTCGTGCGCGACGTCTTCGACAGGTACGTCACCCACCACCAAGGCAGCGGGGCGATCGCGGCCTGGCTCAACGCACGCCGTCTGCGCACCACCCGGGGCGGTCCCTGGACCCGAGCTTCGGTCCTCAAACTGCTCGGCAACCGCGTCTATCGCGGCGAGGTGCCGTTTCGCCGGAGCTGGCATCCCGGGCAGCACCCCGCACTGGTTGATGCCGACCTGTTCGAGGCCGCCCAGCGTCTGCGGGCGGGTCGCGCCCGCTCGCCAGCCCAGCGGCGCACCAACGCCAGCCCGTTCCTGCTCAGCGGCCTGCGCTTGGTCTGCGACCGGTGCGGGAGCCCGCTGGTCGGCACGGCCGCCCACAACCGGTCCCGCCGCTACGACTACTACACCTGCACCACTCGATCACGGCATGGCACGGCTGCCTGCGACCAGGACCGTCTGCGTCGCGACCAGCTCGAAGCTGCGGTCCTCGGCCAGCTCGCCGAGGTCTACGCCAACACCACGGTGTTGCGGCAGGCGCTCGACGCGGCGGATCAACAGTGGCGCGCGGAGGAGGGAACCCGGCGCGGTCGGCTTGCGGCCCTCGCTGTAGAGCGCGTCGACTTGGAGCATCGGCTGCAGCGCTACCTGGTCGCCTTCGAGGAGGGACGCCTCCGCCCGGAGACGGCGCAGAGCCGCATCGGCACCATCGAGGCCCGATTGGCGGTGATCGGTGGCGAGGAGGCGCAGTTGGTGACCGAAACAGATGCCGGCGACTGGGGACCGCCCGATCTCGACTTCGCCGCGGCATTGCTCGGGGTATCGCTCGACGCGATCCTCGCCCACCAGCTGCCTCCTGAGCGCAGCAAGGCACTCCTAGCGCAACTCATCGAGGAGGTGCGCGTCGTCTCGGGCCAGGACGTGCGAGTCACATACCGCGTGCCGCCCGAGGTTCGCTTACCGGATGGAATGGTGGAGATGAGGGGACTCGAACCCCTGACCCCTGCGATGCGAACGCAGTGCTCTCCCGGCTGAGCTACATCCCCACGAGCCGAGGCAGTATATCAGCGCCCTTTGGGGGCTTCCCAAACTAGAACATCTGTTCTATCATCGGTTGGGCCATGACCGATGCCGCACGGCCCATCCGACCCCTCCCCGAGCTCCTCGAGGCGCTCCGCGATTACGGGCTGCGGCGCGGGATTGACCCCGGACCGATGGTCGCCGCCAACCCCCTTCCCACCGGTCAGCCGGGGCTCGATGCGGCGCTGCGCAGCGGCGGCTGGCCGCGCGGCGCCCTGGCCCTGCTCGATGCCCCGCCCGGCGGTGGCGCCACCAGCCTGGCGCTCGGATCGCTGGCCGCCTGCCAGGCAGCGGGCGGGCAGGTCGCCTGGCTCGACCCTGCTGGTCGCTTCGATCCGGCGACTGCGGCTCGGCTCGGCGTCGAGCTGGAATGGCTGCTGGTCGTCCGTCCCGCCGATCCCGCCGAGGCGGTGGAGCTGGCTGGCTGGCTGGCCCGCAGCCGCCTGATCGACCTGCTCGTCCTCGACCTGGCCGATGCCCCGCCGCCGCGCGGCCTTGATCGCCTGGCCGATCTGCTGCTGCGTGCCGGGGGCACGGCCCTGCTGCTGGCCGGACCTGCTGGCCGCGAAGCCGCCGGGCGCGTAGCAGGGGTTCGCGTTGCTTTGGCCCGGCGAGCCTGGCTGGCAGTGGGGGAGGACCTGGTCGGGCAGCGGGTCGAGGCGACCGTCACTCGCCATCGCTGGGCACTCGCCGGCGGCCACGCCGAGCTGGACCTCTGGTTCGGCGAGGGGCGCCGGATCGATCCGCTCCTGCACTCCGCCGCGGTCCCACGCGAGGTCCATCCCGTCGCCGAGCAGCCCGCGCTGCGTGTCATCTCGGCCTGACCCTTCCCCGATGCGCGGCAATGTGCGCCCAATGAGCATAACGGCCAAGAAGAGGCGTTCTGCCGCCCCAAATTGGCTCTCCTTTGCACCCAGCGAGCAGGAAGGCCAAGCAACGGAGTTTCGTGGTCCTGACTTGGTCGTTATGTGCACTGGGTGCACACGGGGCCACGGAGCGGCCCCGTGATGCGGCTGTTGGCACTCGTCTGGCCGTCGCTGCGCGCGCCGGAAGCGGAGAGCGGCACCTTCGAGGCCATGCTGGACCGGCTCGACGACCTCTCCCCGCGGATCGAGGCGGTTGACCGGGGAGTGGCGCTGGTCGACATCACGGGGCTCGGGCCGCTCCTCGGCGACGAGCGGCGAATCGCGGCGCGCGCGGTGGCACTGGCGCGCGAGGTCGCCCCACTCCCCGTGAAGGCGGGAGTAGGGGACAACCGCTGGCTGGCAGTCCTGGCCGCGCGCCTGGCACGTCCCCAACGAGCGGGAGCGCTGGCCTCATTCCATGTGATCCCGCCACGGGGAGGAGGGGCGGCCCTGGCGCCGCTCTCCCTGGACCTGCTCCCCGCCGATCCGGTCACGCGCGCCCGCTTCGCGCTGTTCGGGCTGACCGCCATGGGGCAGCTGGCCACGCTCCCTCGATCGGCGGTCGGCGCCCAGTTCGGCGAGGCCGGCGAGCGGCTCCAGCAGCTGGCCCGGGGACAGGACCACCGCCCCCTCGTTCCACGCAGACGCCCCGAGCGGCTGAAGACGCATGCCAGCTTCGAGCCGCCGGCGGAGGGGATCACCGAGATCGCCCTGGCCCTGCGCCGCCTCACCGCCGAGCTGTGCGACGTCCTGCGCGCACGTCACCTGGCACCCGGCCGCGCCACGCTCAGCCTGCGCATGGAGGATGCCCCGAATCTCAGGGTGGAGCTGGCCTTTCCCGAGCCGGCGCTCGAGCCGGACTGGATCGCGCGCCTGCTGATCGGTCGTCTGGAGCAGGTCACCCGTTCGCGGCAGGCCACCGAGGAGGAGCCGCGGATCGTCGGCATCGGCCTTGCCTTCGACCACCTGGCCGATCCGGCAGCAAGGCAGCTGCCGGCCTTCGAGGCGCGGGTCGGGCGCTGGGAGGAGCTGCGCTGGTCGCTGGAGCGGCTAACGATGCGCTTCGGGGAGGGCCGCCTGTGGCGGGCCGTGCATGACCGGCCAAGCGCGTCGCTGGCCGAGCGGCGGGCACGCCTGACGGAGATCGGTCCGTCATGACGCGGCTGTATCTCGACCATCCCCTCATCCAGGTCGAGACCGACCCGACTGGCACGCCGCTCCGCCTGAGGCTGGACGGCGAGACGCACGGCGAGGTGGGAATCTGCAACCGCTGGCGCGTCGACGACGACTGGTGGCGCGAGCCGACGGCGCGCTCCTACTTCAAGCTCGTCACCCGCGACGGGCTGCTGTGCACCGTCTACCTCGACGAGATGCGCGGCACCTGGCACCTGGAGCGCATCTTCGACTGACCGATCGTGCGCGTACCATCGCCGCATGCCGGCCTTTCGCGTCGACCGCCTCTGGCCCGATCCCGTCGCCGACCTCGACCTGGACGAGGCCTTCGCCGAGATAGCGCTCCCATCGCCGCCGCCGGAACGGCCCTTGGTAGGCGTCAACATGGTCACCAGCATCGATGGACGTGCGCAGCTTGGCGGTCGAGCGGAGGGGCTGTCGGGACGAGCCGACCGACGGTTGCTCCAGCTTCACCGGGTCGCGTATGACGCGGTCGGAAGCGGGGCCGGAACCCTGCGTGCCGATGACTTCTACTCCCACCTGCCGGCCGACCTTGCCGCCCGACGAGCCGGCGCTGGACGTCCGCCTCAGCCCACCGCGGTGCTGATCGCCGGCGTTGGTCCGGTCCCAACCGATCGCAGGTGGTTCAGCCACGCCGACCAGCCGCGGATCCTGATCGTGGGTGGGGGACCGGCAATGGGCGAGCCACCGGGCACGGAGCTCCTTGTCGCCCCGACCGACCAGCCGGAGCCGGGCTGGGTCCTGGATCGCCTCGCCGAGCGCGGCATCCGCTCGCTCCTGCTCGAGGGAGGACCGACCACCAACGCCGCCTTCCTGGCGGCTGACTGCATCGACGAGCTTTACTGGACCATCGGTGCTCGGCTGCTGGGGACCGGCGCCCTGCCCATGATCGCCCCGATCCCCGGCGGGTCGCCGTGGGCCGAGCATGCGCGCGAGGGGCGGCTGGTCAGCCTCCACCGCTCCGGCGATGAGCTCTTCGTCCGCTACCGCTTCGAAGCCGGCAGCCCGTGAGCGGCGTCGACCTCGGCCGACTCGGAGCCTGGGGCCACCTTGACAGCCTGCCCATCGAGAAGGCAGGCGCGTATGCTCGCCGCGTCGACGAGCTCGCCTACGGGACGCTGTGGGTGCCTGAGACCGTGGGCCGCGAGCCGTTCACGCTGCTCGGCCTGCTTGCCGCGGAGACCGGTGACATCAGGCTGGGGACCAGCATCGTGGGCATCTGGGGCCACGATGCCCAGACCACGCGCATGGCGGCCATGACCCTGCAGGAGGCCACCGGCGGCCGCTTCGTGCTCGGCCTGGGCGTCTCGCACCTCCACCTGGCCGAGAAGCTGCGTGGCCACACCTTCGATCGCCCCCTGACGCGCATGCGCGAGTACCTGGCCGCATATCGGGCCGCCGTCTATCGTGGACCGATGGTCGACGGCGCGGGCGATCCACCGATCCTGATCTCTGCGCTCCGCGAGCGGATGCTGGCTCTCGCCGCGACCGATGCCGACGGCGCCTTTCCCTACCTCGTCACGCCCGAGAGGCTGGGATGGATGCGGGGCGTGCTGGACATGGCCGCGGCAGGACGCGACGCCCGACCCGTCCTTGCCGTGACGATGCCCGCGGTCCTGGAAGAGGACGCGAAGGCCGCTCGCGCCGCGGCCCGTGCTTACCTGACGCCCTATCTCCGCACGCCGGCCTACCAGGCCAGCTGGGCCGAGCAGGGCTTCGAGCCGGCCGACTGGGAGAAGCCGGGGAGCGATCGGCTGGTCGACGGGATGGTTGCCCAGGGCGACGTCGAGGCGCTGCGCCAACGGATCGGGGAGCTCGTCGCCGCCGGCGCCGACCACGTGGCGGTCATCCCGCTGGCGAGCGATGGGACGACCGAGCACCTGCCCGTGCTCGCGGCGCTCGCCGCCCCTTCCTGACCCGCCCCGCCGGCGCCGTACGCCGGGCTACGAGCGGTAGCTGCCTCCGGTTGGGCAGGTCGCGTCCGCGGCGTCATTCAGGGCAGCGAGGATGCGGGGGAAGGTGACGCTCGGGCTGTGCAGCAGCCCATCGTGCGTTACTCCGGAGACTTCGAAGTGGCAGGCTCCACCGTCAAGTCTCGACCGGTCCCACGGCACGATCTCGTCATTGCGACTGTAGATGGTCGCCCAGGCCGGCCCGTTGGGCGTGTCATCACCGCTGTTCAGCGCCGACAGGAAGCTGCTCCACGGACACATCTGCCCGCCGTAGAACCCTGGCAGGGCGCAGGCGGTATAGACCCCGTACTGCGGCGTGCCGAGCGATACATAGGCCTGGACCGATGCGGCGCCGCCCAGCGATCTGATCAGGTACCGGCCCGATAGCCCGCCCATGCTGTGCATCACCAGGTCGACCCGCTTCCAGCCGCGGGCGGCGATCTGGTCCTTGATGTACTGGGCGTTGACCTTGTTGTCCTGGCTCGGCAGGCTGAGCGCCACCACCGTGCGCCCCTGGGCGGTGAGCCAGGGCTTCAGCTCGGAGAAGTTGCCGGCGCTGCCACGGTAGCCGTGGACCAGGAGGATCGGATCGGGGGTTGCGCCGCGGACCGGCGCAGCCAGCACGGCCAGCACGGCGGTTGCCAGGAGGAAGGCACGCACGCGGCGTCTCATTGCCGTATTCCGGGGACGGATCGCGCGCAGCATCGGCCTGGCCTGGGCTGGGAATGTGCCGACCAGCCTACACCTCGCCACAAGAGCCGAAGGCCACCGGATCGGCTCAAGCAGGATCGGGTGTGACCTCGCCGGCGGTCTCGACCCAGCGCACGTCCCGAACGGCCCGAACGAGCAGGACGCCCAGGTTGCCAGCGAGCACCAGGGCCGCTGCGCCGAGCAGCGTGGCCGGCAATCCAATCGCTCCCGCCAGCGGGCCAGCCAGCAGGAAGCCGAGCGGCTGGAAGACCAGCGAGACCAGCCAGTCGTAGCTGCTCACCCGGGAGCGGGCATGCTCCGGCACGTGCTGCTGGAGCATCGTGAACCACCACGTGTTGGAGAGCTCGACCGCGACGAGCGATAGGAGTGCGCAGGCCGCGATGAGGAGGACGGGCAGCGGGCCGACCAGTGCGATCAGGGGCAGGGACGTGGCGCAGCTGATCAGGAATCCCACGAAGAGGGGCCGCCTCGGACGGAGTCGCAGCGCCAGCAGGCCGCCGATCAGTCCGCCGATCCCACTCCCCGTCAGGATGATCCCCCAGGCTGCGGCACCGCCCAGCTCCCGATCGGCGACCACCGCGCCCAGGATGAAGAACGGCGAGCTCGCCATGTTGGTGATGCCGAACGTGCAGATGGCCGCCAGGATCCACCGCCGCGACGTCACCTCGCGCCACCCCGCCGCCAGCTCCGCGAAGAACGGTTGCTGGGTTGGGCGCGCTTCGACCGGTTCCAAACGGAGCCGCAGCAGGGAGACGGCGCTGATGGCAAAGGTCGCGGCGTCGATCAGGAAGATCGGCCCGGTCCCCCGAGACAGTGCGATCACCAGCCCTGCGACGGGCGGACCGAAGATCCTGGTCGCGTTCCGCGAGAGGCCCATCAGCGCGTTGGCCTGCTGCAGGCGGCCCGGGCTGACCGTCTGCGGCACCAGGCCGCTGCTCGCCGGCAGGAAGAAGGCGCTGGCTCCACCGATCACTGCAGCCCCCACCGCGAGGTGCCAGACCTGCGCTGTGCCGCTGATCAGCAGGATCGCCAGCACCACCTGACCGACGGCGCGCACCACGTCGCACGCGACCATCACCAGCTGGCGCGGCAGCCGATCGGCCCACACCCCGCCGGCCAGCACCAGGGCGACGTGCGCCACGGTGAAGGCGGCGAAGACGATCCCCAGGTCAAACGCCGATCCGCCGATCCCCAGCACGGCGAAAGCGATCGCCACGGTGATGAGCGCGTCGCCGGCCGCCGAGGCGGTATGCCCGATCCACAACAGGCGGAACTGCCGCTCCGCCAGGGCTCCGAGCATGCCTGCCCGTCCGGTCATGTGCGGCTCGCCGTCCACTCCGCGCGACTGATGCCGTAGACCAGGACCCGGTGTCCCATCACCTCGGTCTCGCCGCGAAGCGACTCTCCGAGGCGCGTGGCGACCGCGATCGACAAGTGGTTATCTGGGTCGATCAGGCTCAGCAGATCCGGGAAGCCGATCTGCTCAAATCCCCAGTGCATCGCCGCGCGGGCGGCCTCGGTCGCGTAGCCGTGCCCCCACCATGCCCGACCGAGCAGGTAGCCGACCTCCGCCCCCGGCCAGTCAGCAGGGTTGATGATCCCTGCTCGACCCACGAAGCGACCACTCGACCGTTCCTCGATTGCCCACTGGCCGTAGCCCCGCAGCGCCAAGTGGCCGAGCCAGCCGGCGACCGCGCGCCACGCCTCCTGCATGGTCGGCACGTGGCGGTCGCCGATGTAGCGCATCACATCGGGGTCCTGGGATAGCTCGAAGAGCGCTGTTACATCGGCCTCGCGAAATGGCCGCAGGGTCAGTCGCTCGGTCGCAATCGTTGGAATCGCCAGATTCACGTCGGGGATGATGCGCCAGCACCTCGTGCGGGCGCCGCTATCATCCGCGCGATGTTGCCGCCCTCAACGCCCGAGATCGAGCGCCATCGCTCCCGTGCGCTCGCGACCTACTTCACGGCGGCGGCGCTGACGAGCATCGCCTACATCGCGACCTTCACGGTGGCATCGCTGGCTGCGCCGGAGATCACCGGCTCGGCCGGCTCCAGCGGCTGGCCCAGTGCGATCGCCGTCGCCGGCACGGCCCTTGCAGCTTCGTTCCTCTCATCCGTCATGGCGCGCCGAGGCCGTCGGGCGGGGATCGTCCTGGGCCTCGCTGTCGCTGTCGCCGGCGGTGCGCTGGCAGTGATCGCCGTGACGGCGGCGTCGCTGATACTCCTCCTCGTTGGCTCCGCGCTGGTCGGATTTGGCAACGCCGCCATGAACCTGAGCCGTTACGCCGCCGCGGACCTCTTCCCGGTCGACCGTCGCGCCGGGGCGCTCGGTTTCGTCGTGTGGGGCAGCACCATCGGCGCCGTGGTGGGCCCGAACCTGGTCGCACCAGCCGGTGGCATCGCGCCAACCTTGGGCCTCCTGCCGCTGGCCGGGGGCTTCGCGATGGCGTTCGTGTTCCTGCTCGCTGCGCTGGCGGTAGCCACCCTGGGTCCTCGAGCACCGATCCAGCCGCACCTGGACGAGCCGACGCGGGCGGTCGGCGAGCGGCCGAACTCCCAGCGTCGCCTGCTGGTCGACCTGCTACGAAAGCCGCAGGGGCGCACCGCCCTCGTCGCCTTGGTGACCAGCCAGCTGGTGATGACCCTGATCATGACCATGACCCCGTACCACCTCCACGCCGAGGGTCACGGGCTGGAGACGGTTGGCCTCGTGATCAGCGCCCACACCTTTGGCATGTTCGCTTTCTCGCCGCTCTCGGGACGGTTGACGGACCGATTCGGCGCGAATTCAATCGTCCTCGCTGGCTTCGCGGTCCTCGCCGCGGCCGGGGCGCTCGCTGCCGTGATGCCCGAGGGCGGGGCGGCGCTGGCGATCCCACTGTTCCTTCTGGGCGTCGGCTGGAACCTCGGCTTCGTGGCGGGCAGCTCATTGATCACCTCCGAGGCCCCGCTCGGGGACCGGGCACGCCTGCAGGGCGCCAGCGATGCCCTTGTGTGGGCAACTGCCGCCGCGGCCAGCTTCGTCTCCGGCTACGTGGTGCTCACCGCGAGCTACGCGTTCCTGGCTGTCGTTGGCGCCGGCCTGGCGGTCCTCCTGGCCGCTGCTGTCGCCCTGGACACGCGCTCCTCGCGGACAATGCCGGCCTGACGCACCCCGATCCGCGGAGCCAATACCGCCCGACTGCATACCGGCTGCGGGGGGTGCAGCTCAAGGTGCTCGGCCGTCAACGGAGCAGGAGCGGCTGCCACGCGATGGCTGAGTTCGGCCCCACGGTGAACGTTCGGGCGTCACCCCCAGCAATCGGCTGGATCCGCACGTCGGAAGTGCCCTGGATGCTCCATGCCAGACTCGCCCCGTCGGGCGAGCCGATCACCTGGCCCGGTACTCCATCTGGTTGCTCAAACCGCGCAAACTCCGTCGCGTCTGATGTCAGCACGACGACACTGATCTTGAATCCTCCGACCTCCTGCTCGTAATAGGCCAACGCCCTGCCGTCCGGCAACCACGTGAAGGTTTCACTGACAAAACCCGGATATGACAGGATCGGCCTCACGTTCCCCGCCAGGTCGATGAGATCGACCTCCACGGTGCCGAGGTCGTTTCCCACCGCGCGGGAGTAGGCCAGCACGCTGCCGTCGGGCGACCAGGCGATCCATTCACGAAGCCTCTCCCGACTGCCATCGTCGGCCCGCCCGCCGAGCAGGCGCTCTCCGGATCCGTCGGCAAAGCTCGTCCAGATCTCTGGGCCGCGTAGGTCACCAGCGAAGGCCGTCGGTTCGGGGTTGAAGCGAATGAAAGCGAACGCATCGCTCGTCGGAGACCAGATCGCGCCAATGGCTTCAGAAACCACTAGATGCGCGTCTCCAGTCGTCACTCGCATGACATACAGATCAGCAGACCCAGGCTGATCCTGAGTGGTGCACGTGTGCGGGATGCGCGTGAATGCGAGTTGCGATCCATCCGGCGACCACGCTGGATGGGTGTCGTAGGCGCCGGTCGGAGGCGAGCTCCTCGCGATGACGCGACCTGTGTCGTCTAAGACGGCAACCCGACCCTCCAAGACACAGCCCAAGTCGGCATCCTGACGATGCTCACTGATGGCGAGCGCTCCTCCATCGGGCGCCCACGATGGGGATGCTGCGTACCACCCCTCGCCCACCTTCGCAAACAGTTCGCGATCCCCACCCTGGTCAACCGTCCAGATATCACGTCCAGACGCTCCCGTGATCTTCCCGTTGAGCACTACGGCGATCCAGGGCGTGGAACCCTCGCCTGCCGCAACCCAGCCCGACACATCGCTCGGCATGAGGGACAGCTCGTGCCAGCGGTAGCCGTCGGCAACTTGGGACCTTCCGATCACGCGCGCCCGCTGACCTGCCGACAGACTGGCACCGTGTGCGGCGTCCAGCCCCGGTTCGTCTCGCACGCGGAGGCCATCGACGAGAGCCTGGACCAACGCCCCGCTCGTCAGGGGCGTGGGCATGAGCGAGGCCGACTCAGTGGGGGCCGGCTCGTCCGACGCCGGTGCCTGAGATATTGAACGCTGGGGCGACGGGCTGACCGCAGGAACGCATGCCGCAGTCAACATCACAAAGACGAGCGTCACGTATCGCTTCAAATTGACCACTCCACAACTGTACTAGTCGACATTTGCGGCGATCCGCCAAGCCGGCTCGGACGCGCGGAGCCGGCGCTCGCGCACCCAGCCGGGGCCCAGTGGGCTGGCCGAGCTGATCACGAACTGCATGCGGCAATAGAAGGTGGCCTGGACCTGCCCGATGTAGTTGGGATCAGCAGGCAGACACTGCTGCGGCGGAGTCGCGTTCGCTCATCCGCTCGCACCCAGCGCCCGGACACTCCTGATCACGAACTGGATGCGACACGACAGGGCTCCGACGTCGCCTCCGGTCGGGCAGAGGGCCGACGTTGGATCATCCCAGTGCCCGGAGATCTCGATCCATTGCCCGCGGGATGGCATGACGATGCCGCTTCCGGGGATTACAACGAAGTCCAGCCGGTTCCCGTTGCGCTCGTCATAAAACGCCATCTCGATCGGCCTGATGTCGTTGGCCGCGTAGTTGCAGAAGAAATAGGCAACGGCGGGGTCGGCGGCGCACGGCCCACTCGTCTCGAAGTCGGGTGGCAGCTCGGGGTACCAGCCGCTCACCGTCAACTCCTGGCCGCGGAAGCACCCAAGCCGAGTTGCCCAGTCGGTCGTGGTGGAGGTGTAGGTCAGGTCGGTCAGGGTCATCGGCCCTTCCGGACACGGGTTCTCGACGATCAACCAGGGGTCGGTCCCATCTCCCGACGCCATCCAGCCGATGAAATACGGACCGATCCCTGTGTAGCTCTCATAGTCGATCGGAGCCACGCGGTACCACTCGAACCCATCGGCCTCCACCGGCCCCTCGAGGATGTAGACGTGCTCGGACCCGGTGGCGGTGCCGACCACGGCCGGCATCGGGTCTCCATCGGCGATCGGGATGCCGACGTTTGGCGAGTCGAGGCCGGCCTGCTCGCGCACGTTCACGCTTGCTGGCACGACCCGAGCGAACGCATTGGGAGCAAGCACGTCGGGAACGCCGGCAATGAGTGGCACCACGTCCGTAACGACAAACGTCCTGCGGCAGCGCTCGATCATCTCCGCCGCTGGCGCAAGCGATGTGGCGCCGCCGCCAAGCTGAGTCTCGCGGCAGGTTTGAGCGGCCGGGTCATCGAAGTGGCCCGTGACACGGACCTGCGCGTACGGCCCGGAGGGGATCGATAGGCTGGCCGAAGGGTGGATGGCCACAAACAGTCCTGGCGCGCCAACCTTTCTGGTATCTCCGGCCGCCTGCAGGCTGAACGCCGAGCAGGCGAGCCAGGCAGGCTCCGGTGCACTCGGGCAGTCCGCAACACCGCCGCCGTACCACGTCGCATCGAAGGTCAGCGGGGCATCGCCATAGCAGGCGACCGGATCGCTACCGGGATCGAGGGGTCCCGTGGGCACCATGTCGATCAGGGTCGTGATGTCGGTTGGCGGGTTGATGCAGCCCGCCGGTGGAGTAGCGGAAGGGCTGGGCGCGGTAATCGACGGCGATGGCGACGAATCGCCTACATCCGGAATCAGGTTATTGAGCTGAAGGCTAGCGAGCACGGCGATGACGATCACCGCGGTCAACGCCGCCGCGCGAAGAAGGGTGGCCATGGGGGTCTCTCCTATCAGGCGCTGCTGCCAGCTTCGCCGCTGGGATTCGGTGGAAACTCGCTGCAGTGCCGTCTCGAGCACCCGATCAGGCGCCTGTGGCGGCGCCTCCCGGCGCAACCAGGCCTGCAGCGTGCGATTGAAATCGTCGTCGCGGTTCATGCCGTGCCGCCTTTCGTCATGCCGCCGCTGCGGGCATCGGCCTCCAGCGCCGCTCGAAGTGCCTGGGTCGCGTGATGGACGCGGGATTTGACCGTCCCGAGCGGGACGCCGATGGCGTCGGCGACTTCGGGCAGGGACAGCCCCATGTAGTGGTGGAGCACCAGTGCCGTGCGGTGATCCGGCGTCAGCCGGCGGAATCCACGCTCCAGCGCGTCCCGCTCCGCCAATGCCGCGTTCGAATCTGCGACCGCGGGCTCGTGGATGGGAAGCAACGTCATCTCGGGACGGCGCTGCCGCTGTCGCCTGCCTTCGTCGTGGCAAGCATTGACTAGCAGGCGTCGCAGCCAGGCGTCGAACCGATCCGGATCGCGCAGCGAGGGCAGGTCGCGCCAGGCGCGCACAATCGTCTCCTGGGTTGCGTCATCGGCCATGGAGTGGTCGCGCAGGATGAGCATGGCGGTGGCGTACAGCCGATCCACGACGCTGGCCGCCAGCGCCGAGAACGCTTCTCGATCGCCGCTCCTTGCCAGCTCGACCAGCTCGCGCTGCACCACCGATGCCTCCCTTGGCCCGGTCAGTCCGGGCCGTTCAACATCAATGGCGGGCGCACTGGCCGAATGGTTCTAAATTGGTTCGGGGTCCAACAGTCAGCTGTTGACGAAGAGAGCGGGCTGCCGGACGACGCGAGTCGAACGACTGGCGCCGCTTCCTACGGCCCGACCACGCCCCGCAGCAGCACTGAATCGTGCGGCACGCCGTATTCAAGTTCGCGATACAAGAATAAGACGACCTCGTCGTGCCATGCCGCTAGGTTGTGTCCGTTCGAGGTGCCGGCAAGGATCGGACCCGCCTGCCAGCCGGCACCGTCGGCGGATGTCCAGGTGGCCGTACCGTCGGGCGCGGCGCCAACTGCAAGGAGGCCACCATCGAGCTGAAGGACCCCGTCGCCTGCGCCCTCGAAGTCGGCCGGCAGCGCAACCGCGGTCCAAGCCAGGCCGTCGGGTGAGATCCAGGCCGATGGAACACCGAGTTGGTCTTCGGTCGTACATCTCTCGCAACCGACCGCAACGAATCCGCCGCCCATAACAGGGCTGACGGCGTACATCACCGCTTCCTCGCGATCCGCGGAAGGCGGCGCGGCCTGCCAGCTGCGGCCGTCGGTCGAGACCCAGGACGACGCCCAAGTCCGCGCAGGCGCATAGCTCGCCGCCAATCCGACCGCCACATACTTCCCATCGGCCCAGACCGCGTCCCAGACAACGGCGCCCCCCGTCACCGATTCCCAGACGACATCCAGCGGCGTCGTCTGGACCCAGCTTGTTTCGGCCGTCCACACCCAGATTCCGCCCCCGTACTGGTGGACGGGCCCTCGCGTAAGTGCGAGAAGACCAGGATCTCCGGCCACGAGATCCATCACCGCACCACCCTCGGCAAAGAAGACGTTCTCGGACTCGATGGACTCCCATTCCGTCCCATCGGCCGAGCGCCAGCCAACCGGTCGGAGGACGTCGCCGTCATACGCAAAGAAAGTGCCAAACGAGAACAGGGTGTCGCCGAGACGCGCCAAGGCGCCCATCCCCTCGGACCCGTCGTCAGGTCGTTCCGGGTTCTCCCGCCATTCATTGAGAGTGCGTGACTGGGGCACGGCATGCTCCTCCCAGGTCAGACCGTCACCCGAGGTCCACGCGGCTGACCCGTCTGCCGTCGCTCCCACCGTGACGAGTTGGGCGCCGTCGACGGCGAGCGCGTGCACCTGCCCGTCGAACGCGTGCTCCGACCACAAGATCTCGTGGACGCGTGCGGTCGCAGGTGTGGCAGATGGCGCCTCGCCGAATGTCGCGCCAGGCGGCGGAGTCGAGGCCCCAGGCGGCGGTGCGGAGGCTCCGGCTTCGGGCGAGGCACAGCCCACAAGCACAGCGATGCTGGCGAAAGCGATCGCGGAGGTCCGTCTCGTCCAAACCACGCTGGAGTATAGGAACAGCTGCCCTGCGGCCGGACTGCGGTCGGCCGGGCGCGGCGCTGAGCGCAGAGTCAGCATTCCGTCCGTAGCTCCCCCGGATGGCTACTACAGCCCACGGTCACTCCGTCAGCCCTCCTTACGGGGGCCATTACCTCGACCGCCAACAACCATGGCGGTCGCGCCAGGCGCGCACAATCGTCTCCTGGGTTGCGTCATCGGCCATGGAGTGGTCGCGCAGGATGAGCATGGCGGTGGCGTACAGCCGATCCACGACGCTGGCCGCCAGCGCCGAGAACGCTTCTCGATCGCCGCTCCTTGCCAGCTCGACCAGCTCGCGCTGCACCACCGATGCCTTCAACATCAATGGCGGGCGCACTGGCCGAATGGTTCTAAATTCGCCGGCGCGCTGCTGCGCGACTCAGGACAGGTTGGAGCGCAGGAACTCGACGGTGCGACGATAGGCGAGTTCGCTCGCCTCCTCGGTGTACTCGGGGCGATCGGGCTCGGCGAACCAGTGGCTGGTGCCGTCGTACAGGTAGGCCGCCGATCCGGTGCCCTCCTGCGCCAGTCGGGCGACGAGCCCGGGGACGCCGGCCGCGTCATCCTCATACGGGTCGTCGGCGGCGAAATGCGCGAGGTAGGCGGGCCGGATGCCCTTCTCCGCGTCTCCTGGCAGCTCGGTCCCGATGCCGCCGTAATAGCTGACAAAGGCGGCGGCCTCCGGCCGCTTCGCGACCAGCTGCCATCCATACGCGGCGCCGAAGCTGAAGCCGATGACGCCCGCGCGGTCGCCGGCGACATCGGGAAGGGCCAACAAATGGTCGAGTGCCGCCGATACCCGGCCGAGGAGCCTGTCTCCGGCGGCCTCGTCCGGCTCGACCACCCCAAGGTTGGCCTCCGCCTCGTCGATCGTTGTGAGCACGGTCCCGTTGAAGAGGTCCGGCGCCAGCACGGTGAAGCCGTCGCCTGCCAGGCGGTCGGCGAGGTCGCGCATCATCTCGGTCAGGCCCCACCAGGCGTGCAGCAGCAAGACCGGCGGACCGGGGGATGGTCGGGCCGGGGCGAGGTAGGCGTCGGTGTCGCCGGCGGCGGTCTGAAGTCGTGTCATCTGTCCCATGCCGCCATGCTACAGGGGTCGACAGGGGCTTGGCGGATTAGAACGCACGTTCTATCATTCGTCGTCCAATGGACACGCCGGACGGCTACTGCGAGCTCCACGCGCACTCCAACTTCAGCTTCCGGGACGGGGCGAGCCATCCAGAGGAGCTGATCGCGCGGGCGGCGGTGCTGGGCATGCTGGCGCTGGCGGTCACCGACCACGCCGGCCTGTATGGCGCGGTCCGCCTGTCGAAGGCGGCTGCCCAGACCCGGACCGATGAAGCCCGGGACGCCGGCCTGTCACCGGTCACCGCCATTATCGGGATCGAGCTGACCATCCCGCGAAACGAGGGCGAGCTGCGCTTGGCTCGCCGCGGCCGGAAGCTTAACGACCCGTTTCGCGGGGAGCATGCGAGCCGAGGCTGGCCCGGCGAGCTGCATGCCGGCCCGATCCCCGGCGATCACCTCGTCGTGCTGGCCCGTGACGCCGCCGGCTACACCGCCCTGTCGCGGCTCGCCAGCCGTGGCCACCTCGCCGGGGAGAAGCAGTTCCCGATCTTCGCGCGGGAGCTGGTCGAGGAGGGACTCGACGACGGTCACGGCCACCTGATCGGGCTGTCCGGCTGCCGCAATGGGGAGGTGCCACGCCACCTGCTGGCCGGGGAGCGGGATGCTGCGCGCGAGGCAGCGCAACGCTGGGCGAGCCACTTTCCGGACGGCGACTACGCGGTGGAGCTGTCGCACCATCTCGAGCCCGATGACGACTGGCTCACGGCGCAGCTTGCCGAGCTGGCGGAGGAGACCGGGCTGCCGACCGTCGTCACCAACCAGGTGCACTACGCGGCGGCCGGGGGCCATCGGCTGCAGGACGTGCTGGTCTGCATCCGCCATGGCGCAAGCCTCGACGAGGCGCGCGAGCTGCTCCTCCCCAACGCCGAGTACCGCCTGAAAGGCGGGGACGAGCTGGCCGCCATCGGCGCAGGACTGTCCAACGCGCCCGCCCGCCGGGCCTGGGAGGCGGGGATGGCACAGGCGGCCGCCATCGGCCGGTCCTGCAGGCTGGACCTGGACTTCGAGCGCTATCGGTTTCCGGGCTTCACGGTCCCCGAGAGAGAGACGCCGTTCTCATATCTGTACCAGCGTGCACACGAGGGCTTACGCGTCCGTTATCGGCCCATTACCAGGCAGGCGGTGAAGCAGCTGGCGCACGAGCTGGAGATCATCGAGCGCACCAACCTGGCCGAGTTCTTCCTGATCGTGTGGGACCTGATGGAGTTCGCGCGGCGCAAGGGGATCATCGGCCAGGGGAGGGGGAGTGCCGGCGACTCGATCGTGGCCTACTGCCTTGGCATCACCAAGGTCGACCCGATCGCCCACAAGCTCCTCTTCGAGCGCTTCATCAACGAGGCTCGCACCCTCCCCGATATCGACATCGACTTCGACGTCAACCGCCGCGAGGAGGTGATCCAGTACCTCTACACCCGCTACGGCGAGGACCACGCGGCCATGGTCTGCACGGTGATCACCTACCGAGCCCGATCCGCCGTGCGCGAGGTGGCCAAGGCGCTGGGCTTCCCGCTCGAGGCGGTCGACCGGGTGGCCAAGGCGCTCGACACGCGCGACGCCTCCGACGTTGCCCGCGACCTGGCTCTGGATGGCGGCTTCGGCTGGCTCTTCGAGGAGGCCGGCCTGGATATGCAGGCGGAGGCGATCCCGTCAGGCCGTGATGGCCGAGGCCATGCCGATGCAGCGGCAGGCGCCATCACGCGTCAGCCCTCCGACTCCCCGTGGCATGGCTCCGCCCGACCGGCGCTGGCACTCCCGCTGCGCCCTGACCTGGCCGATGCCGAGTCGCGCGCCCGTGACGCCGCCGGCGACCACGACGGGCGGCCCTACAGCGAGAGCGGCTGGGTGCCGCCGCGCCGTCCGAAGGTCTTCGACCAGTCGGTCGTATCGGTCAAGTACGAGGGCTGGGAGCAGAAGCGCTATGGCCCGGGCGGCCTGAAGCTGCCCGAGCCGCGCGACAACGGCACGCCCGGACCGTCGAGCGAGCGGCCAAGCGTGGTGCGGGTGGACCCGGAGAGCGGCATGCCGATCGAGGAGCGGCGTCGCCCGAGCGTGCTGCCACCGATGCATGGGGGGAATGAAATCGCACCGGAGGCAGGCTTCCGGTGGTCTCCCATGCACGAGACGAATGAGGCAACACCGGAAGGGATCGATCCGCGCGATCTGATGCGCCCTATGAATAAGGCGCAGGAGCCCGCCCCCCACGTTGCGCCGCGCAACCGGTGGCAGTGGCTCCTCCAGCTGTGCGCGGAGATCGACGGCTTCCCGCGTCACCTGGGGATCCACGTCGGCGGGATGCTCGTCACCCGCACCCCGCTGATCGACCTCGTCCCGATCGAGCGCGCCACGATGCCCAACCGGGTCGTGACCCAGTACGACAAGGAGGACATCGAGGCGCTGGGGCTCGTGAAGATCGACCTCCTCTCCCTGCGAACCCTGGGCGTGGTCAGCGAGTGCCTCGACAAGATCGAGCGCGACACGGGCGAGCGCATCGACCTCGACCAACTCCCCCACGACGACCCCGAGGTGTTCAAGACGATCCGGGCCGCCGACACGGTCGGCATGTTCCAGATCGAGAGCCGCGCCCAGATGCAGGCGCTGCCCAAGAGCCGGCCGGAGCGCTTCGAGGACCTGGTGGTGCAGGTCGCGATCATCCGGCCCGGCCCGATCCAGGGCAACGCGGTGCATCCGTATCTGAGAAGAAGGGCAGGGCAGGAACCGGTCACCTACCTCCATCCCAGCCTGCAGCCGATCCTGGAGGACACCCTGGGCGTGATCCTGTACCAGGAGCAGGTGATGCAGATCGCGATCGAGGTGTGCGGCTACACGGCGCTCGAGGCGGATATCTTCCGCAAGGCGATGGGCTCACATCGGTCGCACCAGAAGATGCAGGCCGAGCGCGATCGGTTCGTGGGCGGTGCCATGCGCACGGGGCTGACGGAACCCGACGCAGACGATCTCTTCCGTCGCTGCTCCGCCTTCGCCGAGTTCGGGTTCGCGCGGGCCCACGCCGCCGCCTTCGCCAAGATCACCTACGACACCGCCTGGCTGAAGCAGCGCTACCCGGCCTACTACTATGCCGGCGTCCTCAACAACCAGCCGATGGGCTTCTACTCGCCGGCCGTGATCGTGGGCGACGCCAAGCGGCATGGAGTGCGGGTGCTGCCGGTCGACGTCAACGCCTCGCGCTGGGAGCACGAGGTCGAGCTCCAGCCTGAAGCCAAAGCCGCGCTGCGGCTGGGGATGCGCCAGGTGAAGGGGATCGACGAGTCAGCGCGCGAGACGCTGGAGCGCGAGCGCGCCATCGGTCCGTATACGGGCGTGCGCGACTTCGTGGCGCGCACGGGCCAGGGCGAGCAGGTGGTCGAGCGGCTGATCGCCATTGGGGCGTTCGACTGGACCGATGCGCCCCGCCGCGAGCTGCTCTGGCAGCTGCGCAGCACCCTGGCCGATGCCAACCCCGCTCGTCCCGCGCTGGGCCTCACCGACGACGCGCAGCGCGAGCTCGGGGCGACGCTGCCGCCGATGTCCTTCGCCGAGCGGGTGGCGGCCGACTACCGGGAGCTGGGCCTCTCGCCGACGGCCCACGCAGCGGAGCTCTTCCGGGAGCGGCTCACTCAGCGGGGAGTGCTGCCGATTGCGGAGGCGGGGAAGCGGCGCAATCGGTCACGCATTCGGCTGGCTGGCCTGGCGGTGAGCATCCAGCACCCCATGACCGCAAAAAACTTCGTCTTCATCGCGCTCGAGGACGAGACTGCCATGATCAACGTCACGGTGCGGCCGCAGGTCTACACCGCGCACCGCGCCATCCTGCACCGAAACCCGCTGCTGGTGATCGACGGGATCCTGCAGGTCGAGGGCGAGGTGCTGAACGTGGTGGCGCGGCGCATCCACCCGGTCGCGACCGTGATCGCCGAGGACGCCCGCGAGACGCGCCTCGAGCTTGCCAAGCAGCAACGCCTGTTCCGCTAGGCAGCGCGCACGCGCCACCCTTGACGCCCGGCCGATCGGGGGCGCAGGCTTGCCTTCACCAGCTTCGGAGGCAGTCCGATGTCCGAGGGACACGACCCCGAACAGGCGATCGGGACCGTCACCCACTACTTCAGCCACCTCTCGGTGGCCGCCGTCGCTCTCACCGATGTACTGCGGGTGGGCGACCGCATCCACATCACGGGTCACACGACGAACGTGGAGCAGACCGTCGAGTCGATGGAGGTCGATCACCAGAAGGTGGTGACCGCCGGCCCTGGAGACGACCTGGCGCTGGCCGTGGCGGACCATGTCAGGGACCACGACAAGGTCTACCGCGAAGCCTGACGACCACGCTCCAGTGACCGCCGCCGACCTGCTCGAGCAGCTGCGCCGCGCTGCCTTCGCGCTCCCCGAAGCCTGGGAGGATCATCCGTGGGGTGAATCGGTTGCCAAGGTCGGCAAGAAGGTGTTCGTCTTCTTCGGCTCGACCGATGGCGACGAGCCATTCGGCTTCAGCGTGAAGCTCCCGATCTCGAACGACGAGGCACTCTCCATGCCGTTCACGGTGCCGACCGGCTACGGGCTCGATCGCGGCAACTGGGTCACGGTTCGGCCCCCCGATGATGTGCCGCTGGACCTGCTGCTGGCCTGGATCGAGGAGAGCTATCGCACGGTGGCACCGAAGGCGCTGGTGGCGCAGCTCGACGCGCCGGGGATGGGCCGGGGCTAACGCTCTGGAGCTGCGCGATCGGCTACTCGTCGATCGCGATGACCTCGGCGCTCCAGGGGCAGAAGCGGTCGCCGGAGAGGGTGCCGTCCTCGACGTATGACGGCAGGCCGTCGCACACCTCGGTGGTGAAGTCGGCGAACTCCAGCGTATCCGGGTCGATGTGCCAGGAATAGCCGGTGTTCACCCCTCCGTCATCGCCGCGCACGATCAGCCCATTGGGGATGCGCGGAGCCTCCTCGCCGGCGAGGAGCCGGTGCGCGATCGCGATATCGGCCGCATCGGTGAGCTGGATGCGGTACTCCTCGTCGCCGACCTGGAGCGTGACGACCGTGGTCGCCGACGCCGGCGGCGATGGCGAGGGAGAGGTGGAGGCGCTGGGTGTGGCAGCCGAACAGGCGGCGAGCAGAGCGCACAGCAGCGCCCCGGAAACGAGGGGTCTCATGGGCCTCCGGACGGTCCGGACCGTCCAGAAGTTCCGCGGAACTCTCGCGGTCGCCGGGCCGTCCTGCCGGGCAACCGAACCAGAGGACCCCAACCATGCGTCGCCTCGCCGCCCCGATAGCCGCATTCGCATTCACCCTTGCACTCGCCGCGCCCACCCTGGCCTGCGGCGGCTTGATCGGCCCGAACGGCGCCGTCAACCTGCTGCGCACGACCACCCTGGCCGGCTATCACGACGGCGTCGAGCATTACATCACCGCATTTGAGTTCGCCGGGGGCGGCGGCGCGTTCGGCAGCATCGTCCCGCTGCCAGGCATCCCGACCAGCGTCGTGAAGGGAGGCGATTGGACCCTCCAGCGCCTGCTGCGCGAGACCGATCCTCAGCCAGACTTCTTTGCCGCAGCCGGCGCTGCCGAGTCACGCGCGCAGGTGCTGCAGCAGGTGCGCATCGATGCGCTCGACATCACCATCCTGAAGGGTGGCGGCGCTGAGATCGGCGTCTGGGCCAAGGAGCACGGCTTCTCGCTCCCGCCCGATGCGCCCGAGGTGCTCGACTTCTATGCCGGGCGCTCTCCGATCTTCATGGCAGCCGCCTTCGACGCCGCCGCGGCCGCGGAGCGCGGCCAGGCGATCGGGGATGGAACACCGGTGCACCTGAGCATCCCGACCGACAACCCCTGGGTCCCGTTGCGCATCCTGGCGCTGGGCAAGAGCGCGGCCGAGGCGGTTCAGGCCGATGTCTACCTGCTCACCGACGAGCATCCGGCTCTCCTGCCCGCTCCTGGCAGCAAGCTGGCCGCGGGTGGCCTGAACCTGACCCACAGCGATTCGGCCAGCGCCGAGCTTCTCGCCGATCTGCGCTCTGACAAGGGGATGGAGTGGGTGCCGGAGGACGCGTGGCTGACAAAGATCGAGATCGACGCCTCGGCGGGGAACCTGCGCTTCGACCTGGCAATCGACCCGACCGGGGCCGGCCAGCCGTCCCTGCGCGATGCCGGACTGGCCCCCTTCGGGCCGCTGCCGGCGCCGCCAACATGGACCCCGCTGTTCGTCATGCTGCTGGCCGTCTCGTCCGCGATCCCGTTGGGCGGCGCCTGGCTGCTGGCGCTGGGAACGCGCAACGGCGGCCGAGGCCGGCCGCTCGCCGGCTGACCGATGCGGAATCTCCCGGTGCGGTCGACGGCCCTCAGCCTGCTGCTCCTGGCAGGACTGGCCGCCGGCTGCAGCCCGGACATGTCGCCGCTGCGGGTGGAGATCCGGATCCATTACTCGCAGTTCGAGCCGATCGCGCTCACGTTCCCACATGGGGTGGCCGTGACCTTTGTGCTCATCAACGACGACCCGATCGATCACGAGTGGCTGATCGGGGACGAGGCGTTCCACGAACGACATCGCGACGGTACGGAGCCGCAGCACGGGGATCGACCGACCGAGGTCTCTCTTCCTCCACTGACGTCGATCGAGACGACGCTGACCTTCGACAGCCCGGGCACGATGGACTACATCTGTCACTTCCCCGGGCACGAGAAGTACGGGATGGTTGGGACGCTGACCGTCACCTAGCTAGACCGGAGTCGCGGGGACTCCCAGCAGGGTCGGCAGCAGGTTGCCGAAGAAGAATCCGGCAATGCCGGCGAAGGCGCCGAGGACCAGGATCTCGAGGCCGGATCGCAGCCACGCCTGCCGCGTCCATCGGCTCTTGAGCACGCCGATCCCGAACAGCACGCCGCCGCTGGCCACGACCGCGGCCCAAATCGCGACCTCGATCGGCAAAACCAGGTACACAAGCACCGGCACCAGCGCCCCCAGGCCGAAGCTGGTCCCCATCACCAACGCGCCCTGCATCGGGCTCCCCTCCGCGTGCTCGCCAGTGAGGCCCAGCTCCTTCTCAACCATCGTCTTGAGCAGCACGTCGGAATGCGCCGCGATGGTCCCGGCCACGGCCGAGGCCTCCTCGCGAGGCAGGCCATCCTCCTCGAACATGTAGGCCATCTCGGCTTCGGCCTCGCCGGGGCGTTCCGCGACCTCCTCGCGTTCGCCGGCGATTTGAGCCACAAAGATCTCGCGCTGGCTCTTGCTGCTCATGTACTCGCCGGCGGCCATGCTGAAGACACCCGCGAGGCCGGTGGCGATGCCGGCGATCAGCACCGGAACGCGATCCGCGGAGGCGCCCGCGACGGTGCTCACCACCGCCAGGGTGCTGACCAGCCCGTCCTGCGCCCCAAAGATCGCCTCGCGGATCTCACCGAGCAGGCTTGCCTTGCGCCGCTCATCGGCGAGGTGATCTCGGACCCAGCTGCGGTCGAAATCTACGGCGGGCGTGCCTGGGGGTGGTGACTGCATGCCTTGATCGTACCGGAGGCCGGGAACGAGCGGGTCAACTCCTGCGTCCCGGTCACACATACGCAAGATGTAGCCCAGGAGGACGGACCGATGCCCAACGCCAATCGGCGCTTCACGCGTCCCTTGTCCGTGAGAACGCTGGCGATCCTGAGTCTGCTGATGGTTGCGTCCATCGTCGCCGCCTGCGCTGCGGCCAGCGGGCCGGGTGCTGCGCCCGGCGACGGCCGAGATCTCGGCGGTGGGCCGGTCACCGGCGGCACCGACGAAGGCGGCAACGGCGAACAGCCCGCCAGCCTCGCCGACCAGAAGATCATCAAGACCGGAGAGATCAGCATCGAGGTGCCCGATGTCGCCAGGGCGTTGGCCCGCGTGCGCGCTATGGCCCTCCAGCTCGACGGATACGTGGGCGGCTCACAGGCTGGGACCCGGGACGAGGCGGCGACGCTGACGTTGCGCATCCCCGCCGATCGGTTCGAGGATGCCCTCGCGCGTCTGCACGAGCTCGACGGTGACGTCGTCGTCGAGGCAACCAACGAGCAGGACGTGACCTCGGCGGTGGTGGACCTCGAGGCCAGGATCGCGAACCTGCAGGCCTCTGAGACCCAGTACCGCTCCCTGTTGAGCAAGGCGGTCAAGATCGAGGACATCCTGGCTGTTCAGACCCGGCTTGACGACGTTCGCGGCCAGATCGAGCAGCTTCAGGCACAGCATAAGGAGCTCAGTGGGCTGGCCGACCTCTCCACCCTGCATGTGACGCTGATTCCCAGCGCGCTGCAGCAGGCTGCTGGCAGCTGGGATCCCGGCAAAACGGTTGCGGACGCCTTCGCGGCGCTGGTAGCCGTTGGTCAGGGCGTCGGGAACGGCGCGATCTGGTTCGTGATCGTGTGGCTGCCCGCCCTTATCGCGCTGGGGCTCCTGGTCCTGCTGGTCATGCGCCTGTTCCCTGGCCTGCGCAACCGGATCAGCCGCGCTCCGAAGGCCTGACGGCGCGCCAGGCCAGGGGCAGGAGCGCTGCGGCAGCCGCGATCTTGATCAGGTCCCACGGGACGAAGTCGAGCGCGCCGACCCGTAAGGCAGTGGCCAGGTCAAGCCCCGCGATCGCCATCAGGGCCGGCACGCCGACGGCGTAGATGGCGAGGTTGCCGAGCACCATGAGCCCGATCGTCGAGGCGGGCGACCGATCCCAGCCGCGCTCGGCGAGCCAGCCGACCAGTGCCCCGGCCAGGATGAAGCCACCCAGGTAGCCGACGCTGAATCTCAGCGCCCCGTCGGCGGCAAGCCCCGACGACCCATCGGCGAAGACGCCCAGCCCCGCCGCCCCGAGCGCGACATACAGCAGCATCGAGGCCAGGCCCAGCCGTGCGCCGAGGGCTGTGCCGACCAGCAGCACCGCGGCCGTCTGGAAGGTATACGGCACCAGCGGGTTCCAGGGCGCGAACCACACGATCTGGGCCGAGATGGCGGTGAGGCCCGCCCCGCCGCCGACCAGGAGCGAGGCGCGTAGCCATCGGGCCGCCTCGCTCGAACCGATCGCCGGGACAGCGACATCGGCCAGGGTTGCGGCGCGACTGGTCATGGGCGTCACTCCTCGTGCAGGTGCCTCCAGGGGAGCGATGGTACCGCGCCGATGGCCCTCGGATGCGCCTCGGCTGCGCTACACTGCGACCGTCCTTTAAGCCCGGCACTGCGATGCCGGAAAGGAGCGATCTTTGCGCACAAGCCTGACCCGCGAACCCACGACGCCACCCGCCACCGAGCGGTCGGCGTCGTTTTTCGTGCCGGGGATCCTCGCGCTCGAGGGCGGGACGCTCTTCCGTGGCCGCCTGCGCGGCGCCTTACGCTCGGCAGAGGGCGACCTGATCTTCTCGACGGCCGCCTCCGGCTGGGGCGAGATCCTGACCGATCCCTCGTACGCGGGCCAGATCGTGGTCCTCACCCATCCGATGGTCGGCAGCTACCGGATCGATCCGGACGAGCTCGAGTCCGACCGGGTGCATCCCAGGGCCGTCATTGTCACCCGGCTGGTGACGCCACCGACTGGCCCGGGTCGCTCGTTCGAGGAGCTGCTGATCGAGGCCGGCATTCCGGCACTCGAGGGGATCGACACGCGCGCCCTGACGCTCGAGCTGCGGCGCGGCGCGGCGCGCAAGGCGGTCATTCGCGCCGCCACCGATGACGCGGGGGCGACCGAGCAGGCGAGGCAGATCGTCGGTTGGGAGGCGGTCGACCACGTCGCGGCGGTCTCGACGCGCGCGTCGTACCGCCTTGCAGCGGCTGGCACCCGTCGCGGGCATGCGACCCTCATCGACTTCGGCGTGAAGCGGTCGCTCCTGCGCGCCCTCACCGAGCGTGGCCTGGAGGTCGAGGTGCTGCCTCACGACGCCACCGCCACGGACGTGGCCGCCACCGAACCGGACCTCGTGGTCCTCTCGCCGGGCCCGGGCGATCCCTCGCGCATGGCGCCCCAGATCGAGACGGCGCAGCAGCTGGCAGAACGGGCGGTGGCGGGCGGTCCGCCCGTTCTGGGGATCTGCCTCGGCCATCAGCTCCTGGCCCTTGCCGCGGGGGCAGAAACGCGCCGCCTGGCGGTCGGGCATCACGGCGGCAACCACGCCGTGCTCGAGCTGGCCACCGGTCGCGTGGACATCGGTGCCCACAACCACGAGGTCGAGGTCCTCGACGGTCCGATGCTGGCGGCTGGCGGCTACCGGGTCAGCCACCGGGATCTCAACGACGGAACGGTCGAGGGGCTGTTGCATGCCTCGGGCCGGATCGCATCGGTCCAGTTCCACCCGGAGGGGGCTCCCGGACCGATCGACGCGGCGCGGGTCTTCGACGTGGCAGTCAACGGGGTCACGGCATGACGCCGCGCAAGGTCCTGGTAATCGGCTCGGGGCCGATCGTCATCGGCCAGGCGGCGGAGTTCGACTACGCCGGCGTGCAGGCCTGCCTGGCGCTGCGCGGCGAGGGCGTGGAGACGGTGCTCGTCAATTCGAATCCAGCCACCGTCATGACCGATCCGGACGTGGGTGGCACCGTGGTGATCGGGCCGTTGACGGTTGACCATCTGGAGCGGGTCATCGCCGAGCACCGGCCCGATGCGCTGCTGCCGACCCTTGGCGGGCAGACGGGCCTGAACCTTGCCGTCGCGCTCGACGATGCCGGCGTCCTGGAGCGCTACGGCGTGCGAGTCCTCGGAACGCCGCTGGCGGCCGTGCGCGCGGCGGAGGATCGAGGCGGCTTCCGCGACCTGGTGACGCGGATCGGGGAGCCAGTGCCGGAGAGCGCCGTGGTGGAGACGATCGAGGACGGCCTGCGCTTCGTCGAGGAGCTGGGCGCCCCGGTGGTGGTGCGGCCAGCGTTCACGCTTGGCGGCGGCGGGGGCGGCTTCGCGTCCACGCCTGAGCAGGCGCGGGCGCGTCTGACGACCGGGCTGGCGGCGAGCCCCATCGGCCAGGTCCTGGTCGAGCGCAGCCTGCTGGGCTGGTACGAGATCGAGTTCGAGGTGCTGCGAGACGCCTCCGACACGGCGATCGCCATCTGCGGCATGGAGAACCTCGACCCGATGGGCGTGCACACCGGCGACTCGATCGTGGTCGCTCCGATCCAGACGCTGCCCGATCCGCTCGTCCAGCAGCTGCGGCGCTGCGCGCTGAAGATCGTGCGCGAGCTGCGGCTGGAGGGCGGCTGCAACGTGCAGTTGGCGGTGCGGCCTGACGGCCGAGACTACCGTGTCATCGAGGTCAACCCGCGGGTCAGCCGTTCGTCCGCGCTGGCCAGCAAGGCGACCGGTTACCCGATAGCGCGGGTGGCCGCCCTCATCGCGCTCGGTAAGCGGCTGCACGAGCTCCCGAACCCGGCCACCGGGTCGGGGAGCGCCGCCTTCGAGCCGGCCGTCGACTACGTGGTCGTCAAGCTGCCGCGCTGGCCGTTCGACAAGTTCCCGGACGCGGATCGTTCGCTGGGGATCCAGATGAAGGCGACCGGCGAGGCGATGGCGATCGACCGCGAGTTCGGCACGGCGCTCCTCAAGGCGATCCGCTCCCTTGAGCCGCGGGGACACGGATGGCTGTGGGAAGACCCGGCATGGGGCCTCTCCCATCGGCCTCCGAACGACCTCGCCTCCTTCCTGGAACCAACCGATACGCGCCTGTGGAGGTTGGTTGCCCTCCTGCGCCATGGCTGGACCGATGCCGCCGGGCTGAGCGAGGCGACCGGGATCGCGCCGTGGTTCAGTGAGCGGTTGGCGGAGCTGGTCGAGGCAGAACGGAGCCTTGTCGGCATGCCGCTCCTCGAGGCCAAGCAGCTCGGCTTCGGCGACGCCGACATCGCGACCCTCTCCGGCGTGCCGGCGGTGGCGGTGCGGCGCGCGCGCGTTCGCGCGGGGATCCGCCCCGCGTATCGGCGGGTGGACACCTGCGCCGGAGAGTTCCCGGCCGAGACGCCGTACTTCTACTCCTCGCACACCACGCCCGAGGTTGCGCCCCCGACCGATCGTCGCAGCGTGATCGTGGTCGGCTCCGGGCCGATCCGCATCGGGCAGGGCATCGAGTTCGACTACTGCTCGGTACGAGCCGCCTGGGCAATCCGAGAGATGGGCCTCGACGCCGTCGTAATCAACAACAACCCGGAGACCGTGTCGACCGATTACGACGCCTGCTCGCGCCTCTACTTCGAGCCGCTTGACGCCGAGAGCGTGCTCGACGTGATCGACCACGAGCGGGCACTCACCGGCGAACCGCCTCACGTGGTGCTCACCTTCGGGGGGCAGACGGCCATCGACCTGGCCAAGGAGCTGGCATACGCCGATGTGCCGATCGCCGGGCTCACGGCCCAGGCGATCGAGCTGACCGAGGACCGGGAGCGCTTCGCCACGCTCCTCGATGAGCTCGCGATCGAGGGGCCGCGCGGGCGGCTGGCCGCCGACGAGAGGGAGCTGCGCTCCATCGTCGGCGTGCTCGGGCTGCCGGTCATCGTCCGGCCGTCATGGGTGATTGGCGGGCGCGGGATCGCGGTGCTACGGAGCGAGGATGATGTCACGGGGCAACTGGCGACCGAGATCGGCTGGCCGCTGCGGGTGGACCCGATGGTCGACGGGGTCGAGCTGGACGTGGACGTCATCAGCGATGGGCAGAACTGGTGCGTGCCGGGGATCCTGGAGCAGCTCGACCCTCCCGGTGTTCACTCCGGAGACTCGGTCGCGGTCCTCCCGCCCCAGCGCATCTCGCGGCAGGTGCAAGTGGCAGCGGCCGAAACGGCCGGGCGCATCGCCCTGCGCCTTGGGGTGCGCGGGATCCTGAACGTGCAGATGATCGTGTCCGATGACCGGATCGTGGTGATCGAGGCCAATCCGCGTGCCAGCCGAACGGTGCCGATCGTGGCCAAGGCGACCGGTCGTGACGTGGTCGCCGCCGCGGTGCGCTGCGCGCTCGGCGCGACGTTGGCGGAGGTGCGCTGGCAGCCGGGCCTCGCGGCGGACGCTCCGCTGGTCGCGGTCAAGACGCCGATCGGCTCACTCTGGCGCCTGCCGGGCGTGGATACGGCGCTCGGTCCGGAGATGCGTTCGACCGGGGAGGTGCTCGGGCTGGCGCCTGACTACGCAGGGGCCATGGCGGCCGCGGAAGCAGCGGCGTTGGCGCACTCGGCGCCCTGAGCCTCCGTCAGCGGCGACGTCGCGCGGCGGCCGCCTGGCGCGTGGCGGGGTCGGCCATGCGCCGTCGCAGATAGCCACCGTAGAAGCCCGCCAGCGCCCCAATGCCTGCCTGCAGTATCCCGTTGGTGAGCAGATACGTGGCTGCCAGCGTGGTCGCTCCAGGCTCATCGAGGGCGGCGGTCCCCGCGAGGGCGAAGATCGCGTAGCCCGCATACAGCAGGTAGCCGATCACCGCCGCCACGAAGCCGTACAGCCACGGCCGCTGCCAGCCGATCCAGCCTGCCGCCACGAGCGCTCCGAACGAGACGAACGACGCGATGCTGCCCACCACCGACCTCCCCTCCTGGACCGTGATGATGTAGGCCGCCGCCCAGAGCAGGCCCATCACAATGCCGGCGAGCGGGTTGCGGGGGATCAGCCACAGGCTCGAAACGACCGGGCGAAGCCTCCCCGTATACGTGAAGCCGGCCAGCGGATCCGGCTTGCCGGGGAGGGGGGCTGCCGGTGGGAAGAGCCGTCGCAGAAGCGATCCGGACGGTCGTCGCGCGGGGGCGGCCTCGACCTCGTCCTGCTCCTCGTCCTCGAGGCGTCCCTGCGCCTGCAGACGGGCTCGGCGACGTGCTTCCGCCCGGCGTTCAGCGTCCAGCGCGGCGGAGGTCTTCTTCGACATGGCCCGCGATTGTACGCGGGATCGGTAAGCGCGGCCTAAGCGACCGGTAACGATCCACCGCGCATCCTGCGGCGACCTGCACGCCTCCGGCTATTCGAGGTGTGCCGTGCCCGTCGTCCGCGCCGTTCCCGTTGCCCCACACCGGCTGCTGGCCGGTTTGATCTCGATCGGCGTGCTTGCGCTGGCGATCGACCACGCCATGGCGTTCCCCATGACGGAGGACCTCGGCAGCACGGCCGCCCCGCTCGTCGAGGTGACCGGTCACCTGCTCGTGAGCGAGGTGATGACGGGCGGAGTGAGCGCATCCGACGAGTTCATCGAGCTCTACAACCCGGCGCCCTCGATGCTGCCGCTCGAGGGCCTCGAAGTGGTGTACGTCACCGCCAGCGGCGCAACCGTCACCCGCAAGGCCTCATGGTCGGCTGGAGCTGCGGGGATTTCGCCGGGCGCCCATCTGCTGATCGCGAACGAGGCCGGGATCCTTGCCGGCCTGGCCGACGTGGCGTACGCCAGCGGGCTGGCGGCGACGGGTGGCAGCGTCGCCCTGCGGGTGGTTGGCGCCGCCACCGCGATCGACGCGGTCGGCTGGGGGAACGCCGCGAGCTCCTGGCTCGAGGCGCGACCGGCGCCCGCCCCGGCCGCCGGCAGCAGCCTCGAACGGCTTCCCGGCGGCTGGCTGGGATCCGGCCAGGACACCGATGACAACCTGGTCGACTACGTCGTCCAGCCGATCCCGGATCCGCAGAACAGCGGCTCGCCGCCCATTCCCGTCGCGAGCGACAGTCCGGCGCCAAGCAGCTCGCCGATCCCTTCAGCAACGGCGGAACCCAGCTCCTGTCCGACGATGGAGCCGTCCGTGGAACCGAGCGTCACCGGGACGCCCTTGGCCACCCCGTCACCTGAACCCACCGCAACCGCTGCTCCCACGGCGATCCCTGCCCCCACCTCAACTCCCGTGCCCACCCCGGCGCTGCTCTCCATCGCGGACGCGCGGTCGCAGCCTGACGGCACGACTGTGACGGTCGAGGGCGTGACGCTGACGGCCGGCGACTTCACCGATGGGGGTGGGTATCTCGTCGACGCGTCCGCGGGCATCGCCGTGCTCATCTCCGATGGGACGTTCGCTCGCGGCAAGCTATTGCGGGTCACGGGCACCCTCGACGATCGGTATGCGCAGCGCACCATCCGGACGACCGCGGACGCGGTCACAAGCCTGGGAGCCGCGAACGACCCGTTGCCGGTGGACGCGGCGACCGGATCCATCGGCGAGGCATTCGAAGGCCAACTGGTCGAGATCAGCGGGATCATCAGCAGCTCGGTGACGACGCTGAGCACAGGCCTGGCATGGGACCTCAATGACGGCAGCGGCGCAACCCGAATCCTGGTCGGGACCGGGACGGGGATCGACACATCGTCCTGGGCGCGAGGGGTTGGGCTCACGCTCATCGGCGTCGTCGGCCAGCGGGATTCAAGCGGGACCGCGACATCGGGCTTTCGCGTCCAGCCCAGGGACGCCGCCGATGTCGTCTCGGTTGAACCGATCGCGACGTCCAGCCCAACTCCATCGCCGGCGCCGACTACAACGTCATCCGCATCCGCGTCGGCCAGTCCTTCAGCCACGCCGACGCCGGGGTCGTCGCTCGTTTCGATCAGCGAGGCACGCGCGGCGGCGACCGGCACCCACCTCCGGATCCGTGGGGTGGTGACGGCGCCCTCCGGACTGATCGAGTCCGGCAGCGCCGTGATCCAGGACGCGACCGCGGGGATCCTCGTCCGGCTTGGAGCCGATGTCGGCAGCCTCGCCCTGGGGCAGCTGGTCGAGCTGGACGGGACCAGGTCCACCAAGGCCGGCATGCTCAGCCTTCGGGTGGCCACCTCGCCGCGCTACCTCGGGACGCAGGCCGAGCCGGAGCCGCTGCGTCGCGCAACGGGCGCACTGGGCGAGGGCGAAGAGGCTCGCCTGGTGGTCGTCCGCGGTGCGATCAGCACGGCGATCAGCCGGCCCCGCGGTGGCAACGTCTCCTTCGCGATCGACGACGGCTCAGGGCCGATCCGCGTCTCGATCTCCTCGCGCAGCGGCATCTCCGGCGGATCGCTGACACGGGGCGCCTGGCTGGAAGTCCGCGCGGTTCTCGCGCAACAGACGACCGGCTCCGCCCCGTCGAGCGGCTACCGCCTGTGGCCGAGGACCGCCGCTGACCTCAGAGTGATCGCCTCTCCCGTAACGGGTTCGACCCAACCGCTGGCCTGCTGCGCATTCGTCCAGACGGCGCAGCACTCGCTCCCGACCGGCGACCTCGGGAATGCTCTGCACGATCAGGTCGACGCTCCGCTCATCGCGCGAACGCCCCCGACACTGGCTCGACCTCAGCCGACCAGCTCGTCCCGGCCCATCTCCACCATCGAGCGAGGAACCGCGTCGGTGACGGACCATCAAGCGCCTGCCGCGGGACTCGTCGTCTCCGGCATGGGGCTCGCCGCGCTGGCCGGCCTGGCGGCCTGGTTCGGCCGCCGGCGCGGGCCCGACGGCGACCAGCCGATCGACGCGGAGCTGCCAGAGGCCCACGAAGGCATGGCCGCGCAAGGTGGCCCACGCCTGTCCGTGCTGCGCGTCGAGGCGAATGACGCTCGAAACGAGCGGCGTATACTCCCGCCGACCTGAGGTCCCACGCTCGCACGAGGAGCTCACCGAGGCCTTGACCGATCTCTCGCAGGCGGACGCGCCGCGCACCGGCGGTCGCCAGTACCACATCGCGCTGGAGCGGGGTGAGCTGGCCGAGTACATCGTGCTGGTGGGGGATCCCGGGCGAGTGGCCAAGGTCTCGTCCCGATGGGACTCGGTCGAGCTCAACCGCAGCAACCGGGAGATCACCACCGCCACCGGCACCTACCAGGGGATGCGGCTCTCGGCCATGTCCACCGGGATGGGCCCTGACAACGTGGAGATCGTGCTGGCCGAGGTGATGGAGATCACGGATCAGCCCACGCTGATCCGCATCGGCTCGAGTGGCGCCCTCCAGCCGGAGATCGCCCTCGGGGACCTGATCGTGTCGATCGGGGCGGTCCGTTTGGAGAACACGACCGACTTCTATGTGCACCCTGGATACCCGGCCATCGCCCACCGAGACGTGGTCTGGGCCCTCGAGGCGGCATGTCGCGAGACGGGTGCTCCGTACCATGTTGGGATGACAGCGACCGCGAGCGGGTTTTACGCTCCGCAGGGAAGGGCGATGCGCACGCTCCCGGTTCGCTATCCTGATCTCGCGGAGGAGCTGCGACGCCAACGCGTCGCCAACCTCGAGATGGAGTCGTCGGCACTCTTCGTGTTGGCAGGACTCGCGGGGTTGCGCGCCGGGACGGTATGCGCCGCCTACGCACAGCGCGTCGATGGGACGTTTCTGGAAGGCGCGGCGAAGGAGGCCGCAGAGGCACGCTGTATCGATGTCGGACTGGCCGGCATCCACCTGCTCTGGGCGATCGACAACGGAGACGAAGGCGATCCCCACGCACGCTGGTCGGGCTTGATCGGCGGGCAAGGCGGGGAGCGTTAAGCAACGCCGGCACGTTGCCGGCACACAAGGAGGCAACTCACCGATGGCGACCAATGCCTACTGCGTCAAGTGCAAGGCAAAGCGCGACATGCGTAACGAAAGCAAGATCACGATGAAAAACGGCAAGCCGGCCACCCAGGGCACCTGTCCGGTGTGTGGCACCAAGATGTTCAGGATCGGCGGCTGAACCAGGGCTTGCAGATCTGACACAGCGCGCGGGCTCCGCCCGCGACGCTCAATACCAAGCGCGTCGGCCGTTCGGTCGCGCGCCGTCGGGAGACCCGATGGCCGCCGCCGAGCGGCCGATTCCATGCTCGGCCGCTACAATGACGGCCTGTGGATGAGGTAGCCGATCGGTCGATCCTGGCGATCGACCTCGGCGGGACCCAGATCCGCGCCGCGCACGTCAGCCCCGACCTTACCGTCTCGTGCCGTCGTGCCCTGGAGACTCGTGACGAGGAGGGCGTGGAAGCGGTGATCGATCGGATCTGCGCCGCCGCTCGCACCGTGCGCGAGGATGCGCGGCGCGCCGGCCTGGCGGATCCGGTCGGGATCGGCATTTCGTCGCCCGGCCCGCTGGACCCCTGGAAGGGCGTCGTGATCGCGCCGCCCAACCTGGCGGGCTGGCGGAATATCCCGCTGGCGGCGCGCGTGGAAGAGGCTGTCGGGCTGCCCACCTACCTGGAGCGCGACACCAACGCCGCCGTCATGGGAGAGTGGCGCTACGGTGCAGGCAAGGGCGCCGACGACGTGATCTACGTGACCGTCTCGACCGGCATCGGCGGCGGCCTGGTGCTCGACGGCCGGCCCCTGATCGGCAAGGACGGCACCGCCGGCGAGATCGGGCACATGACGGTCGACATCGACGGGCCGCTGTGCGGCGACGGCCAGCCCGGCCACGCCGAGGCGATCGGCTCCGGCAGGGCAATCGCGCGTGAGGGACGCGCCCTGCTGAAGAGCGGCGCGGCGCCTGGTCTGGCAGCCCTCGCGGCCGACGCGGAGGTGGATGCCGAACTGGTGGCGCGCGCCGCCGATGCGGGCGACGTCGCGTGTCAGCGCGTTCTCGACCGCGCCTGGGTCGCGATCGGCGCCATGTGCGCGAGCCTGGTCAACGCCGTCAATCCCGAGGTGATCGTGCTCGGCGGCAGCATCGGCTGCAATCGGCCAGAGTTGCCCAGCGCGATTCGCGCCGAGATCGACCGCCGCGCCTTCCCGGCTCCGGCGCGGCGCGTGCGGCTCGAGATGACGCAGTTCGCCGGCGACGTCTCGCTGATCGGCCTGCTGCCGATCGTGAATGAACGAATGACAGATCCGTCCTATTCGAAGGAGCTCGCGTGACCCGCATCGGCATCAATGGCTTCGGCCGGATCGGCCGTCAGACTCTCAAGGCCATCCTTGAGCGCCATCCGGACAGCCTCGAGGTGGTCGCCGTCAACGACCTGGCTCCCACGGCAACCAATGCGCACCTGTTCAAGTACGACTCGACCTACGGGCGCTATTCCGGCGAGGTGTCGCATACCGAGAGCGACATCGTCGTCGACGGCTACCCGATTCGCGCCCTCTCGGAGCGGGACCCCGCGGCTCTCCCGTGGAAGGACCTGGGCGTCGAGCTCGTGGTGGAGTCGACGGGCATCTTCACGGACGCCACCAAGGCGCACGCCCACCTGGACGCCGGCGCGCGCAAGGTGATCATCAGCGCTCCCGCCAAGAACGAGGACGTGACCCTGGTGCTCGGCGTGAACGAGGGCGTCTACGACCCGGAGAAGCACCACATCGTCAGCAACGCCTCGTGCACCACCAACGGGCTGGCACTGCCGGCCAAGGTCGTGTGGGACTCGTTCGGGATCGAGCGCGGCATGATGACGACCGTCCACTCGTACACCAACGACCAGAACGTGCTCGACGTCTTCCACCCGGACCTGCGCCGGGCGCGATCCGCCGGGCAGAACATCATTCCCACCACCACCGGCGCCGCCAAGGCACTGTCGCTGGTGATCCCCGAGCTCAAGGGCCGCTTCGACGGCTTTGCGCTGCGGGTGCCGACCGCCACGGTGAGCATCATCGACTTCGTGGCGATCACGTCGCGCCCGGTCAGCGCCGAGACCGCCAACGCGGCGCTCAAGGCCGCGGCGGACGGGCCGATGAAGGGGCTGCTGGGCTTCACCGCCGAGCCACTGGTAAGCATGGACTTCAAGGGCGACGAACGATCCAGCATCGTCGACAGCCTCTCGACCATGGTCGTTGGCGACAACCTGCTGAAGGTGATCGCCTGGTACGACAACGAATGGGGCTACTCCTGCCGGGTGGCGGATCTCGCCAGCTTCATGGCCGCCCGGCTGTAGCTGGATGAACAAGCAGACGGTTCGGGATATCGACGTCCGGGGCAAGCGCGTCTTCCTGCGCGCTGACCTGAACGTGCCGCTCGACGACGGTCGCATCACTGACGACACCCGCATCCGCGCCAGCCTGCCCACGATCCGATATCTCCTCGAGCGGGGCGCGGCCGTGATCCTGGCCAGCCACCTCGGCCGCCCGAAGGGCAAGGTCAACGATGCATTGCGCCTCAAGCCGGTCGCGGATCGGCTGGGCCAGCTGCTCGGCCGCAACGTGCGGATGACCGGCGACGCCCTCGGCCCCGGCGTCCAGGTGGCGATCGGCAAGCTGCGTCCCGGCGACCTGCTGCTGCTCGAGAACCTGCGCTTCCACGCCGAGGAGGAGGCGAACGACCCCGGCTTCGCCAAGGCGCTGGCCGACATGGCCGAGATCTACGTCAACGACGCCTTCGGCTCGGCGCATCGGGCCCACGCCTCGACCGAGGGGATCACCCACTTCCTGCCCAGCGTGGCCGGGCTGCTGCTGGAGCAGGAAGTGACCGCTCTCGCCAACCTGCTCCGCAAGCCGCCCAAGCCGTTCCACACGATCATCGGCGGAGCCAAGATCAGCGGCAAGCTCGAGGTCCTCGAGGTGCTGCTGGCGCGCTGTCAGGCGGTCCTGGTCGGCGGTGGCATGGCCAACACCTTCCTGGCTGCCAAGGGCCATGCCATGGGCAAGAGCCTGGTCGAGACGGAGCAGCTGACCAACGCCGAGCGGATCATGTCCGAGGCGCGGCGCAAGCGCGTGCGCCTGATGCTCCCCACCGACCTGGTGATCGCCGCCCAGATCCACCCGCGCTCGCAGCGCCAGGTCGTGCCCCTCAATGGCGTGCCCAAGGACTGGATCGTGGTCGACATCGGTCCGCAGACGGTGGAGGCCTACACGACGCACCTGGCCAAGGCGCGAACGATCTTCTGGAATGGACCGATGGGCATCTTCGAGATCGCCCAGTTCGCCGATGGCACGAACGCGATCGCCAACTACGTGGCCTCGCGGACGGGCGATGGGGTGATCACCGTGGTCGGCGGTGGGGATTCGGTATCGGCGGTCGACAAGCTCGGCCTGACCGACCAGATGAGCCACGTCTCGACCGGCGGCGGCGCCTCGCTCGAGTTCGTCGAGGGCAAGAAGCTGCCCGGCGTCGAGGCCCTGCCCGACCGATGAACACCGCGATCTCCGCCGTCCACGGGCGCGAGGTGCTCGACTCCCGCGGCAATCCGACGATCGAGGTCGAGGTGCGGCTCAGCGGCGGAGGCTGGGGTCGCGCGATCGTTCCCTCCGGAGCCTCGACCGGCGCCCACGAGGCGGTCGAGCTGCGCGACGGTGACAGGTCCCGTTATGGTGGCAAAGGGGTCCTCGACGCGGTGGCGAACGTGAACGGCGAGATTGCCGAAGCGGTCCATGGCTTTGACGCGTTCGACCAGCCGGGCCTCGACCGCCTGTTGATCGTGCTCGATGGCACGCCGAACAAGGCCCGCCTGGGCGCCAACGCGCTGCTCGGCGTCTCGCTGGCGGCCGCCCATGCGGGGGCGGCGGCCGAGGGCCAGCCGCTGTATCGGTACCTGGGAGGCGAGGCCGCGCACCTGCTCCCGGTGCCGCTGGTGAACATCCTGAACGGCGGCAAGCACGCGGTGGACTCGACCGATTTCCAGGAGTTCATGATCGCGCCCCTCGGCGCACCGACCTTCGCCGAGGCGCTGCGCTGGGCGGCAGAGACGTTCCACGTGCTCGGCCGGCTGCTCGAGGAGCGCGGCTTCGCCACCACCGTCGGCGACGAGGGTGGCTACGCCCCAAGCCTCGAGACGAACGAGGCGGCGATCGGCCTCGTCCTGGAGGCGATCCAGCGCGCCGGCTATCGGCCCGGCGAGCAGATCGCGATCGCCCTCGACCCCGCCGCGAGCGAGGTCTACAGCGAGGGGCAATACGTGCTCGCCCGCGAGAAGCGCACGCTGGCGAGCGACGAGCTGATCACGTTCTGGGCCGATTGGATCGACCGCTACCCGATCATCAGCCTGGAGGACGGCCTGGCGGAGGACGACTGGACGGGCTGGACCGCGCTCACCGCGCAGCTCGGCGACCGGATCCAGGTGATGGGCGACGACCTGCTGGTGACGAACACCGAGCGACTGGCGCGGGGCATCCGTGAGCGGGCCTGCAACTCGATCCTGATCAAGCTCAACCAGATCGGCACGCTGACCGAGACGCGCGACGCGGTCGAGATGGCACGGACTGCCGGCTGGCGCTCGATCGTGAGCCACCGCTCCGGCGAGACGGAGGACACCACCATCGCCGACTTCGTGGTCGCGATGGGCACCGGCCAGATCAAGACCGGCAGCGTCAGTCGCAGCGAGCGGATCGCGAAGTACAACCGGCTGCTGCGCATCGAGGAGGAGCTCGGCGACGCCGCCGAGTACGTCGGTCGCGGCGCCTTCGCGGCGCTGGCCGGCTGATGGACGGCCTGACCGATCACGCACGCACGAACCGGGCCTTCTGGAACGAGCTCTCCGACACCTACCAGGCCGATCACGGCCCCGACCTGGCGCGCCACGGCGCGGCCTGGGGCGTGTGGCAGATCCCCGAGGACGAGATCCATGCGCTCGGCGAGGTGGCCGGCAGGGACGTGCTGGAGTTGGGCTGCGGGGCTGCCCAGTGGTCGATCGAGCTGGCCAGGCGCGGGGCCCGGCCGGTGGGCCTCGACCTCAGCGAGCGTCAGCTCGAGCATGCCCGCGAAGCGATCGCCGAGGCTGGGCTCGACTTCCCGCTGGTCCACGCCAGCGCCGAGGCGGTGCCCTATCCCGACGCCAGCTTCGATCTCATCTTCTGCGACCACGGAGCCATGGTCTTCGCCGACCCCCGCCGCACCGTCCCCGAGGCGGCGCGGCTGCTGCGCCACGATGGGCTGCTCGTCTTCAGCATGCACACCCCCATCGCTGACATCTGCTGGCCGCCCGATTCGGAGCAGGTCACCGACCAGCTGCGGCTCAACTATTACGAGCTGAACGTCGTGGACGTGGGGGAATCCCAGCACGTCGAGTTCCAGCTGCCATATGGCGAGTGGATCCGCCTCTTCCGGGCCAACGGCCTGATCGTCGAGGATCTGATCGAGCTCCGACCAGAGGCCGACGCTGTCAGCACCTACCGCACCGACGCGGACCGCGAATGGGCGCGCAAATGGCCGATGGAGCACATCTGGAAGGTTCGACGCCAGCGCGATGACCCCTAACGAACGGTGTCTCCGGGGCGGACTGGCCCCTCGCTGATCACCCGCGCGTACCACCGTGCGTCGGCGGGGTTCGTCTTGCCGCTGATCCGCGCGAATCGTCCGTTTGAGAACC
This sequence comes from Chloroflexota bacterium, assembly GCA_040902225.1. Taxonomy (NCBI): domain Bacteria; kingdom Bacillati; phylum Chloroflexota; species Chloroflexota bacterium. The sequence goes on from JBBDXT010000004.1 coordinate 221,117, forward strand.
ACTGCGCCTGCTTCTTGCACGGAGCGGCGTGCCAGGTCAGCTCGATGACGAGCCCACCCTCGCCGATGGCGAGCCGATCGCCCGGGCCTATCGCGTCCAGCTCGATCCCCTCGAGCGTCAGGTTCTCGCCGAAGGCACCCGGAAATGCGTTATGCCCCTCGGCTACGAGGCGCCCGATGGCCTCCATCGAGTAGAGGCAGACGGCCTGGTCCACGCCTCCGTGCATGGGCACCGGCTCCTCGTGCCGGTCATCCTTCAGGCCGAGCGGTCCGACCCATTGCTCGGCGACCGGCAGCTTGGGGACTCCGCCTTCGTTGACGTTGACGCTGACCACGCGGCCGGATCGGGGCTCATCCATCGGAGGCTGAGTCTAGCGCGCTAGGATGCCGATCTAGCCCTCGGCGGGAGCCTCTGGCTCGGCGTCGCCAACGGCCTTGGCCCGCTTGCGCGCAGCAGCGGTCTCGCGGGACGCTCGAACCACTGCGACCTTGGCCTTGCCGGCCGCGGTGCGCGGCCGATCCGCGGCCTTGGCGGCAGCGGCCTTCGAGGCCTTCGACGCGGCGACCTTCTTGCGCTGCGCAGTCCGGGTGGCGGTCGACTTCTTCTTGGGGGCCGACGGGGCCTCGCTCGCGGCTCCGTCCAGCAGGTGGGCGGCGTTGGCCTTGGCCATCAGCCGGCTCTTGCGGCGAGCGGCGTTGTTGGGGTGGATGATCCCCTTCTCGGCGGCCTTGTCGAGCGCGCTGATAGCGGCCGTAACCGCAGCGGCGCCATCGCCCTCGGAGCGGCCCAGCGCAATGTTGCTGGCCTGCAGGACGAGGGTCTTGGTCTGGCTCCGCGTGCGCTGGTTGACGGTGCGGCGGCGGAGCGACTGGCGGACGCGCTTCAGGGCCTGCGGCGTGCGCGCGCCCTTCCAGGTTCGAGCCTTTCTGGCCACAGGTAGTCCTCAGCGATGGCGGGTGAAATGGAAAAGAGCGCCGGCGAAGCCTGGCGCCGTGATCGGGCGAGTATAGCATCGGTCTCGGCTAGACTCCGGCCCGATGATCCCCCCGGAGCGCACCCGCAACTTCAGCATCGTTGCGCACATCGACCACGGCAAGAGCACGCTGGCGGATCGGCTCCTCGAGGCAACCCACACCATCGACCCGCGCCAGATGACGTCACAGGTCCTGGACAGCATGGATCTGGAGCGCGAGAAGGGGATCACCATCAAGGCCCGCGCGGTGCGGCTCCAGTACGACGCCAAGGACGGGCAGACCTACGCGCTCAACCTGATCGACACCCCCGGCCATGTCGATTTCACGTACGAGGTGAGCCGGTCCCTTCAGGCCTGCGAGGGGGCGATCCTGGTGGTCGACGCCAGCCAGGGGATCGAGGCCCAGACGTTGGCCAACATGCACCTGGCGCTGGAGCAGCAGCTGGTCATCATCCCGGTCATCAACAAGATCGACCTCGCCTCGGCCGACCCCGAGATGGTCCTGGGGGAGCTGGAGGAGACCCTCGCCATCCCGCGCGAGGAGGTCATCCTGGCCTCGGCCAAGGAGGGGCGAGGGATCGACGAGATCCTGGAGGCGATCGTCAAGCGCATCCCTGCACCCAGCGGCCACGCGTCGGCGCCTCTCCAGGCGCTCGTCTTCGACAGCCACTACGACCCGTACAAGGGCGTGGTCGCCTACGTCCGCGTGGCCAACGGTACGCTCCACGACCACGAGCGCATCCGCTTCATGGCCACCGGCGTCGAGACCGACATCCTGGAGCTCGGCTACTTCCGGCCACAGCCGGTCCCGACCCGTCGCCTGACCGTCGGTGAGGTGGGTTATGTTGCCTCCGGTCTGAAGAGCATTGCCGACGCTCGCGTGGGCGACACCCTGACCGATGCCGACCGCCCCGCGCCCGAGCCCCTGCCCGGCTACAAGCAGGCGCTGCCGCTCGTCTTCGCCGGCATCTACCCGATGCGTGGCGACGAGTACCCGCTGCTGCGCGACGCGCTCGAGAAGCTGCACCTCAACGACGCCTCGTTCGTCTACGAGCCCGAGTCGAGCGTGGCGCTCGGATTCGGCTATCGCTGTGGGTTCCTTGGCCTGCTGCACATGGAGATCGTCCAGGAGCGCCTCGAGCGCGAGTTCGGGCTCGAGCTGATCGCATCGGCGCCGTCGGTCGAATACCGCGTCAAGCGCTTGAACAGGGCCGATGAGCTTGTCGTGGACAACCCCGCCCAGTTCCCGCCAGCCGGCGAGGTCGAGTTGATCAGCGAGCCATGGGTGTCGGCCACGGTCATAACCCCGACCGACTACATCGGGCCGATCATGGAGCTGGCCACCACCCGCCGCGGCGACTTCATCAACATGGAGTACCTCGACCCCAAGCGGGTGAACATGCACTTCGAGATGCCGCTGGCCGAGCTGATCATCGACTTCTACGACCAGCTGAAGAGCCGATCCTCGGGATATGCCAGCCTCGACTACGCGTACCTGGGCTATCGGCCCGGGGAGCTGGTCAAGCTCGACATCATGGTCAGCGGCGAGCCGGTGGATGCGCTCTCCCTGATCGTCCATCGGTCCAATGCTTTCCGGGTCGGGAAGGCGCTGGTCGAGAAATTGAAAGAGCTGATCCCGCGCCAGATGTTCGAAGTGCCGGTCCAGGCGGCCATTGGTTCCAATATCATCAGCCGCGAGACGATCCGGGCGATGCGCAAGAACGTGCTGGCCAAGTGCTACGGCGGCGACATCACCCGCAAGCGCAAGCTCCTGGAGAAGCAGAAAGAAGGCAAGCAGCGGATGAAGCGGATCGGGTCCGTCGAGATCCCGCAGGAAGCCTTCCTGGCCATCCTCCGCATGAACGAGGGGCAATAGCGTGAACTTCCAGGACTCGTTGCGCCTCTCGATCGCCCTGGGGCTGACGATCTTCCTGGTCCTGCTGCGCTTCGACTCGGATCGCATCATGCGTTCCGACTACTTCCGCTCCCGATCCCCGTGGATCGGCCCGCTCTCCTACTACGGGCTGGTGGTGCTGTTCGCGATCGGGATCGCCTTCATCCTGCCGCGGGGCCGGGCGCAGCTCTTCCTGGCCCCGGGCGACCCGGAATCGATGCTGCCGGTGATGCTCCTGTTCTGCGCGGTGGCCATCCTGAACGGGCTGGTGCTCGCGTTCCTGCGCTACCGCGCCATCCTGCCGTTGCCCACCCCGCTGGTCGCCACGCGCCTGGCGGGCGCCGCGGCCAACGCCTTCGCAGAGGAGCTGCAGTTCCGCTCGATCGTGCTGGGTATGCTCCTCTTCGCCGAGCTGCCGGGCGGCGTGGGGACCGCCCTGGTGGTGCAGGCGCTGCTCTACGGCCTGGCGCACCGGCGCCTGTGGAGGGAGCGCGATTGGTACTTCCTGGCGGGCTCGGTCCTGCTCGGCTATGGCGCGGGGCTGGCGACCGTGACCACCGGGTCGGTGGTGCCGGCGATGGTGGGGCACTTCGCGGTGACAGCCTCGCTCTTTGCCTTTGCCGGGGGACGGCTCCGCCAGAGGCCGATCTAGGGAGTTGACGGCGCGCCGAGACGCCGACCTCGGATGGCTTCGCAACATCCTCGCCGGCCGCCCGGTGCGCGCTCCACATGGGGCCTTGGTTGACCAGCTACCAACCACATTGGTAGATGAGTACGCCGGGACCCACTGAGGATGGCTCGGGGCCTATCCATGCATCGGGCTACCAGTGACACTGGTAGGACCATGCGTAAGCGGTTGTCCGGAGGCCGAAGTGCGCCGTTGTACCAACAGGGTTGGTGAGCCGCGAGGATCAATGGGCTGTTGACATGGCCTTAGTACGTGGGGTGCCACATGGGCACCGATGCCCCATTTCCTGGCCCCCGGCACCATGCGTGCTGGCCAGTGCCATGCACCCGGCGGGGTGTCGATCCTGGGCAAGCCCAGGCGTCGTATAGGTAGACCGGCGAACGCAAGCGCCAACAGTAGTACGAGAAGGAGATCCCACTCATGGCAGCCAAGGTCATTCACGTGGAAGTCACGGGCAAGGACGGGCCCGCGCTTCAGAAGTTCTACTCCGACATCTTCGACTGGAAGCTCGACACCGACCTTCCCGACGGCTACGGCATGGCAAGGGACGAGACTGGATTCACCAGCGGCATCGGGCCGACCCGCGACGGGTCCGCCGGCCAGGTGACTTTCTACGTCCATTCCGAGGACCCGGCCGGCATCCTGCGCCGCGTCGAGGAGCTCGGCGGCAAGGTGTTGATGCCCCTGACCGAAGTGGCCAAGGACACCACCATCGCCCTCTTCGCCGATCCCGAGGGTCACGTCGTCGGGATCATGTAGTCCTGCCGTCGCAAACCGCGAACACCGCCCCGAGCCCGCTGCATGTACGCTCGGGGCGTGTCGTTTCCCTCGCACCACCTGTACGTCCACGTCCCCTTCTGCCGGCTGGTGTGCGCCTACTGCGACTTCGTGACGGTGGGTGGGCGCGGCGTGGAGATTCCGCGCTACGTCGAGGCGTTGTTGCGCGAGATGGCGCTGCGACCGGCATCGGGCCAGCTGGCGACCATCTACTTCGGTGGCGGCACGCCATCCCTGCTTCCAGCCGATGCTGTTGCTCGCGTTGTGGAGGCAGCCAGGGACCGATGGGGCTCGGAGCCTGCCGAGATCACCCTCGAGGCCAACCCGAGCGAGCGCGAGGCACCCGATTGGACCGCCCTGCGCGCGGCCGGCGTGACGCGCATCTCGCTCGGCGTGCAATCGTTCCGTGACCCCGAGCTGGTGACGTTGGCCCGCGGCCACACCGCCGAAGAGGCTCGCGCTGCCTACGCGTCAATCCGGGTCGCGGCCTTCGAGAACGTATCAGTGGACCTGATCTACGGCATCCCGGCCCAGTCCCTGGAAGATTGGCGAGAGGGCCTGCTGGCCGCGCTTACGGTCGAGCCCGAGCACCTCTCGCTCTATGCGCTTCAGCTCGCGCTCGCGCCCGATGAATGGGCCGCGCCGCCCCGTCCCGGCGCCCTGCGCTGGCGGCATCGGATGGTGGTACGACAGGACGATGGCCTGGCGGCGGCCCAATACCAGCTTGCCGAGGAGCTGCTGCGCAGCGCCGACTACCACCACTACGAGCTCTCCTCGTGGGCGCGGCCGGGCTTCGAGTCGCGCCACAACTCGGCGTACTGGGAGCGCAGGCCGTACACCGGCATCGGCGCCGGGGCGCATTCGTATGACGGTCTGACCCGTTCCTGGAATGAGCGCGACCTGGACCGATACCTGGCACGGACCGAGGCGGGTGAACGAGTCCTGGCTGGGAGCGAAGAGCTCAACGAGCCGACCCGCGCCTTCGAGGCAATTGCGCTCGGGCTGCGCCGGTTAACGGGGTTCCGACGCGCCGACTTTGCCACGGAATTCGGTGAGGATCCGGTCCAGCGGTTCGCAGACGCCGTGGCTGAAGGGACCGCGGCGGGGTTGCTCGAGGTCACCGAGGAGGCGGTCCTGCTCACTGCCCGTGGGCGCCTCTTCGCCAACGAGGCGCTCGTCGCGTTTGCGCCCTAGGCTGTGATCGACCCCAGAACCCAGAGGAGAACGACAGATCCGAAAGATCGTTGCCGGCCTACGAGCTCCGGCTCCAGGTCTACCCGATCCTCGTCGGGACGGGGAAGCACTTCTTCGAGGAGTCCGTCGGCGAGCTCCCGCTGAAGCTCGTGGAATCCAAGATCACGAGCAACGGCTCCACTACCAGCCTGCACCGGGGTAAGGCCAGGGGGTGCAGTTGGGTGGCCAGAGGGCCCTTCAGGCCCTTCCGCGAGCCCCGGCCAGTGCCGCGGCGTACGCGGCCGAGCCGATGGCGCCGGCCAGAAGGTCGTTCACGGTGTCCCAGGTGCCGCGCACGTTATGGAGCCCGAACCAGACGTCGCTGTAGTACTCCTGAGCCTCAAGCCCGATGTGGGCCAACTGCGCGAGGCCGACGGCGCTGAGTGGTGGCAGGTCAAGGAGCTCAGCGAGGACGACGGTGGCCGCACCCGTCCCGTGCGCATGAGGAATTGCGTCGAAATAGCGATAGCGGTCGTACAGGTCGAAGTGGTTGCCGAGCAGGTCGAGCGAGAAGATGGACAGGTACAGGTTGTCCGTCCAGAACGGGTAGCGGCCTCGCTTTCCAGCGCCATGCACAACCGGCACCAGCAGGCTCAAGGGAATCATCACGATGCCTCGGGTGCCAATCGCCTTCCCTGCGAAGCGGTGATCGTTTCTGTGAAGGAGGGCCTCGGCCAGGATCGCGACGATGGTCCCGCGCAGGAGGGCGTTGATCAGCACACCGATGACACGCATGGGCGCATCGTACGGCGGCCGAGCCGCGTTGACACTGGTCCGGCGGGGTTGGTACGATTCCAGCCGAACCATTTAGCACTCTCATCGGTAGAGTGCTAACGGACCCGCAAGGGCACGACAACGGAGGCCAGTCTTGGTCGGCGAGGGGATGACCCGCGGCGAGAAGAGCGCCCCGTCTCGGTCGGTGCTGAACCTGACCGAGCGGCAGCGCATCGTGCTGCGCGCCGTGGTCGAGGACTACGTGCTGAATGCCGTGCCGGTTGGTTCGCAGGCGCTGGTGGAGCGCTACGGACTGCCCGTGAGCTCGGCCACCGTGCGCAGCGCCATGGCCGAGCTCGAGGCGCTGGGCCTTCTGAGCCACCCGCATACCAGCGCTGGCCGCGTCCCCTCCGACCTGGGCTATCGGACCTACGTCGAGTCCCTCATGCGCGAGTCGGCCCTCGACCGCGCCGACCAGCTCATGATCCGCCACCAGTTCAGCCAGGTGCAGCTGACCAGCAACGAATGGCTGCGACTGGCCGCCTCGATCCTGGCCACCAGCACTCGCTCCGCCGCCGTCGTGACGCCGGCCCGGGCGCGGCGCGCCCGCTTCGGGCACGTCCAACTGGTCGAGCTGGCCGATCAGGCGCGCCTGGCAGTCCTCGTGCTCGGCGACGGCAACGTGGTGCAGCGCCGGCTCCAGCGCAGCAGCGTGGAGCGGGCAACCGCGGGAGATGCGACCGGGCAGGCTGAGCTCGACACGGCCGCAGCCACTCTCAACAGCGGGCTCGCCGGCCTGTCGGCGCCGCAGGTGCGACGCAGGCTGGGCAAGCTGGCTCCGCTCGCGGCGCACGTCGCCGAGGTCCTGGCGCAGATGCTGGAAGAGGCGGACTCGGTCGCGGTCGAGGAGGTCTTCACCGACGGCATCGTCAACGTCCTGGAGCAGCCGGAGTTCGCAGGCGGCGCCAAGCTGCGCGGCGTGCTCGAGGTGCTCCAGCGATCGGACTTCCTGGAGCAGCTGGTGCCGGTGCTGAGCCGCCGCGGCGGAGTCACGGTGATCATCGGCCACGAGAACATCAACGACGCGATGCACGAGGTGAGCCTCGTCTTCGCGCCGTACGGCACGGAGGACTCGGCGCTTGGCCTACTGGGCGTGCTGGGCCCGACACGCATGCCGTACCCCCGCGCCATTCCGACAGTGCGCTATCTCTCAACGCTTATGAACGAGCTGATCTCGAGTCACCCAACGGAGAACCATGACTGAGCGACCCACCAACGGCGCCCCCGAGGACGCGCCCCACGCGCGCGGGCCGTCGCGCGCGGCCCTGATCCAGCAGCTGGAGGACATGCAGCGCGTGCTGGATGAGACGCGCGAGCAGTCCGACGAGCACCTGCGCGGCCTGCAGCGCACCGCCGCCGACTTCGCCAACTACCGGCGTCGGGTCGACGAGGAGCGCGAGGGCCTGTCCCAGTTCAGCAACGCGCTGCTGATCGGCAAGCTGCTGGCCGTCCTCGACGACTTCGATCGCGCGCTCGAGAACGTGCCGAAGGACATCCACGAGGGTTGGGTGGACGGCGTGCGCCTCGTCGAGCGGAAGCTGCGCGGCCTGCTGGAGGCCGAGGGCGTCACCCAGATCGAGGCGCTCGGCCAGCCATTCGATCCGAACCTGCACGAGGCGGTCGTCCACGAGGAGACCGAAGACCATCCCGATAACCAGGTGATCGCTGAGCTACAGCGCGGATACCGGCTGCGAGACCGGGTCCTGCGCCCATCGCTCGTCCGCGTCGCGAACAATCCAAAGGAGCACTGAACAGATGGGAAAGATCATCGGCATCGACCTGGGCACCACCAACTCGGTGGTCGCCGTCATGGAGGGCGGCGAACCGCAGGTGATCACCAACGCCGAGGGCGGCCGCATCACGCCATCGGTCGTCGCCTTCGCCAAGAGCGGTGAGCGGCTGGTCGGCCAGGTCGCCAAGCGCCAGGCGATCACCAATCCCGAGAACACCATCTTCAGCATCAAGCGCTTCATGGGGCGCCGATTCGAGGATCCCGAGGTCGCGCATTCGAAGGACCTGGTGCCGTACCAGGTGGAGAAGGACCCCAAGTCCGATGGCGTGGTCGTGACCCTGGCCAACGGCAAGACCTTCAGCCCCCCCGAGATCAGCGCCATGATCCTGCAGAAGCTGAAGTCCGATGCCGAGGCCTACCTGGGCGAAAAGGTGACCGAGGCGGTCATCACCGTGCCGGCCTACTTCGACGACACCCAGCGCCAGGCGACCAAGGACGCCGGTCGGATTGCCGGGCTGGACGTCAAGCGCATCGTCAACGAGCCGACCGCATCGGCCCTGGCGTATGGGCTGGACAAGACCAAGGACGAGAAGATCGCGGTCTACGACCTGGGCGGTGGCACCTTCGACATCTCGATCCTGGAGCTGTCCGAGGGCGTCTTCGAGGTGCGCAGCACCAATGGTGACACCCACTTGGGCGGCGACGACTTCGACCAGCGCGTGATCGACTGGCTGTCGGAGGAGTTCAAGAAGGACCAGGGGGTCGACCTGTCGAAGGACCGGATCGCGCTCCAGCGCCTGAAGGAGGCCGCCGAGAAGGCCAAGATCGAGCTGTCGAGCACGACCACCACCGAGATCAACCTGCCCTTCATCAGCGCCGATGCCGCCGGGCCGAAGCACCTGGTCATCAGCCTGACCCGCGCCAAGTTCGAGGACCTGGTTGCTGACCTGGTGAGCAAGACCTCGGGGCCGGTCAAGCAGGCGCTCGCCGACGCGTCGCTCAAGCCGACCGACATCGACGAGGTGATCCTGGTCGGTGGCATGACCCGCATGCCGGCTGTGATCGAGGCTGTCAAGGCCATGTTCGCCGGCAAGGAGCCCCACAAGGGCGTCAACCCCGACGAGGTGGTCGCCATTGGCGCCGCTATCCAGGCCGGGGTGCTGGGCGGCGAGGTGAAGGACGTCCTGCTGCTGGACGTGACGCCGCTGTCGCTGGGGATCGAGACCCTGGGCGGGGTGGCGACCAAGATGATCAACCGCAACACGACCATCCCCACCAGCCACACCCAGATCTTCTCGACCGCGTCGGACTCGCAGCCGTCGGTCGACATCGTGGTGCTGCAGGGCGAGCGCGAGATGGCCTCCGACAACAAGAAGCTGGCCACCTTCCGGCTGGATGGCATCCCGCCGGCTCCCCGGGGAGTGCCCCAGATCGAGGTCACCTTCGACATCGATGCCAACGGCATCCTGAACGTGGCCGCCAAGGACAAGGCCACCAACAAGGAGCAGAAGGTCACCATCACGGCCTCCTCCATGCTCGCCAAGGAGGACGTCGACCAGATGGTCCGCGACGCGGCCGAGCACGCCGAGGAGGACCGCACGCGTCGCGCCGAGATCGAGTCACGCAACGAGGCGGACGCCCTCACCTACCAGGCCGAGCGCCTGATCAAGGACATGGGCGACAAGCTGTCGGATGACGACCGCAAGGAGATCAACGACCGGATCGAGGCCGTCCGCGAAGCCCTCAAGGGGACCGATGCGGGCGTCGTCGACTCCACCAAGCAGCAGCTTGCCGAGGTGCTCCAGAAGATCGGCACCCGCGCCTATGAGGCTTCGGGAACTCCCGAGCCCGGTGGCGAGGATGGCACCGGCGGCGAAGGCGGCGAGGGTGGCGGACCGGCCGATGGAGCCGCGCCCGAAGAGGAAGGCGAGACGATCGAGGGCGAGTACAAAGAGGTCTGACGATCCTTCTTGACTCCGGGATAGGGCCGAGCGACCATCCCTCGGCTGGCTGGCGCAACAGCCTGCGGGACGGCCGCCCGGCCCTTTCACACATCGGGAAGTGCCGAGACTTCCCTGCTTCCCCGGAAGCCCGCGCCTTAGCGCACCGTCCTTGCCAGATCGCAACCAGGCTGCTGTTGCGCGACCTGACCGGCTCGTACATCGCCAGATTGCAACCAGGCTGCACTTAGGCGGGTTTGGGCGGATCCTGGACACCTCCGCGCGCCCCATCCACGCTCACGGCCGCCCGCCCTCGCCGTACCCGCTGCCTTCCAGCGCGCCTAACGCCAACACCCTTGCGATCTGGCAACTTGGCGAGCAGCAGGAGGCCGCTCGGAGTGCCGCTGGGCTTCCGAATCCAGGCGACGGCGCCCTTGCCGCGTAACCCGAAGCGCGCAAACAGGCGCGAATGGTCGGCCAAGCGCCGGCGGTTGGTGGTGCTCTCGGCAACGACCAGGACCGCGACCGCGCCCGTTGCCCGCCATCCGTGCGAGCGCGCCACAGTCGGCGCGACACGCTCTTTGGCATTCAGCGTCCCGAGCAGGTCCTGGATCTCCGCGATGACCGTCTTGATCTCGATCACGGCGAGCGTATTCGTGACTGCGTGGAATGCCAGCAGGTCAATACGGCCGCGATCGCCGTATTGGTTGAAGCTCGCTTCGGGGACGACCGTCCAGCCGAATCTCTCCAATCGGCGGGTCAGCCACTCGGCCAATCGTGCGTGGTCGGCGTCGCGCAGCCGCGCGAGTTCCGCACCACGAAAGCCCGCATCAAACCCCAATCGCAGGTCTAGCGCGGAGCCGATGCGCCGGACACCCTGGATCGACAGCGCCTCGGCGTGTCCGCGTTCGAGCAGACTGATGAGTGAGGCGCTCACCCCGGCCTTTCCCGCCAGATCGGCTTGCCGCCAACCCCGCCTATGGCGGAGCGCCCGAACGATCCCACCCAGCTCCGCGTCATTCACTGGCGCGATGATCGCGTTCGCGATGTACGGGCGTGTTATCCGGCGCTTAGGCACACGCGGCTCGGTGAATGGTTAGCCCTTGACGTCCGTGACCTCGAAGAAGACGACGAGTGGGGCGAGGCGCTGAAACGCCTCGTGGTCGGCCAAGCCGTCACCCATGGCGTTCAGGGCGTCCACCGCAGCCATCCAATCGGCCAGTGAGTCGAAGGAGGCTTCGAGGACACGCGAGTACCGCGAAGGCGCTCCGCGGCTCATGACCGTCCCTCGCTCAGCCGCAGTGTTCAGATCCCGGTGGCGCTCGTGAGCTCGGGGACCAGGTGTTGCGTGAGGAGCCCGTCAACCTCGTCGGTGTCGAGCTCCTGGGGGAACAGCAAGAGGACATCGAGCATCTGCGCCTCCTATCGGGCCGCCACGTTGGCTCTCAAGCCTGTTGGATGCCATTTTGACCCTGCGTAGAATCGTGCTTCCTGGCGGCGGACCACGGACGAGGAAGCGGAGAGCGCGAGGGGCCACCATGACCAAGATCTGGAGTGAGATGCCGGTCGCGAGGTTGAAAGAGCAGGTCGCGGACCTCGCGACGCTGGTGTGGGTCGTGTTCTGGGGCAATCTCGTCTGGCAGCTGTTCCAGGTGCTGGCCGGCTTCGCCCAGGCCGGACGGACGATCCACGCGGGCGGCCTGGCCATGATCCGGAGCGGGCGGGACGTGGGGGAATCCCTGTCCGGTGTGCCACTCATTGGGGAGCAGGTCCGCGACGTGGTGCGCAACGCCTTCGCCGGCGCCGGCCGGCCGCTCTCCGAATTCGGGACGGACCTGGAGCGCTTCATCCTGGTGGTGGCGACCGTGCTGGCCCTGCTCTTCGCACTGGCGACCCTCGGGCCGTGGCTGTCCCGCTACCTGCCGTGGCGCTGGGAGAGGCTGCAGCGCGTCCGGTCAGCCCATCGGGCCATCCGCACCGCGCCAAAGGTCAGCCATGCGAAGGTCGAGACCGCCCTGGCGATGCGGGCCGTCACCCGGCTCGACTACGCGACGCTGCTCGAGTACACCCCGGATCCACTTGGAGACTGGGCCAGCGGCCGCCACGATCGGCTTGCTCGCGCTGAGCTCGCCAGCGTGGGGTTGCGGCCATAGAAAAACCGCCCCGGCACGATGCCGGAGCGGTCTTGCGTGGCTACGAATGCAGGGACAGCGGGTAGGCCGACGGTCCGTGCAGGCAGCCTTCAAACGGGACTAGGCGGTGACGGGAACGCCACGGAACAGGGCCAGGTCACCGATGTAGGTGGTGACGAGGTGGACCCGGTCCGCAATGTTCTGCTTGACCCAGGTGGCGGCCATGTCAGCCGACTTCAGGGCCTCGTCGCGGGTCTCCCAGATGCTGATCGAGAGGACCTTGTGGTTGCCGACGTCGACCAGTCCGTAGTTCACGAAGCCAGGCTCCTTGACGAAGGTCGGAAGGATGCCCTTCTCGGCAATGCCGGTCAGCTCAGGGAAGGTGCCCTTGGTGAGATCGTACGTAGAGATTCGTGTGTAACGCATGTTTGACTCCTCTGCCCCCATTTGCGGCTAAGTCGACACGAAACGGGTTCGCCGATGGCTCTTCGTCGTGCGCCGGCCATGAGATCAATCGGTTCGCAGCCTTGCAGCCGAGACGCGTAGTGTAGCACCTGTGATAGATTAGCGCCAGCCTCGCTACAGAGCAGTACAGGAGTTCACAGGTGCCAAGGATCGAATTCGAGGCCGAAACGGAAGAGCAGCTGGTGGGCCTCGCCTGGCGATGGGTGATGGGTCCCCAGCACCAGCCCGGCGATCCCGTGATGGACGAGGCGGACCAGGCCGACCTGCGGCGCAAGCAGCTCGGCGAGGTGCTGAACGCCATCCAGGGTGCCGATAGCCGTCGCCTCCTGCGCGAGGTCGCCGAGCTGTCCATCCGCAATGCCGCCCTGCCGCTGGATGCCGACCTGACGGCTCGCTACGGAAAGCAGACGGGGACCGCCTTCGCCGGCATCGTGGCCGGCCCGAACAAGGTGATGCGGCGGGTAGCCCATCGCGACCTGATCACCTGGGATGCCGACGTGCGCGGGTATCGAATGGATCCGGCCGATGCCGAGATCGTGCTGCAGCGTTGGCCGGTGCCTCTGACCCCGGGGAGCGCCTAGCCCAGCTGGCTCGTGCAGTGCGGGCAGCGGGTGGCGGCGGTGGGGATATCGGTGGCGCAGAACGGGCAGGTCTTGATCGGCGGCTCGTCGTCGGGCTCAGACTTCTTCAGGCGGGCGGTCATCGCGTTCACCGGCTTGACCACGAAGAAGAAGATGGCGACCGCGACCAGGAAGAAGGTGATGAGCTGGTTCAGGAAGAGCCCGTAGGAGACCGGCGTCGTGCCCGCGGTGAAGGACAGCGTCGAGAAATCAGGGATCCGCAGGAAGCCCAGCAGCGGGGTCAGCACGTTGGTGACGAACGAGGTCACGGTTGCGCCGAAGGCTGCGCCGATGACGATGCCCACCGCCAGGTCGATGACATTGCCGCGCAGAATGAAGTCGCGGAATTCCTTGAGCATCAGGCTCGGAGTATAGGAGCGGCCGCGGGCTAGACTCGGACCGATGCGCCTCGCCACCTGGAACGTCAACTCGCTGAAGGCTCGGCTCGACCGGGTGCTGGCCTGGACCGAGGCGATCCGGCCGGACGTGCTGTGCATGCAGGAGACGAAGCTCACCGACGCCGCCATGCCGGACCTGGCGTTCCGCGCCATCGGCTACGAGGTGGCGCACCACGGGCTGGGGCAATGGAACGGCGTGGCGATCGCGTCGCGGATCGGGATCGATCAGGTGCAGGCAGGCCTGCCAACCTCCGACGGTTGGACCGATGACGGCGGCCGCTTTCTGGCCGCCACCTGCGGCGGCGTCCGCTTTGCGAGCATTTACGTGCCCAACGGCAGGGTGGTCGGGTCCGAGTTCTACGATCAGAAGCTCGTCTGGCTGGACCGCATCAACGAGTGGCTGATCACCGGGTGCGACCCGGCTGAGCCGATGGCGGTCTGCGGCGATTTCAATGTCGCCCCTACCGACGATGACGTCTACGACGCCGCGGCCGTCCACGGGGCAACGCACGTGTCCGAGCCGGAGCGTGCGGCGGTCGCTCGCATGCGCGAATGGGGGCTGGTCGACATCGTGCGACGCTTCCATCCGGAGCCTGGCTTCTTCACCTGGTGGGACTACCGTGCGGGGAACTTCCACAAGAACCTGGGGATGCGGATCGACCACGTGTACGTGACCGAGCCACTGGCCGGGCGGGCGGTCGCTGCCGAGCGCGACCGCGATGCCCGTAAGCCATCAACCTACCCGGGAATCCCCTCAGACCACGCACCGCTGGTGGTGGACTTCCACGACCAGGCCAGTTGAGCCAGGACGAGCAGCCTGGCCCGAGATCCCGAAGTCTGGAGATCAGTGATGGCAGTCAACTTCAATCCTGTGCCCCATCCGAGGATCGCGGAGCGCAGGAAGGCCGGACCGCCCAGGAGGTCGGACGAGCAGGTCGGATTCAATGGGCGCTTCGCGCTCCTGATCACGACGGTGGTCGGGACGATGTGGTGCGCCTACGCGTTCGCGGCCCTCGCGCTGGTCGCACTCCCGTCGGCCCTGACCAGCGGTCCGCTGGCGATCGTGCAATGGGTCAGCCAGACGTTCATCCAGCTCGTGCTCCTCTCGATCATCATGGTCGGGCAGAACATCATCGGGAAGGCATCGGACAAACGCGCTGAGATGACCTACCAGGATGCCGACGCGAGCTTCCACGAGGCCGAGCAGATCCAGCGGCACCTCAAGGCGCAGGATGAAGCCCTGAACGTCATGCTCGACAAGCTGCTGAAGCTCGAGGCTGCCATTCCCAACGCGGCATCCGATCGTGGTTGAGGGTCCGTGATGAGCACCTCCGCACTCGAGGAATACCTGACGACCATCCCTGATGCTCAGGCCGAGCCGATGGTCCGCGAGCTCGATCGGATCATTAGGAAGTCGCACTCTGAATTCGATGTTGCGATCAAGTACAAGATCCTGATGTACGCCCTGAATGGCGACTTCCACACCTGGGTATGCGCGGTCAACGCCGGCCGCAGGAAGGTCTCCCTCAATTTCCTCTATGGCGTTCTGCTCGACGATCGGAAGAAGGTCCTGCGCGCCGGGAGCTCGGTCCTCATGACCTGGGACATCGGCTTTGACGAGGATCTCGACGCGGCGGCGGTGGCGGCATACGTCGCGGAGGCTGTCAAGCGAAACCCCGACTACATCGCAGACCGAGAGAACGTGTTGGATATGGCCCGTCAGGCCGCCGCGAAGGCTGGCCGACGCCCCAAGTCGCCGCCCGGTCCATAAGCCACACTTATGCTCCTGCACCGATGAGGCCTCATCGGTGTCGGCTGATAACTGACGTTTATGCCGCGGCGCTCCGCGAGCGCGATCGGTGCATGAGTATTAGTCGGACTTATCAGTCCCGACGCGCGTAGCGAGCGAACTCGACTGAATGCACATCTGCGTGGGGGACGCTGAAGCGGAGCATGGCGTCGGCCTCGGTTCCAACCGCCGTTTCCTCGTCGCTCGACAGCGGACGGACTAGCCGCAGGACCGCGGTGGCGGCGCCCCTGTCGCGCTGGAGATGCCATTGGCCAAGGGCCGTCCCGGCGAGCAGGAGCATGCCGGGGATGGGGCCGTCCTGGTACGTGAACGCGGGCCGCTCAACGTCGCCGACGAAGCGGGATCGGTCAGCGTGCGATAGCAGGAGGTTGTCGTAGTCCGCCAGGAAGCGGACGGGGGCAGGCGTCTCCGGATCTGGGCGGGGTGCATCGGGCAGGTCGAACAGCTCGCGCCCGGCTCCGTCACGGAAAACCCGAAGGCGGGGCCGCAAGCGTGCGAACACCTCGCCCAACCGCGTCACCCCTGCCCAGGCTTGCGCGTCCATCACGGACGCCGGACCAAAAGCGGCGAGATAACGCAGCACGATCGGCTCGGGGTCGGTGGTAGCCAGCACCGGACGGCCAAGCCATGCGTCGAGGGCGGCGAGCTTTACCGCCCCGGGGCGGCGCCACACGCCGCGGGGTGGCACCTGGACCAGCGGCACCAGCGCGCGCACCGCATTCGTGACGGTGAGCCGATCGCGTCCGGGCCAGCGGGTGTCGAGGTGCCGGATGAGCTCGGTGGGCGTGCGTGGCGCATCGGCAGTGAACCTTCGAACCTCGGTCGCCAGCTCGGCGAGGTCGATCCCCTCCAGCCGGCGCGCCCAGATTCCGCGCAGGCTGCGGTCGATCGCGGGCTGCGTGAAGGCTCGCAGGACGAGGGCGTCGTCATCGGTGACGAGGTGGATCGTCGAGCGCATGACCGCCACGCGCACCAACCGCCGCTCCTCGAGCAGCTGCCCGGTGGCGATCGGGTCAAAGTCAGCCAGCCGCGACCAGAGGCTCAGGTACCACGACTGAGGTGTCTGCGCCTGGAGTCCGACGAGGTGGTGGACCGTGTCGTAGGGCGTCATCGCGACGCGCTCGAGAAGCATCTGTCGCGCGAGCGTCGCCCGGTTCAAAGCTTCGCGGCTGAGGACCTCGAACTTCACGAGCCGAGGCGCCGGAGCCCACCGGCGATGTCGCGGCCCAGCTTCGTGCGCGGCCAGGTCACGGCACCGGCCCCGACGAAGCGGCGGTACGCGTCGAACGCCCCGGCCACGGCGGGGACGAAATCAGGCTCCTCCATCGGTCCAAAGCCATCCTCGAACCAGATGCCGGCAATCCGCAGGGTGCGTGAGGCACGTTCGTAGCGTGGCTCGATGCGCCCGACCAGGCGATCCCCGAAGAGCAGCGGCAGCACGTAATAGCCGTGCCTGCGCTTGGGGGCCGGGACGTAGACCTCCCAGATATAGTCGAATCCGAAGAGTCCCTTGACCAGGCGGCGGTCCCACATCAGCGGGTCGAGCGGCGCAAGGAACGAGACCGATGGCCCGGCGCGCCTCGCGGGCTTGGCGGCGGCCTCGAGCAAGGGCAGCTCGTCGGCCAGGACGTGGCGGGCCTCCCGGAATCCCTCCACTGCGACCGGGACGAGGGTGCCCTCCTCGACCAGCGCAGCCGTCGTCCGCGCGCGATCCGCGGCCGTCCCGGCGCCTGACACCAGCTCCCCTGCACCACCAACCGCCATGAGTCCGACCCCCCGGTGACGGCTGAGCAGCCGATGGCGGAGCTGGTCGGCCTCGCTCGCGTGCGAGTCGAGCATCTCGGCGGGAACCAGCCGCTCGATCAGGTCGTAGAAGCGGCGGTTGCCCTCCCGACGAGAGATCCCCAGCTCGCCGACCACGAAGAGGGCCTCCATCACCGCACGGGCGGCCTTGGTGCTGGTCGAGGCATCGTTGTCCCACCACCACTGGATGCGATCCTCGACATCCCGGAAGGACGCGGTCGAGACCGGACCGCTCTCGCGGATGTGATCGCGGATTCGGTTCGCCAGGCGCGCGTGCTCGGCCAGGAAGTCCCGGTATCGGCTGGCTCCGGAGGTCCAGGCCAGCCGGTAGAAGGGCAGCTCAGCGGCGGGGAGGATGTTCAGGCTCTTGTTGTAGAGCTCGATGAGGCGCCGATCCCTGCCGTACAGCCACCGGTCGCACCACTCTCGCCGGTAGCCGGCGACCCGGTCGTGGAGCGCCAGGTCGTGGCTGCGGGTGCCGGGCACCTCCAGCGGGTCGAACTGCAGGCTTCCCAGCCGATCGATCACGCCGAGGACCGATTCCGGCTTCGCCGGCAGGGAGCGCGGCGGATCGAGCAGGTGGCGGCGGACGAGGAAACGGCGGGCATGGTCGGCAGAGATGTGGAGGTCGGGAAGGGGTGCGGGCATAGGCCGCGATGCTAGCAGCGGCCCGCGGTGCGCCACTTCGTACAATGGGTGCGATGGTGATGGAGCGGATGCCCGAGGGTCCACCCACATCAGGTCCCGTCCCGGCCGATGAGGCCGCTGCTCGGCGCGCGCTGCGGGTGCAGATGCTGGCGACCGAGCACTGGAGCCTGCTCGCGACCCGCTCCCTCTCCTGGAACGAGGCATTCGCGCGCGCGAGCATGTTCCTCTCACTCCTGTCGGGAGCGGTGGTGGCGCTGGCCCTGGTCGCCCAGGCCACCGCATTCGGTGAGGGCTTCGTGCTGTTCGCGATCATGCTCCTCCCGGTTGTCCTGTTCGTGGGGCTGGCCACGTATGTCCGGCTCCTGGAGATCAACAACGAGGACTACGTCTGGGTGCGCGGCATGAATCGGCTGCGCGGGGCATACCTCGAGATCGACCCTGGGTTGGCGCCGTACTTCGTCACCGGTACCGATGACAGCGCCGAAGCGATCTTTCAGACGTTCGGCTCGCTGCCGAATGAACCCGGCAGCCTGGACGTCGGCAATTTCCATGGCTTCGTCACCACGCCGGCCACCATTGCCTTTGTCGACGCCATGCTCGCTGCGGTACTGGCTGCGATCGTGGCGGTCCAACTCCAGGAGGCCATGCTGCCGGCTGCGGGCGTCGGCGTCCTGGCCTTCTTCGTCGTCGGCGTGGCGCTGGCGGTGATCGGCTATCGGAGCCAGAGGATGGCCCACCTCGCCCCAGCAGCCCGCGCGTCCAATCAGGATCTAGCGCCCAAGAACCAACAGGAGGGATCCCAGTGACCGATCAGTCCCCGGCCGCGCCGCCCGCGCCACCTGCCCCACCCGCCGCGCCGGAGTCCGGCTGGGCGGGCGCACCTGTCACCACCCCGATCACACGCCCGGGACCGATGCCCGGGTGGCACTACGCCGGCTTCTGGGTCCGCTTCCTGGCAATCCTGATCGATGCGATCGTCATCGGGCTGCTGTCTGCAGCACTCATTCCAATCACTGGCGCGCAGATCACCACCACGACGAATGGAGTCGTGACGGTGAACTACGCGGAGAACGCGTACAGCGCGCTCATCGGGCTCGTGTACTTCATCGGCTTCTGGGCCTGGCGCGGTCAGACCGTCGGCATGATGCCGTTCAACATGCAGGTGGTGGGCGTCGCCGATGGCAAGAAGATCGACCTGGTGCGCGGTCTGTTGCGCTATGTCGGGTTCATCATCTCGATCATTCCGCTCTTCCTGGGCCTCATCTGGGCCGCCTTCGACTCGCGCAAGCAGGGCTGGCACGACAAGATCGCATCGACGGTGGTGATCCGCCCGAATTGATCACCGCCTCGCTGGCACTCTGATGTAGAGAGTGCCAATCGCTATAATCCGCGCGCCATGGCTGTCAAGCGTGACTACTACGAGGTGCTGGGCGTTCCGCGCGACGCCTCCGACGAGGAGATCAAGCGGTCCTACCGGCGCGCTGCGCAGCGCCACCACCCGGACATCGACTCGAGCGACGGGGCGGAGGCGCGTTTCAAGGAGCTGAGCGAGGCGTACCGCGTCCTCTCCGACCGGCAGCGTCGAACCGCGTACGACATGTTCGGCCACAGCGGAGTGGATGGAGTGGGCGCAGGCGGCTTCGAGGGTGGCTTCGGCGGTGGGTTCGGGCCGTTCGGCGACATCTTCGACGCCTTCTTCGGCGGCTCGCCGGCAGGCACCCGCGGACGCCGACGCGTGGTTGCCGGCGCCGACCTGCGCTACGACCTGACCATCGAGTTCAGTGAGGCCGTCTCTGGCGTCACGCGCGAGATCAGCTTTCCGACCCTCGCGCGCTGCTCGGTCTGCGAGGGGTCCGGGGCCGAGCCGGGAAGCGAGCCGGAGAAGTGCCCGGAGTGCAACGGCACCGGCGAAAAGCGGCGCGTCAGTCAGACGATCCTGGGCCAGATGGTAAACATCACCGCCTGCCCCCGCTGCGCCGGCGAGGGTCGCATCGTGTCCACGCCCTGCGCAACCTGCCGAGCCGACGGCCGCGTCCGCGAGCAGCGCACGTTGAATGTCGAAGTGCCCGCTGGCATCGAGTCCGGTCAGCGGATCGCGATCGAGGGGCAGGGCGAGGCCGGTCCCCGCGGCGGCCCGCCCGGCGATCTGTACGTCGCGGTCACGGTGCGCGAGCATGCTCAGCTCCTCCGCCGCGGCACGGAGCTCTTCTATGAGCTGCCTGTCACATTCCCGCAGGCAGCCCTTGGCGCAACGCTCGAGATCCCGACGGTCGAAGGCACTGAGCCGATGGAGATCCCGGCCGGGACCCAGAGCGGCGCCGAGCTGCGCCTCCGCGGCCGCGGTGTGCCCCGGCTGCGAGGCGTGGGTCGCGGCGACCTGCACGTGATCGTGACGGTCGTGATCCCGCCAAAGCCCTCGAAGCGTGAGCGTGAGCTGCTCAAGGAGCTCGGGGAGGTCAGCTCGCCCCCGGTCCTGCCCAAGGGCGGTCCAAGCCTGGTCGATCGGCTTCGCGATCTGTTCGGCTAGGCCGGCCGTGCGCTGGCTGGAGCTGACGGTCACTTGCGACAACGAGGCGATCGAGGCGGTCAGCGAGATCTTCGGCCGCGTTGGGCAGGGGTCTGCGGTACGGCCCACGCGCCTGATCCGGGATCCCGCGGACGAGCTGTCCGCTCGTGAAGACCCGACTGCACCGTACGAGATCACTGCCCACATCCCCGAAGACGAGGAGGCCCCAGCCGCGGTCGAGTCCACGGAGCGGGCGCTATGGCATCTCCAGGCCTTCGGGCTGCGCCCGGTCGGCGAGCTGCGAGTCCGCTCGGTCGACGACGCGGACTGGACCGACGCCTGGAAGGCCGGCTACGCCCCGCAGCGCATCGGGCGCGTGGCGATCGTGCCTTCCTGGCTGGATGAATCGATCGGGACCGATGAGGTGGCCCTGCGCCTGGACCCCGGCATGGCCTTCGGCACCGGCCTCCATCCGACGACGCGCGGCTGCCTTACGCTTCTCCAGGAGATCTCGCCGATGCCTCCCGTCGTGCTCGACGTGGGCTCCGGGTCCGGGATCCTGGCCCTGGCGGCCCTGCGCCTCGGGGCGGATGGAGCAGTCTGCTACGACACTGATCCACTCGCCGTGGAGGCAACACTCGCCAACGCCGCGGCCAACGACCTGGCGGATCGGGTCACCGCCCAACTCGGGTCGTTGCCGCTCACGCCACCCGGCGAGGCCTATCGGCTGGTCCTTGCCAACCTCGTCGCAGCCGTGCTGGTCGACCTGGCCGAATCGCTCGCCGCCCACACTGCTCGCGGCGGTACGTTGCTGGCCAGCGGCATCATTGAAGGGCGTGCCGAGGAGGTCCTCGCCGCTCTCGCCGGCGCGGGCTTTAGCCTCGAGAATCGCCTTGACGACGGTGAGTGGGTCTCGCTTCGATTAGCGATTCCCGCTTCGCCACATCGGGCGCCTTGACAGATGGAGGACGACGAATGCAACTCACGATCACGACGTTTCTCTCGGTCGACGGTGTCATGCAGGGTCCGGGTGGCCCGGATGAGGATCGCAGCGACGGGTTCGACCGCGGCGGATGGCTGGTGCCGCACTTCGACGAGGCGACCGGCCAGTTCATGATCGAGGTCTTCGACAAGGCGGACGCCTTTCTGCTGGGGCGGCGAACCTACGAGATCTTCGCGGCGTACTGGCCGAAGGTGACCGACCCGGAGGATCCGATTGCGAACCCACTCAACACCCTGCCCAAGTACGTCGTCTCGACGAGGCTCCGCTCCGCAGAATGGCATGATTCGACCATCATCAAGGGCGACGTCCCCGGCGAGGTGGCGAGGCTCAAGGCGATGCCGGGCCGCGAGCTTCAGGTTCACGGCAGCGGTACCCTCGCCCGCACGTTGCTCGAGAACGACCTCGTCGACGAGTGGCGCCTGCTTGTCTTCCCGGTCATCGTCGGAGCGGGCCGGCGTCTGTTCCCCGACCTCGGAGTCGCTACCGGTCTTCGTCTCGTCGACTCACGTACGACCGGCTCCGGCACGGCAATCCACGTCTATCAGCCGACCGGCCGTGCCGAGTTTGGAGAGGTCGAGCCTCCGCCGCCGAGCCTGTGAATCAACGCGTGTCCCGATTCTTCGTGGAGCCGGCGGCGATCGTGGGGGAACGGTTTCCGATCCCTTCGAGCATTGCCCACCAGCTATCGCGCGTTCTGCGGCTGCGCGATGGCGACGAGATCACGCTGCTCGATGGTCTGGGTGGGGAGGTGCGATGTCGACTCGAGGGGGGCGACTGCGTCGTTCTTGCGCGAGGCGTGGCTGGGGGCGAGCCGAAGCACGAGCTCACCGTCTGGCAAGCACTTCTGAAGGGCGACCACCTCGAGCCGGTCGTTCGGCATGGGACGGAGATCGGGATCGCGCGGTTCGGACTGTTCGTGAGCGAGCGCTGTATCGCGCGCGAGCTGAGCCCGCGACGGCTGGAGCGGCTGCAAGCCGTCGTCCGCGAGGCAGCCGAGCAGTCGGAGCGGGGAATCGTGCCGCCGGTCGACGCGCCGATTCCGTTTGCGGAAGCGCTGAAGACCGCTGCGCCCGGTTCGGTCCTGCTGTTCGAGCGGCACGAGGGCACGCGGCTCACCGAGGTGGAGGCGCCGCCGAGCGTTTTCATCGGTCCGGAGGGAGGGTTCAGCCCTGACGAGGTCGCAGCCGCAGAGCGGGCGGGATTGGAGATTGCTGGCTTGGGGCCGCGCATCCTGCGCTCGGAGACGGTGGCCGTCGCCGTTGCGGCGGCGATCTTGTCGCGGACCGGCGACTTCGCCTAGGCTCCGCGCATGGCCGATCGCGACCCCACCTACCAGGCCGAATGCCTCTTCTGCCGGATCGCGGCGGGCGAGATCCCGGCGGACCGGGTCTTCGAGGACGAGGCGGTGATCGTGTTCCGCGACATCAACCCGAAGGCGCCGACGCATGTCGTGGCCATCCCGCGCCGCCACATCGCGTCAGCCGCAGACCTGACCGATGCCGATGGAGACCTGCTTGCTGCCCTCTTCAGCGCGCTCCGACACGTGGCCGGGAAGGCGGGACTGAGCGGCTACCGGATCCTGACCAACGTGGGCGCCGAATCCGGGCAGAGCGTGTTCCACCTCCACTTTCACCTGCTCGGCGGCCGCTCCATGACCTGGCCGCCCGGCTGATGTTTCGAGCATCGGCTTCGGTTGCGTCCCGCCCTCGACTCCAGCTGGTCCTGCTCAGTGCCCTGATGCTCTTCGTCGAGCTGGCCCTGATCCGCTGGTCCGGCTCGCGCGTCATCTACCTGTCGTACTTCAGCAACTTCGTGCTGCTCGGCAGCTTCCTGGGGATCGGCATCGGGTTCCTGCGTGCCAAGTCGCGGGTCGACCTCTCCCCCTACGCCCCGTTGGCCCTGGCCTTCATCATCGGCGTCGTTCTCGTGCTGCGCATCGAGATCGATCGCGGCGGCGGCCGAGCCATCTATTTCGGCGGCTTCGAGGCGCACGGCCTGCCGCTGCCGGTGGTGCTGCCGATCATCTTCGTGGCGGTTGCGGCGGTGATGGCCCTCATCGGCGAGGCTGTCGCGCGCACCTTCGCGCGGTTCCAGCCGCTGGAGGCGTATGGCCTCGACATCGGCGGCAGCCTGCTGGGGATCATCGGCTTCACGCTGCTGTCGTTTACGGGCGCACCTCCCGTGGCCTGGGGCCTACTGGCCGCCGTCCTCATGGTGCTGGCGCTGCCCACCTGGAGGCGCTGGATGACGGTCGCTGGGGCGCTGCTGCTGGTCGGCCTGCTGGCGCGCGATTCGGTTACCCAGAACACGTCATGGTCGCCGTACTACCGGGTCGTGACCGTCCCGCTGAGCGAGCCGGGCGAGTTCGCGGTGAGCGTCAACGGGATCCCGCACCAGACCATCTCCTCGGTGGCGAAGCGCCGGGCGGAGGAGCCGATCTACTTCGTGCCGTTCGAGCGCCTGGCACGGACCGATCCGGGTCGAGTCCTGGTCGTGGGTGCCGGCACCGGCAGCGACGTGGCGGTTGCCCTGTCGCTGGGGGCGACGAGCGTCGATGCGTGGAGATCGATCCTCGCCTCGCCCAGATCGGGGCTGAACGCCATCCCGACCACCCGTACGACGACCCACGGGTCCGGGTGATCATCGATGACGGGCGCGCCTTTCTTGAGCGCAGCGACGCGGAGTACGACCTGATCCTGTTCGCGCTGCCGGACTCGCTGACCCTCGTCTCGGGCCAGTCCTCGCTTCGCCTGGAAAGCTACCTGTTCACCCGCGAGGCGCTGACCGAGGCCCGTACCCACCTGGCGCCGGGCGGTGTCTTCGCCATGTACAACTACTACCGCGAGGCGTGGCTGATCGACCGCCTGGCGGGGACGCTGCGGGCCGTGTACGGGCACGCCCCGTGCCTCGACAACGTCGGGACGGTTGGGCGCCTGGCGGCGCTGACCGTGGGACTCGAGGAGGCATCGGTCGAGTGCGAGGCGAGCTGGTCACCGACCACCGAGGTCGTGGCGCCGGCCACAGACGACTACCCGTTCCTGTACCTCCAGCACCGCGAGATCCCGATCTTCTACCTGGTCAGCATCGGTCTCATCCTGGTCGTCTCTGCCGCAGGGGTGCGCATTGCAGGTGGACCGATGCGGGCCATGGCCCCGCACCTTGACCTGTTCTTCATGGGTGCCGCGTTCCTGCTCCTGGAGACTAAGAGCGTGGTCCAGTTCGCGCTCCTGTTTGGCACCACCTGGGTGGTGAACGCGCTCGTCTTCGGAGGCATCCTGCTGAGCGTGCTGGCCGCGGTGATGTTCGCCCGACGGTTCCGGCTGCCGAGCCCGGCCATCCTCTTTCCGTTGCTGTTTGTGGCGGTCGCCATCAGCTGGTTTGTTGAGCCGAGCGCGCTCCTGGGGCTCGACCCGGCCTGGCGGTTCATCGCCAGCATCGGTGTCTATTTCAGCCCGATCTTCCTCGCCAACCTCGTCTTCGCGCAGCGCTTCGCCGCTACCGAGGACTCGACCGCCGCGTTCGGTGCCAACCTGCTCGGCGCCATGGTCGGCGGGGTGGTCGAGTATGCCGCGCTGGTAACTGGCTACCAGGCGCTGGCGGTGCTGGTGGGGCTGCTGTACGCCGCCGCCTGGATCACAGGTCGTAGTTCCTTGGTTGTGAAGCCGTTCCGTTGATCGGCTGATGCTCCGGGTCCTTCGCCAGCGGGACTACGGGCTGCTGTGGTTCGCTGGCCTGATCTCCACGCTCGGCGACTTCGTGCTCTTCGTTGGCCTGCCGTACGAGATCTATCGCCGGACCAACTCGACGCTGGCCACCGCCGGGATGACGCTGGCATTTCTTGTTCCGAGCATCCTGCTCGGATCGGTGGCCGGGGTCTACGTGGACCGATGGGATCGCCGGCGCCTGATGATCGTGGTCAACCTCCTCCAGGCGCTGATCATCCTTCCGCTTCTGCTGGTCGGCCAGCTCGGCCTGTGGGTCATTTACGCCGTGCTGGTGGCGGAGAGCAGCGTCTCCCAGCTCTTCAACCCAGCCCGGGTGGCCCTTGTCCCGTCGGTGTTGAGCGGTGGAAAGGAGGAGCTGCTGACTGCCAATGCGCTCACCGGCGTGGGACAGCACCTGGCGCGGCTGATCGGGCCGGCGGTCGGCGGCGTGATCGTGGCCACCGGCGGGCTGGGAGCGGTCGCGGTCATCGACTCGGCCTCCTTCGTGGTATCGGCGGGCATGCTCGCATTGATTCGCGCTCGGCCGATGGCGCCGCGCCCCACCGACTCGGTCGAGCACGCGGCACTCTCCGCCTGGCGGCGGCTGGTGTACGAGTGGCGGGTTGGCCTGCGTGTGGTATGGCACCAGCCGGTGCTGCGCGCCCTGCTGGTCTTTGCCACCATCGTGGGCATCGGGGAAGGCCTGACCATCACACTGTTCGTGGTGTGGACCACGGACGCGCTGCATTCCGACGCCACGGGATACGGCTGGGTCCTCTCGACGCAGGCCATCGGCGGGCTGGCGGGCGCGCTGGTGATCGCGCGCCTTGGCGCGAGGTTGCGACCGCTGCCTCTGCTGATCGGCAGCGCCCTGGCGTTCGGCGCCATCGACCTGGTGCTCTTCACCTATCCGGTGGTCTATCCGTACATCGGGCCGGCGCTCGTGATGCTGGTGATCGTGGGCGTCCCGGGTGCCGGCCTGGGTGCGGCGACCACCACGCTGCAACAGTCCGAGACCGAGGACAGCCATCGTGGACGCGTCGTCGGAGCGATCGGCGCAGTGGCCGGCGTTGGTGCGCTTTTCGGTGCGGTCGCAGCCGGCATCCTGGGTGAATTCCTGCCGGTCATCCTGCTTCTCGTCGTGCAGGGGAGTGGCTACCTGATCGGTGGAACGGCCGTGGCGCTCCTCGTCGGCAGACGTCGCCTTAGTGCCGATAAGGAGGGAATCGGGGGTGTAGGCTCCGGCGGTGACCGCGGCTAGGACGAGGAAAGGCGACTGATGGCGAGGATCATCCTGTTCGGCTCGGCGGTGGTGGGTGTCCTGGCTGTGACGCTCGCCTACGCCGTCTGGAGCGGCCAGTACGAGGCTGAGCAGCCCAGCCCGTCGGCGGTTGCCTCGGGAAGCCTCGCGCCGGGCGCGTCTCCGAGCGCCGAGGGGAGTGCAGTGGCCAGTGCATCGGCCCAGGCGGAGCCCAGTGCCGCTGCCAGTGGTGCGACGACAACGTCGACGATCGCCGCCTTGGACTTCGGCCCCGACCTGACGGTCGCAGCGGGTTCCAGTGTCACCTGGACGAACAACGACACCGTCGCCCACACGGCCACCGAGGGGTCGAACGGGGTCGCGGCACCCAACGCGCGCTTCGACCTCCAGCTGGCGGTCGGGGCGTCGGACAGCTACACGTTCACGGATGCGGGGACGTACCAGGTCACGTGCACCCTGCACCCGACGATGAACATGACGGTCACGGTGGAGTAATGCGGCAGATGAACCTCGACATCTATGGCCATGACCCGATTCCGTGGTCGCGCGCCCTCGACCAGCTCGTGGCGGCGGCCGCGAGCGACACGGCGGATGCCCCGCAGACCTGGTGGCTGACCACCAGCGGCCCCGATGGGCAGCCGCACGCCACCGGAGTGGGTGCCTGGTGGGCCGATGACAGGTTCTACTTCACGAGCGGCGCGAGAACGCGGAAAAGCCGGAACCTGGCCACGAACCCAAGGTGCGCGATCGCTGTCGCACTCGGTGACCTCGACCTGGTGGTCGAAGGGACCGCTGGCAAGGTGACCGATGAGGCGACGCTTGAACGGGTCGCCGAGCGTGCCCGGGAAGGGGGCTGGCCGGCGACCGTGAAGGACGGCGCCTTCACCGCCGAGTACAGCGCCCCGAGCGCCGGGCCGCCGCCATGGGACCTGTATGTCATGACGCCGCACACGGCGTACGGAGTGGCCACTGCCGAACCGTTCGGAGCGACTCGCTGGCGCTTCGAACCCTGATCGACCAAATGCAGGGACCGGACCCCTACCTCGACAACTCTGGCAGGGACGACGTCCTCTCGGGTGGCGTGAAGCTGATCCCGATCACCACGCCGAAGGGCGACTTCCGAGTGTGGACCAGGCGGGTCGGCAACAACCCGACGGTGAAGGTCCTGCTCCTGCACGGGGGACCCGGGGCTACGCACGAGTACCTGGCGGCCTTCGACTCGTACTTTCCCGCGGCCGGGATCGAGTACTACTACTACGACCAACTCGGCTCGGCCTACAGCGACCAACCCGACGACCCGGATCTCTGGACGATCCCCCGGTTCGTCGACGAGGTCGAGCAGGTGCGCCAGGCACTCGCGCTCGACCGCGACAATTTCTACCTGCTCGGCCAATCCTGGGGCGGCATGCTGGCGATCGAGTACGCCCTCGAGCACCAGCAGCACCTCAAGGGGCTCGTGATCTCCAACATGATGAGCAGCGGCGCGGCGTACAACGCCTACGCCGAACGCGTGCTCATGCCGGCGATGGACCAGGAGGCGCTCGCGCAGATCAAGCGCCTCGAGGCTGCGAATGCGTTCGACGATCCGCGGTACATGGAGCTGCTGATGTCGCACTACTACGTGGACCACATCCTGCGCATGCCACCCGAGGCGTGGCCGGATCCCGTCAACCGCAGCTTCGCCGCCATCAACCCGGCCATCTATGTGCCGATGCAGGGCCCGAGCGAGCTCGGGGCGAGCGGCACCCTGGTCACCTGGGATCGCACAGCCGATCTTCCGAACATCTCGGTTCCGACGCTGGTGATCGGCGCCCGCTACGACACGATGGATCCCGAGTTCATGGAAATGATGGCGGGCAAGGTCCAACGCGGAACGTATCTCTTTTGCCCCGATGGCAGCCACATGGCGATGTACGACGACCAGGTCACCTATTTGAAGGCATCCTCGACTTCATTCGCAACGTCGAGCAAGGTGCCCAGCGATTGATTGACCCTCTCCACGCTCGCTGATAGACTCCCCAGGCTTTCGCGCAGGATCGCGCGAGTCCATAGGCTGAGAGGAGGCGAGACGTTTGGCAGAGGTCCGCGTGGGCGAGAACGAGTCGTTCGAGAGCGCGTTGCGCCGCTTCAACAAGAAGATCCAGCAATCGGGGATCCTGGCCGAGGCGCGACGCCGCGAGCACTACGAGAAGCCCAGCGTGAAGCGGAAGCGCAAGGAAGCCAAGAAGCGCAAGGTAACCCGCGAATAGCCGCCAGACGCTCCCTCAATTCGCGCGGGCGACGGTCAACCGGATCACCAGACGGATGACGCCCACCCCCATCAGCCGATGACCCTGCAGGACCGGATCGAGACCGCCATGCGCGACTCGATGCGCGCCCGTGACGAGCGCCGCACCCAGACGCTGCGCATGGCAATGTCTGCCGCCCACAACCGCGAGATCGAGCTCGGCCGATCGATATCCGACGAGGACTACGTCGAGATCCTCGGCAAGCAGGTCAAGCAGCGCCGCGAGAGCATCGAGGCGTTCCGGGCCGGCGGTCGCGAGGCGATGGCCGCCAACGAGGAGGCCGAGGCCGAGATCCTGGCCGAGTTCCTGCCCGAGCCGCTCTCCGCCGAGGAGCTCGAGACGGCGGTCCGCGCAGCGATCGCGGAGACCGGCGCCTCGTCGCCGGCCGACCTCGGCCGGGTGATGGGCAAGGTCGTGCCGCAGACCAAGGGACGTGCCGACGGGAAGGCCGTCTCTGACCTCGTGCGGCGCCTGCTGGGGAGCTGAGCGATGTTCATCCCACGCACGCTGGCGAGCACTGAGTCGTCCTCGGGACGAGGGGCTTGGGCCCGCACGGCGATCGTCGGCGGCTTCCTGGCCGTGGCCATCTTCGCCGTCCTGAGCGTCAACGTTGGCAGCGGCCGGCTGAACCTGTCGGTTGGCGACGTCGCCCAGGCCGATATCACCGCTCCGTTGACGCGCAGCTTCGTCAGCGACTCGCAGACCGAGGCGGCCCGCACGGCAGCCGCCAACGCCGTCGCGCCGGTCTACGAACAGATCGGACCCCCTGCCGACATCCGCGACCGCCAGCTCGTCGCGTACGACAAGATCACGCGCGCGGTCCGCAACGTCCTCCTCCAGCGCGACGCCGGCACGATCACCGAGGACGAGCTGCACCAGCAACTCTCGTCGGCAGTCCCCGCCCTTGCCGACGACCAGGTCTCGCTGCTGGCGTCGCTGCCGGTGAACAACTGGATGCTCATGGCGGATGCAGGGCGGGGGGTGCTGGAGGCGACGCTCTCGGCGGAGGTGCGCGACGATCGGCTGGCCGAGGCTCGGCAGCAGGTACGGACCAACATCACCAACGACCTGCCCCAGCCGCAGCGTGAGCTGGCCGGCGACCTGGCCGCCGCCCAGGTGGCACCCAACACCCAGCTGTCTGCCTCGAAGACGGCCGCCGCCCGCGCCGCCGCCCGCGCCAGGGTCGTGGATGTGGTCGTGGAGGTGCGCCAGGGCGAGATCGTGGTGCGCGAGGGCGACCCCATCACGGCGCTCGACGTCGAGAAGCTCGAGCAGCTGGGCCTGACCCGGCCCAGCCTGGAAGCCGCCACGCTCGCCGGCCATGCCCTGGTGGCCATCCTGCTCGCCTCGCTGCTGGTCGCCTTCCTGTGGCGCTTCGAGCCGACCATCTGGTTCCGCAACCGCTCGCTGCTGCTCTTCGTGCTTGCGCTGCTGGGAACGGCGGTGGCGTTGCGCATCGCTGCGGATCGGACCCTGTGGGCCTACGTGGTGCCCACCGCGGCGACGGTCCTGCTGACTGCCATCCTGCTCGACGGCGCCGCCGGCGCTGCCATGGCGCTGGCCCTGGCAACCCTGGCGGGGGTCATGAACCAGGATGCCTTTGGCCCGGCGGCGTACACCCTCGCCGGTGGGCTGGCAGCCGTGATCACGATCGTCCGAGCCGAGCGGCTGAACGTGTTCGTGCGGGCGGGAGTCGCCATCGGCCTCGTCAACGTGGTGGTGCTCACCGCCTTCAACCTGATGGAGCAGCGCGACGTCGCGGCGATCCTGCAGGGGCTGGCTGCCGGGACGGTGAACGCCGCGCTGGCCGTCTTCCTGGCGGTCGGCTCGTTCGCCGTGCTCGGCAACCTGTTCGGGATCATGACCGTCTTCCAGCTGCTCGAGCTGGCGAACCCGTCGTCGCGCCTGCTGCGCAGGCTGCTGATGGAGACCCCGGGGACCTATCACCACAGCGTCATGGTCGGCAACCTCGCCGAGCGGGCGGCCGAGACGATCGGCGCGGACCCGCTCCTTGCCCGCGTGGCGGCCTACTACCACGACATCGGCAAGATGAAGAACCCGCTTGCCTTCATCGAGAACCAGGCCGGTGCGCACAACATCCACGACGACCTGACGCCCGAGTCGAGCGCCCGCATCATCGCCGGCCACGTGCGCGACGGGATCGACCTGGGATACGAGTTCGGGCTGCCGGTGCAGATCATCGGCTTCATCCCGCAGCACCACGGCACGAGCGTGATGAGCTACTTCTACGGCAAGGCGCTGCGCGAGCTGGGCGGCGACGAGGAGGTCGCCGCGCGCGACCGCTATCGCTACCCGGGGCCGAAGCCGCAGAGCCGCGAGGCAGCGATCCTGATGCTGGCCGATGGCGTCGAGGCATCGGTCCGGTCGCTCGAGGAGAAGGACGAGGTCTCGATCCGTGACATGGTCAATCGCATCGTCGATGCACGGGTCGAGGATGGGCAGCTCGATGAGGCGGAGCTGACCCTGCGCAACCTGTCGCAGATCAAGGAAGCCTTTGTCCAGCAGCTGCTGGGCATGTACCACACCCGCATCCAGTACCCCGACAACGTCGTGCCGCTTGAGCAAGAACGCGAGGCTTGAGCCCCGACCCGGCTGCGCCTAGGATGGCGCCATGGGCTGCGTCGTCACCTTTCACCATCGGATCAGCCAGGATCGGCTGACCGCGGCGATGGAGCCCCAGGCCCCCGACGCATTTCACGCGCTGCTTGAGTCGGCGCTGGGCGAGACCGCCGAAGCGGCGACGGGCTCCCAGGACGTCGAGATCGAGCTGACGCTGTGCGGCGACGAGGAGATGACGCACCTCAACTTCGACCACATGGGCGAGCGCGGACCGACCGACGTTCTCGCCTTTCCGCTCCACCAATGGTCGATCGACATGGGGCATTCGCACCTGGCCGATGAGGATGCCGGCACTCCGCCCGGACCCCTCCTGCTGGGCGACGTGGTGATCGACGTCGACCAGGCGGTTCGCCAGGCGGTCGACGGCGGCTGGAGCCCGGCACAGGAGATCGCTCTGTTGTCGGTGCATGGCACGCTCCACCTGGTTGGCCACGACCACGTGGAGATCGAGGACGAAGAGGCGATGCGGGCCATCGAGCGGCGGGTCCTGGCACGGCTGCACAAGCGACACGCCGACGTGGGCTGGCAGCCCGGCTCGCTCTTCGACCAGCCAGCCAACACGGTCTCCGCCGGCGCCTAGATCCATCGGTCTGCCGCGAGCTCGGCGGGTACCGAGGCTCCGCTGAGGATCGCGTCGACCACCAGCGTGGCAGAGCCCGGGCCGGTCGAGATGCCCCATGGGCCGTGGCCGGCACACACGAAGAGGCCCGCGATGCCCGCGACCGGACCGATGAACGGGCGGCTGTCGACCGACTGCGGCCGCGCGCAGACGCGCACCTGGCGCACCGGAGCGCTGCCGATCGCCGGCAGGTAGCGCGTTCCGCGCTCTATCAGCAGCCGCCCAACGCGCCCTGGGTCGGGCTCGTCCGGCAGGAAGATGGAGCCCAGGGTCGAGACACCCGCCGCGCTCGCAACCGTGAAGAGGGAATGGGGGTCGGCCGCAGGCTCACCCTCCGCGGCTCGTGCCGCCGCCACCAGCGGGCGGTTGACGGCGTCCACCGCGTCCTGCTCGATGACGTGACGCGGCGCCGCCGTTCCGAGGTCGAGCTGCACGGTCACGCCCCATGTGCGGCTGATCGGCCGCCAGGTGCCGGCAGGATCGACCAGGGGCGGTGACCACGGGCCGGCCGCGATCAGGACGGCTCCCGCCGCATGCCGCGTCCCGTCCGAGAGCGTGACGCCCCTCACCGTCCCGGCTTCGATCCACGGCTCGGCTGCGGCCCCAACGCGCAGCTGCGCACCGCGCTGCGTGGCCAGCCGGCTGAAGGCGGCGGTGGCCGAGGCGGGAGGAATCGGATAGCCGGTGTCAAGGCGACAGGCGGCGAAACCGGGCACCAGGGATGGCTCGGCGGCTGCCACTGCATCGGCGTCCACGAATTCCACGGCGAGGTCGGGGACGACGTCGGTCAGGAGCTGCACCTGGCGGAGCGAGGCTTCGGCATCGCGGTTGAGCATGAGGACCCCCGCCGGTCGACCCGGTAGCGCAAACCCGTCGTCGGCGAGCGCGAGCTGGCGGTATTGCTCCAGGCTGGCTTGGTACAGCGGGGCCAGGATGGCGTCGAAGGGATGCTGGATGGCGCCGAGGTTGCGACCCGATGCCCCCGCGCCAATGGCGGTGGCCTCGTATAGCACGACCGTCGCGTCACGCTCGGCGAGGATGGCGGCCGCTGAGCAGCCGATGATCCCGCCGCCGATGATGGCGACGTCGGGGGAGCGCGACATTCCGGCGGATTGTGCCACCATCGGCCGCGCATGAAGGTCATCTGCGGCCTGGGCAACCCGGGCGAGCGCTACCTGCTCACGCGCCACAACGTCGGCTTTCGGGTGGTGGACCTGCTCGCCGATCGCTGGGGGCTGACCGGCGCCGGCCGCGTCCGCGATGGCGCGGCGGTGCTCGAGGCCACCCTGCACGAACCGATCGGGAAGGTGCTGCTGGTGAAGCCGCAGCGCTTCATGAACCTGTCGGGCTCCGCCCTCAAGGCCGCCATGCGACAGACCGATGCAGATCCCGCCAGCGACCTGCTGGTGATCGCCGACGATGCCGACCTGCCGCTGGGAAAGGTGCGACTGCGGCGATCGGGCTCGGCGGGCGGGCATAATGGCCTGCGCGACATCATCGACACCCTGGGGAGCGACGAGTTCAACCGGCTGCGGATCGGGATCGGCCGGGGCGGTGAGCTGGTCGACCACGTGCTGGCGACCTTCAAGCCGGGGGAGAGGACCCTCGCCAGCGAGGCGGTCGCCACCGGAGCCGATGCCGCCGAGCGCTGGCTGCGCGACGGGATCGACGCGGCGATGACCGAGTTCAACGGCCTCGACCTGGGCGAAGCGCCGGAGTGACCTCCCCGACCCGAAGCGGAGCCGACCGGCGCATCGCCGTCCTGTCCGCCGAGCTGGCGGCGCACTTGCCGGCCGCGACCTCCAGCCCGCTGCGGGTCCCGGCCGCGGCCCGCGCCGCGCACCTGGCCGCTCGACGGGGTGGCGTGGCGGAGCTGGCGCCGCTGGTGGCGGTGGTGCGGAACGACGAGGAGGCACACCGCCTCACCGATGACCTCGCCGCCTGGCTGCCGGCGGGAATGGTTCGCGTCCTCTCGGAGCGCGCCGCCCTGCCGCTGGAGCGAGCCCTGCCCGAGCACGATGAGTCGGGCGAACGGCTGGAGGTCCTTGACCTGCTGGCCGGCCGCCATCATCACCTGGTCGTGGTGGCTCCGCTGCTGGCGCTGGTGCAGCGAACCCTCTCCCCTGCCCAGCTGGCCGCCGCGCGGGTTTCGCTGCGGGTCGGTGAGCGGATCGAGCAGCGAGTGCTGCTGAAGGCCCTCGTCGCCGGCGGCTACGAGGCGGCGGTCGAGGTCAGCGGCGTGGGGGAATTCGCCAACCGCGGCGGGATCATCGACCTATGGCCGCCTGGGACCGTCGATCCCCTGAGGTTCGAGCTCTTCGGCGACCAGGTCGAATCCATTCGTGCGTTCGACCCGATGACTCAGGGCAGCCGGCGCCGCGTCGAGCGCGCCGTGCTCCTGCCGGCCAGCGAATTCCTCCCGGGCGGTGGCTGGCAGGCCCTGGCCGAGCACGCGCCGGACCTTCCCTCGGAGGCTCTGCAGGCTGACCTGGCGCGACTCGAGCAGGGCGACCTGGCCGAGGCGGCGGAGACGTGGGCAGCCCTCCTCACCGCTGGCCCGGCGACCGAGCACATCCCCGCGAGCGCACACGTCGTGCTGACTGACCCGGCTGAGCTGCGCGCGATCGCTGCCGACCTGGATGTGCAGGCCACTGAGCGACGCGCGGGGCTGATCGCCTCGGGCGAGCTCCCCGACGCCTGGCCCCTGCCGTACGAGGCTGCGGCCGCCCTGGCCGTCCTCGAGTCACGCGCCGTCGAGGTGCTCGACGAAGGCGGTACCGATGCCGGGTACGCCACCGCCCCGTCGCTGCCGGGACGCGCCGACCGCATCGGCTCTTGGCTGGCCGAGCTTGGGGCGGGAAGGCGATTGGTGGTGACGACCGACCAGGCCAGCCGTGTCGGCGAGCTGCTCGAGGAGGAGGGACGGGCAGTGGCGCCGGTGGCCGAGCTGCATGAGGCTCCCCCGGCCGGAGGCATCGGCCTCGTCCATGGCTCGCTCTCGGGCGGTTTCACCCACGCGCCTTCGGGGTTGCAGCTGCTCACCGACCGTGAGCTGTTCGGCGCAACCCGCGTCCGACGCCTGACGCCCTCGAAGCGTTCGATGACGCGCGACCTGATCGGGAAGCTGGCGGTCGGCGACGCGGTGGTCCACATCGATCACGGCATCGCCCGATACGCGGGCATGACGCAGCGCGAGTACGGCGGCGCGACCAAGGAGTACCTCCAGCTCGACTTCGCCGGCGACGACAAGATCTTCCTGCCCGCCGACCAGATCGGGCGCATCACGCGCTACAGCGGCGGCCCCGCGCCGACCCTCTCCCGCCTGGGCGGGACCGATTGGGAGCGCACCAAGGGGCGGGTGCGGCGCGCGGTCGCCGAGCTGGCCGAGGACCTGCTGGCGATCTACGCGGCGCGCGCGTCGGCACCGGGGTTCAGCTTTTCCCCGGACACGACCTGGCAGCGTGAGCTGGAGGAGGCGTTCCCCTATACCGAGACGAAGGACCAGGAACGGACCATCCAGGAGGTCAAG
Source organism: Chloroflexota bacterium (assembly GCA_040902225.1). Taxonomy (NCBI): domain Bacteria; kingdom Bacillati; phylum Chloroflexota; species Chloroflexota bacterium. The sequence goes on from JBBDXT010000004.1 coordinate 256,554, forward strand.
GCCGACATGCTGCGCCGCCGGCCGATGGATCGGCTCGTGTGCGGCGACGTCGGCTACGGCAAGACCGAGGTGGCCCTGCGTGCTGCGTTCAAGGCCGTTCAGGACGGCAAGCAGGTCGCGGTGCTGGTGCCCACCACGGTGTTGGCACAGCAGCACCTGGGCACCTTCCGGCGCCGGCTGGCGCCATTCCCGGTGCGGGTCGGGATGCTGAGCCGATTCGTCGGCAAGGCCGAGCAGGCCCGGATCGTGGATGCCACGGCCGGGGGAGAGGTCGACATCCTGATCGGGACGCATCGGATCCTGTCGAAGGACATCGCCTTCGCCGACCTGGGCCTGCTGGTGGTCGACGAGGAGCAGCGCTTCGGGGTCGGCCACAAGGAGCGAATCAAGTCGATGCGCCGCGAGGTCGACGTCCTGACCCTGTCGGCCACGCCGATCCCCCGCACGCTGCACCTCTCCCTGGTCGGGATCCGCGACCTGTCGGTGATCGAGACGCCGCCGGAAGCGCGGCTGCCGATCCTGACCCGCATCGCGGAGGACGACGACGGCCTGGTGCGTGACGCCATCAACCGCGAGCTGGACCGCGGCGGGCAGGTCTTCTACGTCCACAACCGGGTCGAGACGATCGAGGCGGCCGCCGAGCGGGTTCGTCGCCTGGTGCCGCGGGCCAAGGTGGCCATCGGCCATGGACAGATGGCGGAGGGGATGCTCGAGAGGGTGATGCTCGACTACGACGCCGGCCGCTTCGACGTGCTGGTGTGCACCACCATCATCGAGTCGGGGCTCGACATCCCGAACGCGAACACGATCGTCATCGCCCGCGCCGATACGCTGGGGCTGGCGCAGCTCTACCAGCTGCGCGGCCGGGTCGGCCGCTCTGACCGACGCGCCTACGCCTACCTGCTCCACCGCCGAGGTCAGCCGCTGTCTGCCGTGGCGCGCAAGCGGCTGCATGCCATCTTCTCGGCGTCGGACCTGGGTGCCGGTTACCAGATCGCGCTGTCAGACCTCGAGATTCGTGGGGCCGGCAACATCCTGGGCCCCGAGCAGCACGGCTTCATGGCTGCGGTCGGCTTCGAGCTGTACACCCGCATGCTGGCCGAGGCGGTCGAGGCCGGGCGTGGCCGGGTGGTCGCCCCCGAGACGGCCGCGATCCGGCTCGACCTGCCCGGATCGGCATACCTGCCCGACGACTTCATTGCCGATGCCGGCGCCAAGCTGGAGGCCTATCGCCGCTTTGCCGCGATCCACGACGAGGCCGATGTCGTCGCTCTGCGGGCCGAGCTGCGCGACCGATTCGGCCCCGCCCCGGAGCCGGTGGAGGGGCTCTTCCGCGCGGTCGCGGTGCGCATGGCCGCCGAAAAGGCGGGCGTGCCCGAGGTGCACGCCGAGCCGGGGCGGGTCACGCTCAAGTGGCCGCGCTACGACCGAGCCACCGTCGTGCGGGCGTTGACCGTGGCGGGCTTCCGGCCGGTCGCCGCGTCGAATCAGGTGCGCATCCCGGTGCCGCCCGGTCGCGACCCGGTCGAAACCGCGCTGGGAGCGTTGGCGGCCCTGGAGGCTAGTAGTCCTTGATCGAGTGGCACTCCATGGTGGCCGATATCTCGATCCCGTCTTCGGTCGTCGCCTCGATGGTGACGGTTGCGGTGTCGCCGCGATCATCCAGGGTGGCGGTGCCGGTGCCGAGGGTGCCGCCGACCGCCACCGGGGTGACGTTTATGGTCTCGCTGCCGCCGTTGAAGTACGCAAGGGCCCAGATCGGCACGGCGGTGAGAGGCGAGGCTGGCGTGGCGGCAGTGGCATCGGTCATGGCGAACCCTCTCCTCCGGCGACCATGCGGCGAAGAATACGAGGCTTGAATCGGGGCGTATACTCCGAATTGATCACTCGACCCGGGACGGGCGCACCCGTCCGGCGCCGACCGCTCTGATACCGCGCTCCAGGCGCGGATGACGAAGGAGGCGCGTCCCGTGTCCAGTCAATCTCCCCTCATCGATCCCGCCCAGGCCCGTTCGACGCTGCGCGTCGGCGATCGAACCTACGCCTACTATCGCCTCGATGCCGCGGGCGCCGTTGACCTGGCGCGCCTGCCCTACACCGTCAAGGTCCTGCTCGAGAATGCGCTGCGGCACGCGGCCGGAGGCTCGGGCCTGGTCTCGCCGGCCGACGTGCGAGCTCTCGCAACCTGGGATCCCTCACAGCCGGGGGAAGCGGAGCTGCCGTTCATGCCGGCGCGCGTGATCCTGCAGGACTTCACCGGCGTCCCCTGCGTCGTGGACCTGGCTGCGATTCGCGACGCAGTGGCGTCGATGGGTGGCGATCCCTCGCGCGTCAACCCGCTCGTGCCGGCCGACCTGGTCATCGATCACAGCGTGCAGGTCGACCTCTTCGGTTCGGAGCTGGCCTTCGCCGGCAACGTTGAGCGCGAGTACGAGCGCAATGGCGAGCGCTACGCCCTGCTGCGCTGGGCACAGCAGGCCTTCGACAACTTCAGGGTCGTTCCGCCGGGTACCGGCATCGTGCACCAGGTCAACCTCGAATTCCTGGCCGACGTGGTGACCGCGCGACCGGATGGCGAGGGAGAGCCTGTCGCCTTCCCCGACACGCTGGTCGGGACCGATTCGCACACCACCATGATCAACGGGCTTGGGGTCGTCGGCTGGGGGGTCGGCGGAATCGAGGCCGAGGCCGCGCTGCTCGGTCAGCCGCTCTACCAGCCGATGCCGGTGGTGGTCGGCTTCCGCCTCGACGGCGAGCTGCGCCCGGGCGCGACCGCCACCGACCTGGTGCTGTACGTGACCGAGATGCTGCGCAGCCATGGCGTTGTCGGAAAGTTCGTCGAATTCCACGGGCCTGGCCTCTCCCGCCTTGGCCTGGCCGATCGGGCCACCATCAGCAACATGTCGCCGGAGTTCGGCGCGACCGCCACCCTCTTCCCGATCGACGACGAGACGCTGCGCTATCTGCGCATGACTGGCCGGTCGGCCGAGACGGTGGATCGGGTCGAGTCCTACGCCAAGGCACAGGGCCTCTTCCGGACCGATGCATCCGTCGAGCCGCGATTCAACGAGTCGCTCGGATTGGACCTGGCAAGCGTCGAGCCATCGGTCGCCGGGCCGCGTCGGCCGCAGGACCGCGTCCCGCTGACCGACCTCCAGCGCTCGTTCCGCGAGGTGTTCGCGGATGGCCTCAAGAACCACCGCCTGGTGGACGAGGCGAGCGCCGAATCGTTCCCGGCCAGCGACCCGCCGTCGTTCAACGCCAGCGCGCCCGTCGAGGATCGGCGCATGGAGCGGCCCGAGGCACAGGCTGACCATCCGCCTGTCGAATACCAGCCGGTGGACGTCGAGATGGATGGTGGGCGGTTCACGCTGCGCTCCGGTTCGGTGGTGATCGCCGCCATCACCTCCTGCACCAACACCAGCAACCCGAGCGTGATGGTGGCCGCCGGCCTGCTTGCCCGGAACGCCGTGGCGCGCGGGCTGAGCACCCCGCCATGGGTCAAGACCTCGCTCGCGCCGGGCTCACGGGCGGTCACCGACTACCTGGCCGGCGCGGGCCTCATGGCGCCACTCGAGGCGCTCGGGTTCGACCTGGTCGGCTACGGGTGCACCACCTGCATCGGCAACTCGGGGCCGCTGGCCGACGAGATCGCCGCCGCGATCGAGGCCAACGACCTGGTCGGCGTGGCGGTCCTCTCCGGGAACCGCAACTTCGAGGGTCGGATCCATCCGCTGGCACGGGCCAGCTACCTCGCGTCGCCGCCGCTGGTGGTGGCCTTCGCCCTTGCCGGTCGGGTCGACATCGACCTCACAACCCAGCCGCTGGGGACGGATCGCGACGGTCGGCCAGTCTTCCTGGCAGAGCTGTGGCCATCCCCTGCCGAGATCGCCGATGTCGTGGCCACGCAGGTCCGGTCCGAGATCTTCACGCGCAACTACGCATCGGTCTTCGATGGTGATGACCGGTGGCGAGCGCTGCCTGTGCCCGCAGGCGATCGCTACGCCTGGGACGCGGCCAGCACGTACGTGGCGCTGCCGCCGTTCTTCGACGGGATCGGGCCTGAGCCCGCGCCGCTGGAGGACGTCGTCGACGCCAGGGTCCTGGCGGTGCTGGGCGACAGCGTCACAACCGACCACATCTCCCCGGCCGGCAGCATCGCCCGCACCTCACCGGCCGGGACGTGGCTGGTGGAGCGCGGGGTCGAGCCGCGTGACTTCAACTCGTACGGGGCGCGTCGCGGCCATCACGAGGTGATGATGCGCGGCACCTTTGCCAACATCCGGCTGCGAAACCTGCTGACCCCCGACGCGGAGGGGAACATCACCGAGTACCTGCCGTCCGGCGAGCGGATGAGCATCTTTGACGCCGCGCAGCGCTACGCCGACGAAGGCACCGAACTCGTCCTCCTTGCCGGCAAGGAATATGGCTCGGGCTCGTCGCGCGACTGGGCCGCCAAGGGACCGTATCTGCTCGGCGTGCGCGCGGTCATCGCCGAGTCGTACGAGCGAATCCATCGGTCAAACCTGGTCGGGATGGGAATCCTGCCGCTGCAGTACCTGCCCGGGGAGAGCGCCATGGCGCTGGGCCTGACCGGCCGGGAGCGACTCAGCGTGACCGGCATCGCCGATGGGCTTCGGCCTCACCAGGAGCTGAGCGTGACCGCCACCTCAGAGGAAGGTCGCGACCTGCGATTCCGCGCGATTGCCCGCCTCGACGGCGAGATCGACGTGACGTACTACCGCAACGGGGGCGTGCTTCAGACGGTGCTCCGCCGCCTGGTGAAGTCCACAGCCGATCGCCAGTCTTGGGGGCCAGCTATTCAGTAGGTACCTGGTACGTCGATGGAGCGACGGCCGACGGGGCTCGCGGCGACCGCTCATTCACCGGGTGACTCGTGCATCGGAGGGGGTGGGCACGCTCGGGGCCTCACCGCCACACCAGTGATTGTGTGAATAAGGGCACAGCCCGCGCGACCGTCGCGGCTTGAGGCCGCAGGCACCGGACCCGAGTTCAGGCGCTCAACGCCGACGGCCAGCCGTGGGCGAGCAGCTCGATCACCTCGACCGCGGGCAGGGCGGGGGAGAAATGGAAGCCCTGGCCCAGCCGGCAATCGATGGCTCGCAGCCTGGTCAGCTGCTCGGCGGTCTCGATCCCCTCGGCCAGCACCTCCATGTGCAGCGTCTGGCCCAGCTTGACGATCGACCGAACCAGGACTGGAACATCGCGCCCGTGACCGATCGCGGCCGTGAAGGAGCGGTCGATCTTCAGCACCTCGACCGGCAGGCGCTCCAGGTAGCTGAGCGACGAGTAGCCGGTGCCGAAGTCATCGATCGCCAGCCGCGCCCCGAGTGCGCGGAGGCGGTGCAGGGTCGCGGTGCTCTGGTCGAGGTCCGCCATCAGGCCGCTCTCGGTGATCTCCAGCGTCAGGCGCTCAGGGGGAATGCCACTCGATTCGACCGCATCCGCCACGGTCTGCACGAACTCCGGCTCCTGGAGCTCGCGCGCTGACACGTTGACCCACATCGACAGGCGCTGGAGCCGCGGCCCGGAGAGGCGTCCGGCGGCGGTCCAGGCAGCGAGCTGTCGGCAGGCCTCGCCGATCATCCAGCGGCCCAGCGGCACGACCAGCCCGGTCTCCTCGGCGATCGGGATGAACTCGGTTGGAAGCACGAGCCCGCGCTCGGGGTGACGCCAGCGGACGAGTGCCTCGACACCGGTGACGTTGCCGCTGCGCAGGTCGACGATCGGCTGGTAGTGCAGCTCGAAGTCCTGGTTCGCGATCGCCTGCTCCAGGTCGCCCTTGAGCTCCATCCGCGTCACGGCGGCCTCGTGCATGTGTGGCTCGTAGAAGGCGAAGCCCGCCTTCCCCGACGTCTTGGCGGTATACATGGCCAGGTCGGCCTGACGCAGGAGGTCATCCGGTTCGGTGCTGCCGTCAGAGGTGATGGCGGCGCCGATGCTTGCCCGCATGACGACCTGCCGGCCGTGGAACTCGAATGGCGAGCGGAGTGCCTCCAGGATTCGCTCGGCCGCGCGCCGCGTGCCGTCCTTGTTGGTCTCCTCGAGCAGGATCGCGAACTCGTCGCCGCCAAATCGAGCCGTCGTGTCCTCGGGGCGCATCACCGCCCGCAGTCGCTCGGCGACCGCCACCAGCAGCTGGTCGCCGGCTTCGTGGCCGAGCGAGTCGTTGACGGTCTTGAAGTCGTCGAGGTCGGAGAAGAGGACCGATACGGACCCTCGACCGCGAGCCTGGCGAGCCAGTGCGTGGGCGACCCGGTCGCGGAAGAGAGCACGGTTGGCGAGGCCGGTCAGCGAATCGTGGAAGGCCTGGTGCTGGAGCTGCATCTCCAGCTCCTTGCGCAGGGTGATGTCGTGGATCAGCGCGCTGAAGCGAATATTATCGCCGCTGCCGACCGGCCAGATCGTCAGCTCGGCCAGGAATTCGTGCCCGTCGCGATGCAGCGCCGTGACCTCGATCCGCTTTCCGACGAGGGGACCCTCCCCGGTCACCAGGTAGCGAGCAAGCCCTGCCCGATGTGCCGCGCGCTGCGCGACCGGAATGATCTTCTCCTCGAGCGGCTCGCCCAGTGCCTCCTGCCGGGACCAGCCGAAGGCCGCTTCTGCCTGCGCGTTCCAGTCGATGATGCGGCCCTGGGCATCGATCGCGACATACGCCTGGCTGGCGCTCTCGATGATCAGCTGAGTCTGCTCCTCGTTCTCGCGGGCCGCCATCTCGGCCTCTTTCTGCGCCGAGATGTCGATCATGTAGCCGCGGTAGCGCGTCGGCTCGCCGCGCTCGTTGCCGATCACGACCCCCTCGTCGCGGATCCAGATCTCGCGACCGTCCCGGGTCCGCATGCGGTACTCGCTCACGGACCGGGCGCCGATGTCACGGCGGCCTTCAAATTCCTCGTCCTCGAGGACCCGCTGCCGATCGTCGGGGTGGATATGGCTCATCCACAGGCTCGTGTCCGCCTGCCACTCGGCGGCGCTGTAGCCGAGCAGCTCCTGGATCCGGGGGCTGACGTAATGCCAGGTGGCATCCGCCCCGAGATCGGCGACATACAGGACCGCTGGCAGCTCCTCCACCATGGCCCGGTATCGCGCTTCGGCGTCCCTGAGGTCGTCGACCAGGCCACGGCGTGGTCCGACGCCCGACCAGGCGAGGATGCCAATGAGGCCGATCGCGCTGGCAATCGCCAGGACCAATGTCACCTCGCGCCCGCTGGGGACGAGCTTGGTGGCGAGCGCGGCGATGATGCCGATTCCAACGAGCAGCACGACGTTCACGAGTGCCACGACCTGCCGATCGCGACGCCTCGCGGCCGCGCGCCCTCGTAGCTTCATGGTCACCAGCGGTGGATCGGGCTCCATATCACCAACCGAAGGTACCCTTCCGCCCTCACGACCCGAATAGCCCGTTCGTCCCGCTCACGTTGCCGGGGCGGGACGCATCGGTCTAGACTCAGCCTCGCCCGTTCGCCCCACCTGGAGTGCCCCGTGACCGCTCGCTCCACCGACGACCTGCGCGCCAAGATCCGCGAGGTGCCGGACTTCCCGAAGCCGGGGATCCTCTTCTACGACATCACCACCCTGCTGCGCGACGCCGATGCATTCAAGGAAGTGATCGACCGCATGGCCGAGGCGGTGAAGGGGGAGAAGATCGACCTGGTGGTCGGGATGGAATCCCGGGGGTTCATCTTCGCGGCCCCTCTGGCCGACCGCCTGGGAGCGGGATTCGTCCCGGTGCGCAAGCTCGGAAAGCTGCCGGCCGAGACGATCGAGGTCGAGTACGACCTTGAATACGGGACCGCAACGCTCGAGATCCACCGTGACGCCATCACCCGTGGGCAGCGGGTCTTGGTGGTGGACGACCTGCTGGCCACGGGCGGGACGGTGCTCGGCACGATCGAGCTGGTGCGCCGGCTGGGTGGCGAGATCGCGGGGCTCTCGTTCGCGGTCGAGCTGACCGCGCTGGGCGGGCGCGACAAGCTCGCCGAATTCGCGATCCACACGCTGCTCGCCTACTAGTCGCCCGTCGATGGCCGCTCTCCCAGCCACCCAGCTTCATGCTCGCTCCGTCACGGATCGCGACGAGATCGCGGCGTATCTGCGCAGCGACCGTCGCTACGCCGCCTATGCCCTCGGAGACCTCGACTCGCCGGCGCGCGGCCGCTGCTCATGGGGGATCGCCTACGATGCCGGCGGCGAGCCCGCAGCGCTCGCGATGCACCACGACGGCCTCGTGCCGCAGCCGCTCTTCCTGATGGGCGAGCCCGACGGCTGCCGGGCCGTGCTGGCCAGCGTCATCAAGCCGCGAGACGCGTTCTTCCAGGCGATGGAAGCCCTGGACGCCGCTGCCGCGGACCTCTATGAGCTCGAACGGGCGACCGTCTTGCTGCGGATGGTTGTCGACGCGACGACCTTTGTCCCCACCGCGGGCGTTGCCGTACGCCTCAGCGCGGCAGACATCGACGATCTGAATCGGCTCTATCAGCTCGGATTCCGTGCGGGCTTCGCGCAGGCGATCCTCGACGACGCGGTCTATTACGGGATCCGCATCCACGGCCGCCTGGTGAGCGCCGCCGGCACCCACGTCATCAACCGTGGCGAGGGGATCGCGGTGGTCGGCAACGTGATGACCCACGCCGACTACCGTGGCCACGGCTTCGCCAGGATGGTGACTGGCGCGGTGACCTTGGATCTGCTCGAGCAGGTCCCGGACGTGGCCCTCAATGTCCACGCGGATAACGAGTCGGCCATCGCGGCCTACTCCAGACTCGGCTACCGTGAGTACTGTCGGCTGACCGAGAGGCTGGGGCGCCGCCGTTCCGGCGGCTGGGGGTTGATGCGACCGATACGAGAGGCAATGAGAATCACGTGGCCACGAGACCAACGCTGAAGGGTGACGTTCGCGACATCGGCCTGGCCGATGCGGGGGCGCTGAAGATCGAATGGGCAGATCGCCAGATGCCGGTGCTGGCGGGAATCCGCGAGCGGTTCGCGGCCGAGCGACCGCTGGCGGGCTGGAAGATCAGCGCCTGCCTGCACGTCACCGCCGAGACGGCGAACCTGATGCGCACCCTGGCAGCCGGTGGCGCCGATGCCGTCCTCTGCTCGTCGAACCCGCTCTCCACCCAGGACGACGTGGCGGCTTCGCTGATCGAGCATCACGGCATCCCCACCTACGCCATCAAGGGAGAGGATCGCGACTCGTACTATGGCCACATCGCCGCAGCGCTGGACCACGCCCCCCAGGTGACCATGGACGACGGCGCAGACCTGGTCTCGGAGCTGCACACGAGGCGCACGGAACTGCTCCCCGATGTTGTCGGCGGGACCGAGGAGACGACCACCGGCGTCATCCGGCTGCGCGCCATGGCGGCGGCCGGCAAGCTGCGCTTCCCGGTGCTCGGGGTCAATGAGGCGCTCACAAAGCACCTCTTCGACAACCGCTATGGCACCGGGCAGAGCGCCATCGACGGGATCCTGCGCGCGACCAACGTGCTGATCGCCGGCAAGCAGGTGGTGGTGGGTGGCTACGGGTGGGTCGGTCGCGGCATCGCCGCCCGCGCGGCCGGCATGGGCGGCATCGTGACCGTGGTCGAGGTCGACCCGATCCGGGCGCTGGAAGCGGCAATGGACGGCTACCGGGTCACGACCGCCTCGGTCGCCGCCGAAGGTGGCGAGATCTTCATCGCCGCCACCGGCAACCTGAACGTGTGGGGCGCAGCCGACTTCCCGAAGATGCGGGACGGCGCGATCCTGGCCAATGCCGGCCATTTCAACGACGAGTTCGAGCTGTCCGCGCTGGAGTCGCAGGCAGCCTCGTCACGGGAGGTGCGGCCCTCCACGCGCGAATACCTGATGGCCGACGGGCGGCGCCTCTTCCTCCTCGCCGATGGACGCCTGGTCAACCTGGGCGCCGCCGAGGGGCACCCGGCGCTGGTGATGGACATGAGCTTCGCCAACCAGGCTCTTGGCCTGGAGTGGCTGCGCTCGCATGCCGGGGAGCTGGAGCCCCAGGTCTACGGCATCCCCGAGGAGATCGACCGCGAGGTGGCGCGCCTCAAGCTGGAGTCGATGGGGATCGAGATCGATCCGATGACGGTCGCCCAGAAGGCGTACAGCGAGTCCTGGGAGTCTGGCACCTGAGCGGCGGCCGGCGCGGCGTGCGCGCCGACGCTACACTCGGCCCCGCAATGTCCATCCCTGACGGCCACACCCTCTTCACCTCCGAATCCGTGACCGAGGGTCACCCCGACAAGCTCTGCGACCAGATCGCTGATGCCGTCCTTGACGACGTCCTGTCCCGCGATCCGGAGTCACGCGTGGCGGTCGAGGTGGCTGCCACGACGGGGCTCGTCTTCGTGCTCGGCGAGATGTCGACCAAGACCTATTGCGACGTACAGTCGGTGGTGCGCGACACCGTGCGCCAGGTCGGCTACGACAACGCGCGCCTGGGCTTCGACTGGGAGACGTGTGGGACCATCACCGCCCTGAAAGAGCAGTCGCCCGACATCGCGCTGGGAGTCGACCACGCGCTCGAGGCGAAGCAGGGGATCGACCCGGACGAGCTCGGTGCCGGCGACCAGGGGATGATGTTCGGCTACGCCTCGGACGAGACCCCTGAGCTGATGCCGATGCCGATCCAGCTCGCCCACCAGGTGAGTCGCAAGCTGGCGGAGGTGCGACGCGACGGCGGGCTGTCATTCCTGCGGCCGGATGGGAAGAGCCAGGTCACGGTCGAGTACGACGCCGATCGCCGTCCGCGACGGGTGCACACGGTGCTGGTCAGCACCCAGCACGATCCTGAGGTTGCACCGCTTGACCTGGAGGAGGGGATCCGTGAGCTGGTGATCCGCGGCGCCATCGATGCGGACCTGCTCGACGACGACACGCGTTACCTGGTGAACCCGACCGGGCGCTTCGTGATCGGTGGACCGATGGGCGATTCCGGCCTGTCAGGGCGCAAGATCATCGTCGACACCTACGGCGGCATGGCCCGCCACGGTGGCGGCAGCTTCAGCGGCAAGGACCCCACCAAGGTGGACCGATCGGGCGCCTACATGGCCCGCTACGTCGCCAAGAACCTGGTCGCCGCCGGCCTGGCGCAGCGCTGCGAGTTGCAGTTGGCGTATGCCATCGGCGTGGCTCATCCGCTCTCGATCAACCTGCAGACCTTTGGCACCGGCGTCGTGTCTGATGCGGTCCTGGCCGACCTGGTCGAGCGCAGCTTCGACCTCCGTCCCGGCGCGATCATCGCCGGGCTCGACCTGCGCCGGGCGATCTACCGCCCAACCGCCACCTACGGCCACTTCGGGCGAAGCGACCTGGACCTTCCCTGGGAGCGGACCGATCGTGCCTCCGCCCTGCGCGAGGCGGCCGGCGCGGTGGGAGTCGCTGGGGCGCCGGCCTGAGCGACGCGGTGACGCCCCGCGCCACGCCAGATTCGCCGATTCGCTGGGGAGAGCCGCCGCGCGGCGGCAGCCTCGGGGGCTCATTCTCGGCGCTCGTCTCCCGGTTGCGGTCGATGCTCGGAGGAGGGCAGCTTCCTTCCAAGCAGTCCCTGCCCACTCTCCCCATGGCGCTGCGCCGCGGCGAGCTTGCCCAGCGCTACCTGGCTGCCGAGGGGGCGGCCGATCATCCAACCGCGGGCGGGGCTGCCTCGACCGCCGTTGAGCAGGCCATTACCGAACAGGCCTGGTGGCCGGCCGACGTGTGGGGTCATCGCGCCCTGTGGCACTTCGAGCAGGCCGGCATGGAGCTGGAGGCGACCCGCGCCGCGCGACGGATCGGCGACGTGCGCGTGGGCGGCGGTGACCCGGCCAGCAGCCGCCGATACTATGCCGAGGCGATCAGCGAGGCGCGCGACATCGGCGCGGAGCGAGAGGAGGGCCTGGCGGCGCTTGGGATGGGCCGCGCCGAGCTCGAGTTGCGCAACGTGACGACGGCTCGCCGGCTCGGACAGATCGCGCTCGACCTGCTTGAGCGCTGCGAGGCGCCAGCGGACGAGACGGCTGCGGCACGTGACCTGCGTGGCGAGGAGAAGGAAGTCAGCGGGAACTAGTCCTCGACGAACCCCGTGCTGAGGAAGAAAGGCGGCGGACAGCCCCCGATATCGAAGCCGGTTGGTGGGACGGTCGAGTACCAGCCTCCGCCCATCCGCACCGATTCGCCCATCCTCAGCTCGCGCCAGCTTCCGTGGACGACAGGCTGTCCGTCCTGGACCCGCAGGAAATACCCCGGCGGCCAGACGACGGTGGACGAATCGTCGCCCGTTGTTTCGATGCAGCCGTCCACCTCGACGAGCTCGCCTTCGAAGAGTGCACCGGGCCCACTTCCCCAGATCGAGTGTCGAGGGAATGCGTAGCCATCCGGGACGGGCCATGCTCCGTAGATGTACCACGCGGCGTAGGCGCCGCCGACCACGAGCGCGACCCCAATCAACATCGCGAAGCGTCTCAGCCCCGTCATCCATAAACCATAATGATCTGGGTGGCGCATCGGTTCAAGCTGCCGGCCCAACGATGGTGGTACGGTCACGCCCGATGTTTGCGATCGTGATGGCCGGCGGCTCCGGCACCCGCCTGTGGCCGCTATCGCGGCGCTCATCTCCGAAGCAGCTGCTGGCGCTCACCGGGGATACGAGCCTTCTGCAGCAGACAGTGGCGCGCCTCGGCAACCTGCTGAAGCCGCATGACGTCTACGTCATCACCTCGCAGGCGCATGTCCGTGCCACGCAGGCGCAGCTGCCGCAGCTCCCTCCCGGCAACGTGCTGGGGGAGCCGCTGGCCCGCTCGACCGCGGTGGCGGCGGGGCTCGCCACGGTCCTCGCCCGCCGGGAGAGCGACGAGGTCGCGCTGGTGCTGCCGGCGGACCACTTCGTGGCCGACGAGGGCAAGTTCATCGAGGCACTCCAGGAGGCCGAGCGCACGGCGGAGCGCGGCTACCTGGTCTGCCTCGGCGTCGTCGCGACCGCCCCGGCCACCGGATACGGCTACATCAAGATCGGGACGCCATTACACGCCCCGCAGCAGACCGCCATGGTCGAGCACTTTGTCGAGAAGCCGAGCGTCGCCGAGGCGAAGAAGATGCTCGCCGACGGCGGCTACCTGTGGAACGCCGGAATCTTCGCGTGGCGCGTGTATGCCTATCGGCAGGCGGTGGAGAAGTTTCAGCCGGCCCTCGCGGAAGCGCTTGACAAGATCGGGTCGCTGCATCGAACGCCGGGCTGGGTCTCGGAGGTCAGGGAGATCCTCGAGCCGGTGCAGGCCATCTCGATCGACGTCGGGATCGCCGAGCCGGCGGCTGCCGATGGACGCATGGCGGTGGTGCCGCTCGACGCCGGCTGGAGCGACATCGGCTCCTGGTCGGCCCTGCTCGAGGCGCTCTCGGCGCGGACCGGGGCGAGCCTCGTAGCGTCCGGCCAGCACCTTGACCGCGGCTCGGAACGAGTGCTGGTGCATGGCGGCGAGAGACTGGTCGTCACGGTCGGGCTGCGGGACATCATCATCGTCGACACCCCCGATGCGCTGCTGGTGTGTGCCCGCGACCGGGCCGAGGAGATCAAGCCGGTCCTGGACGAGATCGCCGAGAAGGCCGGCGAGCGGTACCTGTAGGCCGATGTCGCCGGTGCGCCTTGCCTGGCTGGCGCGGCTCGTCGGGGTGGGGTTGGCGCTCTACCTGCGCCTCGTGGTGCGGACGTGTCGGGTCATCGGTCCGGCCACCCGCGACCAGGTGGTGCTGACTTCCTGGCACGAGTTCAACATGCTCACCTTCGTCGTGGCTCGAAGGCGGCGCGGCGATCTGCCGCACGCTTCGTTCTCGACGAGCGGCCTCAGGGGAGCCGCGATCACCTCGATGCTCAAGCGCAGCGGCACTCGGGTTGAAGTCTTCGAGCTGCCTCCGGAAGAGGATCGTGCCGCTGGCCGGGCATTCGCCCTCCGCATGGCGCGCGCGGCCGAGTCAGGCGCCTCGCTCATCGTCACGCCGGATGGCCCGTTCGGCCCCTACCGCGTCGCCAAGCCCGGGGCGCTGATCCTGGCGCGCGCCTCAGGCCTGCCGGTCCAGCCGTGGGCCATGTCGATTCGGCCCACGATCCGCCTTAGGGGCCGATGGGATCGCCAGCTCGTCCCGCTTCCCTTCTGCCGGATCCGCATCATCGAGGGCGAAAGGTTCACGGTGCCACCTCGCAAGCCCGTTCGCGCCCTGGTGCCCGTTGTGGAGGCGGAGCTGAATCGGATCAGTGGAAGGTCAGCAGCCTGATAAATAGCCGAAGCGCCGGTCTTACAACCGGCTCGCCCGCCTGATGGTCGGGCGCTACCATACCGGCATAGCCCACCTTCACTGCCCATGACCAGGATCAAGTTCGGCACCGACGGCTGGCGTGCCGCGATCGCCGAGGACTTCACGTTCCACAACGTGCGTCGCTGCGCGCGCGGCGTGGCCGAGTACCTGGCCGCCGAGGGGACCGCGGACCGCGGCGTGGTGGTCTGTCACGACCGTCGATTCGCCTCGGAGTATTTCGCGCAGGCATGTGTCGAGGTGCTGGCCGCGCACGACATCCGCTCGTTCATGCCGCCCGATGCGGTGCCGACCCAGGTTGGCAGCTTCTTCACCCACGAGATGGCGGCCGGGGCCGGGATCGTGATCACGGCCAGCCACAATCCGTGGATCGACAACGGCTTCAAGGTCAAGGCCGACAGCGGCGGGGCGGCTGCGCCCGAGATGCTGGCCGCGATCGAGGCGACCATGGACCAACACCCCGAGGACGAGCTCCCGCCTCGTCGTGACTACGCCGATGCGGTGACCGCCGGCCTGGTCGAAACCTTCGACCCGTATCCCCGCTTCCGTGAGCAACTGGCCAGCATCGTCGACCTCGAGCGGATCCGTGCGGCGCACGGCCGGGTGCTGGTCGAGCCGATGTACGGATCGGGTGCCGGCTGGTTCACACGACTCCTGGGCGGGGGCGGGCTCACCATCAACGAGCTGCACACCGAGCGCAACCCGTTCTTCGGGGGCGTCAATCCCGAGCCGATCCGCCCCAACATCGATGCCTGGCTGCGGGAGATCTCGCGCTGGGGCGCGGACATTGGGATCGCCTTCGATGGCGATGCCGACCGGGTCGGGATGGCGACCGAGGAGGGCGTCTTCGTCAACCAGCTGCAGGTCTACGGCCTGCTGTACTGGTACCTGCTTGAGGTGCGGGGCCAGATTGGTCCCGCGGTGTACACCGTGACCAGCACCTCCATGGCACCCCGACTGGCCGAGATCTACGGCACGCGGGCCTACGAGACCGGGGTCGGCTTCAAGTTCGTCGGCCCCAAGATGACGGAGACGCACGCGGTCATCGGCGGGGAGGAGTCGGGAGGCTTCGGCTTCGGGATGCACATCCCCGAGCGCGACGGCCTGGCGTCGGGCCTCTTCCTGCTCGACCTGTGGCTCACCAGGGCCAAGAAGGCGTCCGAGGTGCTGGCCGAGCTCCAGGCGCTGGCTGGCCCGAGCTACTACAACCGCATCGACATCCGCTTCCCCCGCGAGGGCTATGACAGCGTCAAGGCCGATACCCTCGCCCGGCTGGAGCACGAGGCGCCCGAGACGCTCGCCGGCGGAGCGGTCGTCCGTCGCCAGGCGCTCGAGACCGGTGATGGGTTCAAGTTCTATCGCGACGACGGCGCCTGGCTCCTGATCCGGTTCTCCGGAACCGAGGCGCTGCTGCGCATCTACGTCGAGGCGCGATCGCCCCAGGATGTCGAGACGCTGCTCGAGGAGGGCCGCCGCATCGCCATCGCGGGGGTTCCAGCCTGAGCCGATGAGCGACGCTCGCGACTACTTCGGCTACAAGCGCCCTGACGACGAGCCGGGTCGCCGCGAGGAAGCGGCCGCGGACGATCCGACCGCACCGCCGCAGTTCGACGAGGCGATCACGCTCGACGATCCGAGGGTGATCCGCGGAGTCGACTCCGAGGACATGGTCGGTCGCGTTCGCGAGCTGCCCCGCCAGCTCGCGCTGGCGGCCAGGGTCGCCGCCTCGGTCAAGCTGCCGCCGTCGCATACCCACGTTGACGCAGTCTGCGTGCTGGCGATGGGCGGCTCGGCGATCGGCGCGGAGCTGGTGGAGGGGGTCGCCGGCGACCGTCTCAGGGTGCCGCTGGTGGTGCATCGCGACTACGGCCTGCCGGCCTGGGCCGGTGAGCGGACGCTGGTGATCGCGGCCAGCCACTCGGGCGAGACGGTGGAGACCGTCTCCGGGGCGGAGGAGGCGCGCCGCCGTGGGCTGCCCCTGGTCGTCATCAGCACCGGTGGGGCGCTCGGGGCGACTGCGGCCGCCGAAGGGACGCCATACCTCCGCTACGAGAGCCCGGGTCAGCCTCGCGCCGCGATCGGCTTCGGCATCGGCTTGATGCATGAGCTGCTGGTTCGCGCGGGCCTGCTCGTCGATCCGGACCCGCTCGGACCTGCGGTAGAGACGGTCGAGGCATTGCTCGAGCGAAATGCGCCATCCGTCGAGACCGATGCCAGCCCGGCCAAGCAGCTGGCATGGTCGATCTTCGGTCGGGTCCCGATCATCTACGGCGCGGGGCGGATGGCCGCAGTCGCGCATCGCTGGAAGACGCAGATGAACGAGAACGCCAAGGCGTGGGCCGCCTTCGAGCCGATGCCGGAGGCCAACCACAACGCCATCGAGGGGAGCCTCAATCCCAGGGAGCTCTCCGACGCGCTCTACGTGGTCGAGCTGCGCGACCCGACTGAGCCGCCAGAGATCGCCGCGCGCTACGGCGTCGTCAACGAGCTGCTCGGCGAGCGCGCGACGAACCGCAGCGTAGTCTGGGCCGAGGGGCCGTCACCGCTGGCGCGGGTGCTCAGCGGCGTCGCATTCGGCGACCTGGTGAGCGTGTATCTCGCAATTCTGTACCAGACCGACCCAACCCCGGTTACACTCTTGGCAATGTTGAAGCAGCGGCTCGCTCGGTCGACCGACTGACGGGCGCCGGTAGTAACGGCGCCGGGTGCCGGCGCTGGGAGGGCAAGCGACGGTGCATTCGAGCATGATCGGCAAGGTCGAAAAGGCGATGCGGTACGCGCACGAGCCTGACCGCGTGAAGATTGGGCGCCTGACCGCCACCTTCTCCGGCGACAACGGGACACATACCGTCTCGCTCGATGCCGATGCATGGCACTGCGACTGCCACCTCTTCGAATCCGCTGGCGGCTGCTCGCACACGCTGGCCGTCCAGAAGATGCTCGACCCGATGCTCTCCGACGCGGCCAAGGACACGCCGCTCTATGGTCGACGCGAGGCAGCTGCCCTGGCGTAGGGCCCCGCCTGCGTTCGCATTCGAGGCCCACCGCGCGCTCGTCGCCGGTGGGCCTTCTGCTACGATCGGCGCCTTATCAACTGAAGACCGCGTCGGGTGCCGTGGCCGCAAGGACCACGGTTCAATGGAGAAGCCGGTGAGACGCCGGCGCAGTCCCGCTACTGTATCCGCGCCCCCTTCCACGGGAGCACGGGAGCCAGGTCGCCAGCCCGCACGCGATGTCCAGCCCCCTCGTGTGAAAGGGAACGGCATCACCATGGCTCTCCGTCTTCGTCCGCTCCTCTGGCTCCTCGTCCTGCTTCTGGTCGCCTGCACGCCGGCACTTTCGAGCAGCCCAACGCCGATACGCACCGCCTCGCCAGTCCCGGCAGCGAGCGTTTACCCACTCACCCTGACCGATGACGCCGGCCGGGCTGTCAGCCTGGAGGCGGATCCTCAGCGGATCGTCAGCCTCGCCCCCTCGAACACGGAGATCGTATGCGCCCTCGGCGCCTGCGACCGCCTGGTCGGGGTGACCGACTTCGACGACTATCCGCCGCAGGTGAGCGATGTGCCCGAGGTCGTGATCGCGGCCCAGGTCGACCTCGAGAAGGTCGTCGCCGCCGATCCGCAGCTCATTCTCGCGGCCGGCAACGAGCTGACCCCCACCGCCGTGGTCACCCAGCTGGCCAACCTCGGCTATCCCGTGCTGGTGCTCTATCCGCAATCCCTCGACGAGCTGTATGCCGATATCGAACTGATCGGTCGTGCCATCGACGCCTTCACCGAGGCGGTCGACACGGTGGCCAGCATGCGCACCCGCGCCCAGGCAGTCGCCGATGCGGTCGCATCGGCGGAGCGCCCGCGCACGTTCTACGAGGTGGGCGTCTTCCAGGGAACGATCTACACCGCCGGCGCTGATTCCTTCCTCGCCTCGCTCATCTCGGTTGCCGGCGGCGACCCGATCACCGGGGATCCACGCTCGACCGCCATCCAGCTCGAGGACCTGGTCGCGTCCGACCCGCAGCTGATCCTGCTGGGTGACGCGGTCTACGATCCTTCGATCACGCCGGAGGTCGTCGCGGCCCGGGTCGGCTGGGAGGGGATGACAGCCGTCAGCAGCGGTCGCATCGTGGTGATCCTCGACGATCCGGTCATCACGCGACCCGGGCCGCGGATCATCGATGGGCTGGAAGCGCTGGCACGCGCGATCCACCCCGAGCGATTCAGCTAGGCCGTCCTGCAGATGCGTGCTGCCACCGCCACCAGCCCGCGCTACGTCACCCGCCCCTCGCTGACGCGGGCAGGGCTGGTACTGGGCGGCAGTGGGGTCCTGCTGCTGATCACCATGCTCGGCGCCGTGGCGATTGGCAGCGTCGGGGTGGGGTTCGGCGACACGGCAGCGATTCTCGGGAAGCGGCTGCTGGCATTGCCAATTCCCGTGACATGGAGCCCCGCCGCGGAGACGATCATCTTCGAGCTGCGCCTGCCACGCGTCCTGACGGCGATGCTGGTTGGCGGTGGGCTGGCCATGGCAGGCACGGTCTTCCAGGCGCTGCTGCGTAACCCGATGGCGGATCCGTACATCATCGGTACCGCTGCCGGCGCATCGCTGGGGGCGATCATCGGCATCCTGGCGCCCGTGCTCGTGCCGGCCCTCGCCGTGGGCGCGGGGACGGCGTGGCTCGGACTGGGCATGGTGCAGGCGCTGGCCTTTGCCGGCGGGATCGGCACCGTCCTGCTGGTCTACGCCGTGGCTCGCGGCAACGGCAGGGTGCCGGTGGTGACGCTGCTGCTGACCGGGTACGCCGTCTCATCGGTGCTGGCGGCCGGGGTCGCGCTATTGATGTTCGTCTCGGGGCGTGCACTTGGCACCATCTTCGGCTGGCTGATGGGATCGCTGGCGGGCGCCACCTGGCCAGGGCTCGCGTTTGCGGCACCGCTGCTGGCCGCCAGCTTCGCCCTGCTGCTGGTTCGGTGGCGACGCCTGAACCTCCTCCTGCTGGGTGATGACCAGGCGGGGCACCTTGGGGTCGAGGTGGAGCGCGAGAAGCTCGTGCTCACCATGCTGGCCACCCTGGCGACGTCGGCGGCGGTGGCGATCTCGGGCACGATCGGCTTCGTGGGCCTGGTGGTGCCGCACCTGCTGCGCCTGGGGACCGGACCGGATCACCGGCTGCTGCTGCCGGCCAGCATCCTGTATGGCGCCGCACTTCTCGCGCTGGCGGACCTCGGCGCGCGACTGGCCGGGGGGATCCCGGTGGGGATCGTCACCGCCCTCTTGGGCGCGCCGTTCTTCATCTGGCTGCTGAGGCGATCGCGCGACCTGGGCAGGGCGGCCACGGCATGACTGTCGCAACCGATGCGCTGGTCGTCGCCCGCGACCTGGTCGTCGGCTTTCCGCTGCCCGGCGGTGGCCGGCGAGAGGTCCTGCGCGGCGTCGACCTGGCGCTTGCGCGCGGAGAGCTGGTGGCATTGCTGGGCACCAACGGCAGTGGCAAGACAACGCTCCTGCGCACCTTTGCGGGCACGATGGCGCCGGATCGGGGAACCGTCGTCTTCGACGGCAGGTCGGTCAGCGGCTGGCGCCGGCAGGCGCTCGCCCGGCGCATCGCGGTCCTGCCCCAGCAGCTGGAGCTGCCGCTCGGGTTCCGAGTGGCGGAGTTGGTGGCGATGGGGCGCGCTCCGCACGCTCGGCGCCTCTTTGCCTCCACCGCCGACGACGAGCGGGCGATCGCCCGCGCGCTCCTGGATGCCGATGCCGCCGACCTGGCTGACCGCCCGGCCGAGGAGCTCTCCGGTGGGGAGCGCCAGCGGCTGCTGGTTGCGATGGCACTCGCCCAGGAGCCCGACCTGCTCCTCCTCGACGAACCGACCCTGCATCTCGACCTCGCCCACCAGGTCGCCCTGCTGGGCGCGATCCGGCGGTTGCGCGACCAGCGCGGACTGACCGTCCTGGCCGTGCTGCATGACCTGAACCTGGCCGCCGCCTTCGCCCCGCGGGTGGCGATCCTCGACGAGGGCCGCGTGGTCGCCGATGGACCGCCGGCGGATGTGCTGAGCCCCGACCTGGTGCGTCGGGTGTTCGGGGTCCGGGTCGACGAGGCGCGCACGCATGACGGGCATCGCCACCTGGCACTGCGCGAGGTCTAGCGCTCCTGGCCTTCGCCCTCGTCCTCGTCGACGGTGATGTCGATCTGCTCCTCGCCATCGGCGCGCACGCTGCGGTGGACATGGATGTGCGGATGCGTCTCGTCCGAGACCTGGGCCTTGGCGACCTTGACCATCGTCCCCTCGTCGACGTCGCTCAACCGCTCGGCTTCGGGAAGGGCGACGTTCGGCAGCTCGCTCCACAGGACCAGGTTCAGGAAGACGTTCAGCACGGCGATGACCGGGATGCCGAAGAGCGCGCCCCACACCCCGGCGACCTGGGCGCCAACCAGCAGGCCGACCAGCACCAGGATCGGGTGCATCCCGAGCGCACCCTGCATCAGGCGTGGCTGCAGCCAGTTGACCAGGATGGTCTGCACCGCGACCAGGATGATGGTCGAGATCAGGAAGGTGTCGGGGGTGTAGATCCAGGCCGCAGCGATCGGCGGGATGAGGGCCAGCGGCGGGCCGAAGAAGGGGATCAGCATCGCCAGCGCCGACAGGGTCCCGACCAGGAAGAGATACGGGATCCCGAAGATGCTGCCCACGAGGGCCACCAGGAGGGCCTGGATGACGGCCAGCACCAGCTGCGCCCGCAGGAAGCCACCAAAGGCGCGCGCCACGCTGCTCTCCAGGATCTGCATCTCGTCGGAGTACTGTCGCGGCACCGCGCGGTTCAGCTTGGCCAGCAGGCGCTCGCTGTCGATCAGCATGTAGAGCGACAGGATCAGAATCAGGAACAGCGCGCCGAGCGTCGCCAGCGTGGCCCCGGCGATCTCCTGTGCCTGGTCGAAGATGGCCCCTGACAGGATGCCGACCTGGTCCTGTGCACTGTGGAAGAGCTCGACCAGGTCGATCTGCAGCCGATCGAGGCCGAGCGTGGACTGGTAGCCCGCCAGCGTTGCCTCGATCTTGGCGGCGGTCTGCGGGAAGTCGTCGGTGGCCTGCGCCAGCTGCTGGGTGATCGCCGCCCCGGTCGTGAAGAGCGCGAACCCGAGGGCAACCAGGGCGAACAGGTAGGCGACACCGACCGCCACGCCACGAGAGATGTGCCGTCCCTCGAAGAAGTGGACGACCGGGGACATCACGAAGGCGAGCAGCCATGCCAGGAACAGGATCAGCAGGATCTGGCTGAAGCCGCCCAGGAAGCCGATCAGGATCTGGATCAGGAGCACCGCGAAATAGGCGGATCCCAGGACCAGGAACGCCAGCAGCCAGCGGCGCTCGCGGGGCCCGATCCCGGTCGTTGGCTGATCGCTCATCCGCGGCCGCCCGCCGGAGGGCCGATGCCAGTGGCCGCCCGGACCTCGCTCATCGTCGCCTCCAGGATGGGGCGCACCTTGGCCGCACCCGCCGCAAGCACGCGCTCGACGTGACCGGGGTCCGCCGCCAGCTCCTGCCGGCGCACCCGCATCGGGCGGAACCGCTCGATGATCCGCTCCGCCAGCAGCTCCTTGGTCTCGACGCAGCCGGTGCGGGCGGTCCGCTCGCCGTCCTGGATCTGGAGGTAGTCCTCGCCGAAGAAGCGGTGCAGCTGGCAGACGTTGCAGACCTCGGGACGCCCCGGATCGGTGCGTTTGATGCGCTGCGGGTCGGTCACCATCTTCTGCACGGTGCGCCGGATCTCGTCCGGCTCGGCAAAGATCGGGATCGTGTTGCCGGCTGACTTGCTCATCTTGCGCACACCGTCGGTGCCGAGCACCACCGGCGCGTCGGTGAAGACCGCCTGGGGCTCGGGGAAGATCGGTCCGTAGCGGCGGTTGAAGGCCCGCACGATCTCGCGCGACAGCTCCAGGTGCGCCGCCTGGTCCTTGCCGATCGGCACCCGGCTGGCCTTGTAGATGACGATGTCGGCCGCCTGCAGGACCGGGTAGTCGAGCAGTCCCATGCTGTTCTCGACGCCCTCGTCGCGCTTCTCCTTGTAGGTGGGTGTGCGCTCCACCCAGCTCACTGGGACGACGGTGTTGAAGATCCAGGCCAGCTCCGCGTGCTCCGGAAGGTCTGACTGCCTGATCAGCGCGCACCGGTCCGGGTCGAGTCCCACGGCGAGAAGATCGAGCACCATCTCGTGCGTGAGCTCGCGCAAATTCCGCCCGTCGTGGACGGTGGTCATGGCGTGGTAGTCAACGATCGCGTAGATCGCCTCGTACTGATCCTGGAGCGCGACATAGTTGGCCTGCGCGCCAAGGTAATTGCCCAGGTGCGAGGCCCCGGACGGCTGAATTCCGCTGAAGACGCGCTCGCGCACGGTCGTCTCGGTCATCGGCGGCGAGTGTAGCGTGCGGGAGCGGCCACGGCCGCTCGGAGGCGGTCGCTGGAACTCAGGCGGCATAATGCCGCGCATGACCGATGCAGCCGACTGGTCGCGCGCCGCCGATCCCGCACGCAGAATCGGGCACGCGGTCGAGTTCCACGCCGAGATCGCATCGACCAACGATCGCGCCCGCGCTGCACTGTCCGAGCCCGGCGGCGAGGGGCTGGCAGTCGTGGCGGACCTGCAGACCGCCGGTCGAGGCCGGCGTGGCCGGACCTGGATCTCGCCGGCCGGGGCGAATCTTCTGTTCAGTGTCGCGTGGCGACCTGCCATCGCGTCGCCGGAGGCTGGCCTGCTCGGGGGGGCGGCCGCGCTCGCAGTCCGTGATGCGTGCGCCACGCTGGTCCCCGACGCAGGGCTCGCGATCCGATGGCCGAACGACGTGGTCGATCGCGATGGTCGCAAGGTGTCGGGCCTGCTGGTCGAGACGGCTCTTGAGAGCGAGGAGCTGGCCGAGGCGGTGGTCGGGATCGGGATCAACGTCAACTGGCTCCCGGCCGAGATGCCGCCGGAGATCGGTGGCAGCGCGACCTCGCTGCAGGCGCTCCGCGGCGCGCCGATCGATCGGGTTCTGCTGCTGGGGAGGATGCTCGACGCCCTGGACGTGGAGGCGCGGGCACTGGAGAGGGGTGACAGCCCCCTGCCCCGCCTGCGCGCCAGCTCCTGGCTCGACGGGCGAGAGGTCGAGGTCGAGACCGGCGCCGCGACGATCGCCGGACGCGCCGCCGGGATCGCCGACGACGGGTCGCTCCTGCTCGACGCGGAGGTCGGGCGCGTGGCATTGAGCGTCGGGGAGGTGGCGCGGGTGCACGAGCCGCTGCCCGCCACCGTGCGGCGATGAGCGAAGCGGCTGTCCGACCGAACCTCACCACAGCCCCGGACGGCGACCCTGACCGCCCGGACGTCCTGGCGGCGCAGCGTGACCGCGCGGCCTTTGACGTTCTCTACCGTCGCTACCTGGATCGCGTCTACGGCTACGCCTTCTACCAGCTGCGCGACCACCACGACGCCGAAGACGCCACCGAGCGCACCTTCCTGGCGGCCCTTCGCGCCCTGCCGGAGTTCCGCGACGAGGGCGCCAGCTTCCGGGCATGGCTCTTCAGGATCGCCCACAACACGATCATCAACGCCCGCCGCAGCCGATTCCGACGCCGCACCGAGCGACTCCCCGATGGCCTCGATCGCATCGCCCCGAATGCCGATCCCGCCGGACTGGTCCTTGAGGCGGACGAGAGGCGTCGGGTTCTGCGCGCCGTTGCCGAGCTACCCGAAGACCGCCGGCAGGTGGTGCTGCTCCGTTTCGTCGATGGCCTCAGCTCGCGCGAGATCGGGCAGGTGATGGACCGATCCGAGGGCGCGGCGAGGGTCCTCCTGCACCGGGCGCTGCGCGACCTGGCGGCTCGCCTGTAACGAAGGGCGCCTCGCGGTGTTGGCTAGGATGACGACTGCCCGCACCGATCGAGGAGACCCAGCCTGCCAACCCGCACGGCGGCCGAACGCCTGGATGTGGCCGTCGATCGCCTTCTGACCGGACGCCATCCCGCCGTAGGGCCGGAGCTGGCGCCGCTGGTCGACGCAGCCTCGGTCGTGCGTTCCGCGCTCGGCCCGCTACCGGCCGGATCACGTTTCGAGGCTCGCCTCGCCTCGCGCCTGGCGGGCCAGGCGCCGCTCTGGCACCTCGTCGCAGCGATCGGCGACGCGACCCGCCGCGAGCTGCGCCACCCAGGACGGATCCTGATCACCGGCGCGGTCTCATCGGCCGCTGTCGGGGTCGGGGTCACCGTCCTCGCCTTTCGGCGCGCGGGACGGCGGCACGCCGGCGCCGGCCACCAGCCGGCGCATCGGTAGCCAAGCCAGATGCAGATCAAGCTCCCCTTCTCCCGGCGGCGCGAGGTCACGCCCGAGACGTGGACCGTGTGCCCCAGCTGCGAGTCGCAGATCTTCAACCGCCAGCTGGAGCGGAACCTCCGCGTCTGCCCCACCTGCGGCCACCACTTCCGGATGGGGATCGGGCAGCGCATCGAGCTGCTGCTGGATGACGGGAGCTTCATCGAGCGTGAAGCCGGACTCGAGTCGGGCGACCCCCTCAGCTTCCACGACCAGAAGCCATACGTCGATCGGCTCGAGGCGTCGCGCATCAAGACCGGGCTGCGAGAGGCGGCGGTGTGGGGGATCGGCACCATCGACGGGCAGCGAGTGGCGATCACGCTCTTCGACTTTCACTTCATGGGCGGCAGCATGGGAAGCGTGGTCGGCGAGAAGCTGGCTCGCTGCTTCGAGGCTGCCCTCCTCGAGCGGATTCCCGCCATCGTGGTCAGCGCCTCGGGCGGCGCGCGCATGCAGGAGGGAACCCTCTCGCTGCTGCAGCTCGCCAAGACGACCGCCCCGCTGATGAGGCTCGATGCAGCCGGGATCCCGTTCATCAGCGTCCTCACCGATCCCACCACCGGCGGCGTCCTGGCCAGCTTCGCGTCCCTCGGTGACGTGATCCTGGCCGAGCCGAAGGCGCTGATCGGGTTCGCCGGGGCGCGCGTGGCGAGCGGCACGGTGGGGGAGGAGTTGCCGGAGGGCTTCCAGAGCGCCGAATCCCTCCTCGAGCACGGCTTCGTCGACGACATCGTTCCGCGCTCTGAGCTGCGCGCCACCCTCTCGCGCCTGCTGCGCCTCCTGCCGGTAGCGGCGGTCGAGGATGGCTGGCAGACGCCGGGTGACACGCGGGGCTGGGGCCCGATCGGCGTGCTCTCGGGCATGGCCGAACGCCTCGGCACGGCCGTCAGTGAGACGATCGGGATCGATGTCGAGCAACCGCCCGCCGACGAATCCGGACCAGCCGCGCGTCGCACCCGCGAGGACGAACGATGAGCGAGATCCTGCTCAGCGCTGAGCCCCCGACGGCCGAGGCGATCGAATTGGCCTGGCGCCGCGTTCAGCTGGCCCGCCACCCGCAGCGGCCCCGCACGCTCGACCTGGTCGCGCTCATCTTCGATGACTTCGTCGAGCTGCATGGTGACCGCTCGTTCCGCGACGATCCGGCCATCGTCGGCGGGCCGGCGCTGCTCGACGGCCGCCCGGTGATGGTGATCGGCCACCAGAAGGGGAAGGACACCGAATCCAACATCTTCCGCAACTTCGGCTCCCCGTACCCCGAGGGGTTCCGCAAGGCCCAGCGCCTGATGCGCCTGGCGGACAAGCTGGGGATGCCGCTCGTCACCTTCCTGGACACGGCCGGTGCATTCCCCGGTCCCGCGGCCGAGGAGCGCGGCCAGGCCGAGGCGATCGCCTCGTCAATCAAGCTGATGACCGGGCTCCAGGTACCGATCGTGGTGGTCATCATCGGGGAGGGAGGATCCGGGGGCGCGCTGGCGATCGGCGTGGGGGATGAGATCCTGGCGCTCGAGAACGCCACCTACTCGGTGATCTCCCCCGAAGGTTGCGCGGCCATCCTGTGGCGCGCCCCCGAGGCCGCGCCAACCGCGGCGGCCGCGATGCGCATGACCGCCGCCGACCAGCTCGAGCTGGGCGTCATCGACGGGGTGATCGACGAGCCGGGCGAGGGCGCGCACGGCGACCACGCGGGGACCGCCACCGCCGTCAAGGAGGCGATCCTCGGGGCGCTGGGCAGGGTCACGAGGCTTGAAACCGAGGCACTGCTGACGACCCGCTATGCTCGTCTGCGCGGAATCGGGCTGTTCCGGGAGACGGAGACCTCGTCGGCGCAGCTGCCGCAGGAGCCATCCCTTCGCCGCCGGATCGGCCGCCTGCTGCGATTGCCCGGCGTGCCGCGGCGGCCGCGCTGGAGCGAGATCTGGCCGAGCAGCGAGGACGCCGACAACAACGAGGAGGGTGCATGACCGACGGAGCGGATCCGCTGAAGCAGATCGAGCAGGCCGCTGCGGAGCTGATCCCCCAGCTCACCGAGCGGCTGGCACAGCACGGGCTTGGCGAGATCGAGGTGCGCCACGGCGACCTGCGCATCCGGGTGGCGCGGGCCGTCGCGCCTGCGCAAGCACAGGCGGCGGCTCCCGGCCGTGCCGTGCCCGCGCACAGCGCGCTGCCCGGCGACCGGGTCGGCGTCGTGCCCAGCGGCCCGTCGGCCCAGGGCGTGACTTCGCCTGCCGTCGGCTTCTTCGTGTATGCCGATGGGCTCGGCCCCGGACTGCCGGTCGACAAGGGCGATGAGCTGGGGCACGTCGAGATGCTTGGCGTCCGCCACGATGTCCGCGCGCCGCGCCGTGGCCTGGTCCGCAACCTCGTCACCGAGACCGGCGAAGCGGTCGAGTACGGCCAGCTCCTGATCGAGATGGAAGCCGCCGAGTGACCGTCGCGCTCGTCTTCTCCCCGCAGGGGTCGCAGTCCGTTGGGATGGGACGTCAGCTGGCGGCCGTCTCGCCGGCCGCCGCGGCGGTCTTCCGGGAGGCGGACGCGGCGCTCGGCTGGGAGGTATCCCGTCTCGCCTGGGAGGGCCCCGAGGATGAGCTGAACGACACGCGACACACGCAGCCCTGCCTGCTGGCCACCTCGATCGCGTGCCTGCGCGCGCTCGAAGAGGAGCTCGACGGGATGGGGGAGGGGCTCTCCCCGTCCTTCGTCGCCGGCCATTCGGTCGGCGAGTACGCCGCACTCGTCGCTGCCGGCGCGCTGTCGGTTGACGATGCCCTGCGCCTGGTTGCCCACAGGGGCGAACTCATGGCCGATGCACGCGTTAGCGGCGGCATGGTGGCGGTGATCGGCCTCGACCGCGAGGCGGTGACCGCTGTCGTTACAAGCCTGGGCCTGGACGCGGACCTGGTCGTCGCCAACGACAATGCCCCGGGCCAGGTCGTCATCAGCGGCACTCCAAATGCCCTGCTGGCGGCGACGGAACCGCTGCGCGCCGCTGGGGCGCGGCGGTCGATTCCGCTCAAGGTGTCCGGGCCATTCCATTCCCCGCACATGGCCGGCATCGGCGCCGAGCTGGCGCGCGCCCTGGCCACGGCGGACTGGCACGATGCCGAGCCACCGGTGGTCAGCAACGTCACGGCCGAGCCGGTGCGCGACGCCGCCGAGATCAGGACCCTGCTCGCCCGCCAGCTGCATTCCCCGGTCGAATGGGTCGGATCGGTCCGACGCATGGCGGACGAGGGGGTCGACACCTTCGTGGAGTGCGGCCCTGGCAATGCCCTGACCGGCATGGTGCGTCGGATCGTGCTGGAGGCGCGCACGCTGAACGTCTTCGACCCGGCCAGCCTGGCGGCGGCAGCGGATGCGCTGGCCGGGGCGATCGTCAGGGTGCCGGCCTGATGTTCAACAAGGTCATGATCGCCAACCGCGGCGAGATCGCGGTGCGCATCCTGCGCGCCTGCCGCGACCTGGGCGTGCCGGCCGTTGTCGCATTCAGCGAGGCGGACCGCGACACGCTCGCCGTCCGCATGGCGGACGAGGCGATCTGCATCGGTCCTGCCGAAGCCCGAAAGAGCTACCTCAACCAGCCGGCCGTGGTGTCCGCAGCGCTCATTGCGGGGTGCGATGCCGTTCACCCCGGTTACGGGTTCCTCTCCGAAGATGCGGGCTTCGCGGAGGTGTGCGCGGCCCACGATCTGCACTTCATCGGCCCTCGAGCGGAGGTGCTCGAAAAGTTCGGCAGCAAGTATGCGGTTCGACGCATGCTCGCCGCCAACGGGCTCCCCACCGTGCCGGGCAGCAAGGGCATCCTGTCCGACCTGCGCGATGCGCTGGACCAGGCTTCGGCGGCCGGCTATCCGGTCCTGCTCAAGCCGTCGGCCGGCGGCGGCGGTCGCGGCATGCGCCTGGTCCGCTCACCCCGCGAGATGGAGACCTCCCTGCCGCTGGCGCGTTCCGAAGCACAGGCGGCCTTCGGCGACGATTCGGTCTACTTCGAGAAATGGATCGAGGAGAGCCGGCACGTCGAGGTCCAGGTGCTGATCGATCGCCACGGCAACGGGATTCACCTGGGGGAGCGCGACTGCAGCGTGCAGCGACGACACCAGAAGATTATCGAGGAGGCGCCGTCGCCCGCCATGGGAGACGATGCGCGAGAGACGCTGCGCGACCTCGCCATCCGCTCGGTCATGGCCGCCGGCTACGAGAGCGCCGGCACGCTCGAGTTCCTGCTGGACGGCGACGGCAACTTCTACTTCATCGAGATCAACTGCCGCATCCAGGTCGAGCACCCGATCACCGAGATGCTGACCGGCATCGATCTGATCGCGGAACAGATCCGGCTGGCATCCGGCGAGAAGCTCGCGCTGCGCCAGGAGCAGGTCCAGCTGCGCGGGCACGCCATCGAGTTTCGGATCAACGCCGAGGACCCCGGCGACAACTTCGCGCCGCAGACCGGGACGGTCGAGGAGCTCCAGCTTCCTGGCGGACCGGGGGTTCGCGTTGACACGCACCTCTATCCCGGCTACGAGGTCCCGCCCTACTACGACTCGTTGCTGGCCAAGCTGATCGTGTGGGGTGAGACGCGCGAGATGGCGCTCGCCCGCTCGCGTCGTGCCCTTGCCGAGTTCCAGGTGTCAGGGATCAAGACGAACCTTCCCTTTCATCGTGGGATCATCGACAACGCCGCCTTCCTGGACGGCGCAGTGAGCACCAACCTGCTCGACCGGGTCGGACCGGCCGCCTTCGTGGCGGGCAGCGCATGACACCAATGGAGGACGAAGCGCCGATGACCGACGACGCTGCCGTCACCGGAACCGCGGTCGACCTCGCCTTGCCGCTCGAGGCCGCCGACATCATGCGCATCATCCCGCATCGTTACCCGTTCCTTCTCATCGACCGCGTGGTGGAGCTGGAGCCAGGCAAGCGCGTGGTGGCCACGAAGAGCGTGACCGCCAATGAGCCCCAGTTCACCGGCCATTTCCCTGATCGGCCCATCATGCCGGGCGTGCTGATGGTCGAGGCGCTGGCCCAGGCAGGGGCGGTCGCCGTCCTGTCCCTGCCCGAATACCGCGGCAAGCTGGCTCTCTTCGCGGGGATCGACGACTGCCGCTTCCGGCGCACCGTGCTCCCCGGCGACACGCTTCGGCTGGAGGTCACCCTCGAGAAGCTGCGCGGCGTCTTCGGCCGTGGCCGGGGCGTCGCCAGCGTGGACGGCGAGGTGGCGGTTGAGGCGACCATCTCCTTCGTGATTCCCCGCGACCAGTCGATCGCCGGGGGTGAGCCACGGTGACCGACCGCTGGCAGCGACCCAGCTCGGCCGAGCGCGGCGAGCGGCGCGTGGTGGTGACCGGCATGGGCGCCGTCACTCCCATCGGCAACGACGTGCCGTCGTACTGGGCGTCGCTGGTCGCCGGTCGCAGCGGGATCGACTGCATCGCCGCCTTCGATCCGTCGCGGCTCGACGTCAAGATCGCCGGCGAGGTGAAGGACTTCCAGCCCGAGATGGTGATGGCGAGGAAGGAGGTCCGGCGGCACGATCGCTATGTGCATCTCGCCTGGGCCGCATCGGTCGAGGCGCTGGCCGATGCCGACATCCCCAACCCGATCGTGGACGAGTCGCTGGCCGAGGGGACCGGCGTGATCATCGGCTCTGGGATCGGCGGGATCAATACCATGATCCGCGACGTGATCGAGGCGCATGACCTCGGCGTCGAGCGTGTCGGGCCGTTCCTGGTGACCTCCCTCATCCCGGACATGGGCGCGGGTTTCGTGGCCATCAACGCGAATGCCCGAGGGCCGAACTACGCGACGGTCAGCGCCTGCAGCAGCAGCAACCACGCCATCGGCGACGCGCTCAACATCATTCGTCGCGGGGACGCGGAGGTGATGATCGCGGGGGGAGCCGAATCGGGGATCGGCGAGATCCCGGTCGCCGCCTTCGCCGCTATGCGCGCCCTCTCCACGCGCAACGACGCGCCGCAGAAGGCGTCCCGCCCGTTCGATGCCGACCGCGACGGCTTCGTCATGGCCGATGGCGCCGGGGTCCTCCTCCTCGAGGCGCTGGAGCACGCCGTCGCACGGGGTGCCCGCATCCATGGCGAGCTGGTCGGCTACGCCGCCACGGACGATGCATCGCATATCACGCTGCCAGCTCCCGGCGGTCGGGGCGCGGTGGCCTCCATGAGCCTGGCCCTGGCCGATGCGGGCCTGACGACCGACGAGATCGGCTACATCAACGCGCATGGGACCAGCACCGTGCCCAACGACAAGGCGGAGACGGCGGCGATCAAGACGGTCTTCGGCGAGGGCGCCTACCGCGTTCCGGTTAGCAGCACCAAGAGCATGACCGGGCACCTGCTGGGCGCGGGAGGCGGGATCGAGGCGATCGCCTGCATCCTGGCGATCGAGAACGGGATCCTGCCGCCGACGATCAACTACGAGAACCCGGACCCCGACTGCGACCTCGACTACGTCCCGAATATGGCGCGCGGGGCGGCGATCGAGACGGCCATGAGCAACTCGTTCGGCTTCGGCGGGCACAACGCGACGCTCATCTTCAAGCGGTACGTGGCGTGAGCGTCGATGATGCCCCGTCGGAGCAGGTGCTGGCCGCGATTGACCTCCTGGCGCCCGGCTTCGAGGCGAGCGGACTTGACGAGCTCGAGGTGGAGGCGGGAGACCTGGTCGTCCGCCTTGCCCGGCCTCGGCCGGCCCAACCCGCCGCGCCTGCCCCAGCCGCGACCGGCGGCGCGCCTGCCCCAGCCGCGACCGGCGGCCCGCTCACGCCCTACGGCGAGTCGGCCCCGGGGATGCGCTTCGTGACCGCGCCGCTGACCGGTGTCTGGTACGCCTCTCCCTCGCCGGGCGCGCGCCCGTATGTCCAGGAGGGGGACGAGATCGGTGCGGGCGCGGTGGTCGGCCTGATCGAGGCAATGAAGCTGTTCAACGAGATCAAATCGGACGTGGCCGGCAAGGTTGTCCGTGTCCTCGTCGAGCGCGGGACGCTGGTCAAGCGCCAGCAGCCACTCGTCGAGATCGACCCGCGCTGACCGCACGATCGCAGGAGGAGGACCGATGGCGCCGAACGCCGTGATCACCGGGTGGGGGATGTATGCGCCATCGCGCGTGATGACCAATGACGACCTGGCAAAGATGGTCGACACGTCCGACGAGTGGATCGTGTCGCGGACCGGGATCCGCGAGCGACGAATCGCGGCGGACGACGAGAACACCACCATCCTCAGCGTCCACGCCGCGCGGGATGCGCTGGCGGTGGCAGGCGTGGACCCAACCGAGGTCGACCTGGTCATCGTGGCCACCTGCTCGCCCGACTATCCGCTGCCGGCGACCTCGGTGACGGTCGCGACCGCCCTGGGCGCCACCCGCGCGGCGGGGTTCGATCTGCAGGCGGCCTGCTCCGGCTTCCTGTACGGGCTCGCCACCGGCGGCAGCTTCATCCAGAGCGGCATGTACCGCAACGTCCTGGTCATCGGCGTCGAGGTCCTGAGCCGATTCCTGAACTGGAAGGACCGCAACACGTGCGTGCTGTTCGGCGACGGGGCGGGGGCGGTGCTGCTCGAGGCGTCCGAGCAGCCCGGCGGGCTCATCGGCTTCAACCTGTACAGCGACGGCACCGGCTACGAGGGGATCATCGTGCCGGCCGGCGGTTCCGTCTGTCCCGCCTCGCCGCAGACCAGCGCCGAGGGCAAGCACTTCATCCAGATGGCCGGGCGCGAGGTCTACAAGTACGCCACCCGCCAGCTGGCCGACTCGGCGGTCGCCGCCCTGCGCGACGCCGGCATCAGCGTCGGCGAGGTTGACCAGTTCGTCTTCCACCAGGCCAACCTGCGCATCATCGAGAAGGTGCAGCGCCAGCTCGCGATTCCGGACGAGAAACTCTACATCAATATCGAGAAGTACGGGAACACGAGCGCGGCATCGGTGCCGATGGCGCTGGTCGAGGCGATCGCCGCGGGTCGCGTCAAGCAGGGAGACAAGATCCTGATGGTTGCCTTCGGCGCCGGCTATACGGCGGGCGCGGCGGTGGTCGAGTGGACCGCCGATCCCGCGCGCGCGTTCCTGGCACCGGGCGAGCAGACGCGCCTCGGCATGCCGCGCATCGCCGAGCCCGAGCTCGCGGTCGCAGGCTGATGTTCGATCTGACCGACAAGGTGGCGCTGGTCACCGGTGGGAGCCGCGGCCTTGGCCGCGCCATTGCCCTGGCCCTGGCGCAGCAGGGAGCCGACGTGGGGGTCAACTACCGCGGCAATGCCGAGGCGGCGGCCGAGGTGGTCGCCCAGATCCGCTCCATCGGCCGGGCCGCGATCGCGATCCAGGGCGACACCAGCGCGGGCCGCGAGGCATGCGAGGCGATCGTCAAGGCGGCCATCGACGAGTTCGGCAAGGTCGACATCCTGGTGAACAACGCGGGGATCACGCGTGACAACCTGCTGATGCGAATGGACGCCGACGAGTGGGAGTCGGTCATCAATACCAACCTGTCGGGTCCCTTCTGGATGACGCGCGCCATCGCCAGGCCGATGCTCAAGGCCCGCTCGGGTCGGATCATCAACATGAGCAGCGTGGCCGGCCGAATGGGAAACGTCGGTCAGGCCAACTACGCCAGCGCCAAGGCGGGTCTGATCGGCCTCACCAAGTCGGTCGCGCGCGAGCTGGCCAGTCGCGGGATCACGTGCAACGCCATCGCGCCCGGCCTGATCCAGACGGAGCTGACGGCCGACATCTCGGAGGCGGCCCGCGACTTCGTCATCAACAGCACCCCGCTGGGGTACATCGGCTCCGTCGACGACGTGGCCGCGGCGGCGGTCTACTTCGCCTCGGATGAGTCGCGGTACGTCACCGGACAGGTGCTGGGCGTCGATGGCGGGATGATGATGGGCAGCTGATCGGCGGTCGCAGCCGGCAGGCCCGTGAATGACCGGGACAGATCGGCTGACTACACTTCTCCTTCCACCCAAGACTGCTAGCTGAGGAGCCCGATGCTGACCATCCGTTCCCTCCTGCACCCCTCCCGCATCGTCGATGCCCACTGCGACATCCCGTGCGGCATCTACGACCCCGAACAGGCCCGGATCGAGGCCGAATCCTGTCTGCGCATCATCGAGAAGCACGACGCCAGCGAAGACAAGCTCTTCCGCGCGCGCTGCATCCACGTCAAGGAGGAGCGCGCCGAGCTCGTGAAGCATCACCTCGACGTGCTGTGGCACGACTACTTCAAGCCGGAGCACCTGGAGAAGTACCCGGACCTGCACGACACCTTCTGGAAGGCGACCAAGCAGGCCAGCAAGGTCAAGCAGTCGCTCGACGCGGCCGCGGCCAAGGATCTGCTGGCGATGATCGATACCATCGACGAGATGTGGAAGGCGACTGGAGGGGCCGAGAAGACGCGCGTCAGCGGTCGTCCCTCCTAGGCCGATGGCTCGCGGGCAGAGGCTGAGCGTGCCGCTCTTCCTGGCGCTCGGCATGGCGGCTGGGATCACGCTTGGCCGCCGATGGCTCGACGTCGTCGAAGTGCGCGGCGGTTCGATGGCCCCATCCCTGCTCGCCGGCGATCGCCTGCTGGTGGAGTCCCGTTCCTACCAGGGGCGCCCGCCGCGCCGCGGCGAAGTCGTGCTGGCTGCCGATCCCCGCGAGCCGGAGCGCGAGCTCATCAAGCGCGTCGCCTCGATTGACGATGCCGCGTCGTCAGCAGAGCTGCGTGGTGACGCTCCCGAGGCCAGCACCGACTCTCGCGAGTTCGGGGCGATCCCCCTGTCGGCGATCCGCTGGCGTGCTGTCTTCCGCTACTGGCCCCCGCAGCGGGCGGGCCGGCTGGCGCCCGGTCAGTAGTCGCTCAGACCGCCCCGCACAGCTCGCCTACGGCGTTCACGCACCCCTCCAGATTGGCGGGGAGCAGCTCGACGCGCTCGCCGGCCTCGGCCTGGATCAGCCACTCGGTTCCGGGCACCGGTCGAACGGCGATGCGCGCCGCCGGCGCGCGCTCGCTCACGAAGGCGACCACGGGACCCAGCCCGGCATCGCCGTACTCCTGCCGGATCGCTCCCGCATCGACGAGCACGATGTCGGGGCGCCGCAGCGCCACCGCCTGGTGCAGCCGGGCGGCATCGTTGTAGAAGAAGGCGAGTGCACGGCTCAGCCGTCCCTCGACCGCATCGGCCAGATCGCGGTCACGAGTGAGGCAGTACACCAGGACCTCGTGCGACGGGTCGGTCATGCCCGCGAAGACTACACCGGGCCGCCGATGGGCCTGGATTGGGCCCAGCGGTACAATTCCGGGCCCATGGCCACCACCACCCCGGCTAGGCGACGTGCGGACCGCGACCTGAGCGCGCCTCGCCATCAGGCGCTCGGCAGCCTGCTGGGCCGCGTCTGGGCCGTCGACCAGGTCGGTGTCGATGAGCGCGCCGCGTCCCTCGCCAAGCGCAGCATCAAGCGCGAGTCGAAGCTGTGGGGGCTCGACCTGGCGATTCGGATGGTCGACCTGACCACCCTGGAGGGGAAGGACACCCCCGGCAAGATCCGCGCACTGGCCGGCAAGGCTCGCCGGCCCGATCCGACTGATCCGAGCATCCCCAGCGTCGCTGCCCTGTGCGTCTACCCGAGCATGATCGCCACTGCCAAGGCGGCCCTGGCAGGGTCCAGCGTCAAGGTCGCCTCCGTCGCCACCTATTTTCCGTCCGGTCAGGCCCCGCTGGCGGTCAAGCTGGAGGACGTTCGCCAGGCGGTCGCGGCCGGCGCCGACGAGATCGACATGGTGATCGATCGTGGCGCGTTCCTGGCTGGCCACTACGCCCAGGTCTTCGACGAGATCGTGGCCGTCAAGCAGGCGGCAGGCGACCATCACCTAAAAGTGATCCTCGAGACCGGGGAGCTCGAGACCTATGACAACGTGAGACGCGCATCGGTGCTGGCGATGGCCGCCGGGGCGGATTTCATCAAGACCTCGACCGGCAAGGTGCAGCCGGCCTCGACCCTGCCGGTGACGTTGGTGATGCTCGAGGCGATCCGTGACTTCTACGCTCAGACGGGACGCGCGGTGGGCATGAAGCCCGCCGGTGGCATCCGGACCGCCAAGGAGGCGATCGCCTACCTGACCGTGCTGTACGAGACGCTCGGACCGGACTGGATGACCCCCGACAGATTCCGGTTTGGCGCCTCGACGCTCCTCAACGACCTGCTGATGCAGGTTCGCAAGGAGCGCACCGGCCGATACTCAGGCGGTGACTATTTCACCCTCGACTGAGCCGATGGTCGAGGTCGCGGCCGCGGCCACGGCCTGAGGCCTCACGAACCGGTGGTCCGCCCCGTTTCATCAATCGTGCGACTGCCCCCGTTTCAGCGGCTGGTCGACGACCACGCCGCAGAGCTGCATCGGTTCCTCGTCGCCAGCGTGGGCGTCGTCGACGCGGAGGACTGCCTGCAGGACACGTTCCTGTCGGCGCTGCGTGCCTATCCGAGGCTGCATCACGCCGACAACCTGCGGGCGTGGCTCTACACGATTGCCCAGCGCAAGGCAACCGACGCGGTGCGTGCGCACCGGCGTCATCGGGCAACCGACCTGGATGGTGTCGCGGAGGACCGCCTGGCGAGTCCGCCGCATCGGTCACCCGACGACGAGCTGTGGATGTCGGTGCGGGGGCTCCCGGCCAAGCAGCGTGCCGCGCTGGTGCACCGCTACGTCTTCGACCTGGCGTATCGCGACGTTGGAGAGCGGATGGGGATCAGCGAGGAAGCGGCTCGACAGAACGTCAGCGCCGGCCTGCGCCGGCTGCGCATGGAGGTGGACCGATGACCGATCTGAAGCAACAGCTGCGCAACGCCCCGCTCGCGGAGCTCGACAGGAAGGGGCTCACGGCGGCACTCGCCCAGCGTGCAGATCAGGCGTCCCTTCTTGACGTGGCCTACGCGGAGATCGACTCGCCGATCGGCGAGTTGATCGTCTTCGTCACGCCTCGTGGCCTGCTGCGGGTCAAGTACGCCGATGAGCCGATCGAGGGTGTGCTCGCCGACGTGGCGGCCCGCGTGTCGCCGCGCATTCTGCATGCCCCACCTCGTACGGACGAGGCGCGCCGGCAGCTCGAGGGCTACTTCGGCCTTCGCCGCCGGACCTTCAACCTCCCGCTCGACTGGTCGCTGGTGCACGGCTTCGCCGCCGGCGTGTTGCGTCAGACGGCGCGCATCCCCTTTGGCGACGTGCGCAGCTATGGCCAGGTCGCCGCCAAGGCGGGCTCGCCCCGTGCCGCCCGGGCGGCTGGCAACGCCCTCGGCTCGAACCCGATCCCGATCGTGGTGCCCTGCCACCGCGTGCTCCACGCCGACGGCGGCCTGGGCGGCTACTCGGGCGGCCTCGACCGCAAGCGTTACCTGCTGGCACTGGAGGGATCGCTCCCAGTGCGATAATCCGCCGCGTGACCCTGACCAAGAAGCCGGAGACCCGTCCCGCCGCGGCCTCCTGGGGCCTTTCCAAGGTGGGAACCCCGTGGGAATACGCCTCCGCCCCGGAGGCGACCGACCACATCGAGATCCGCCGCGAGTACGGCCTCTTCATCGACAACGCCTTCACGCCGAGCCGTCCCAGGGCGACCTTCGAGGTGATCAACCCCGCCACCGAGGAGCCGCTCTCCCGGGTGGCGAAGGCCTCCAGGGCCGATGTCAACCGCGCCGTCACGGCCGCCCGTCGCGCCTATGAGACGGTCTGGTCGCGGCTCCCCGGCAGCGAGCGGGCGAAGTACCTCTACCGCATCGCGCGGATCATGCAGGAGCGGTCGCGCGAGTTCGCCGTGGTCGAGACCATGAACTCCGGCAAGCCGATCAAGGAGAGTCGCGACGTCGACGTCCCGTTGGCGGCGGCCCACTTCTTCTACTACGCCGGCTGGGCCGACAAGCTGGATTACGCATTCCCGGGGCGCACGCCCCGCTCGTTGGGCGTTGCCGCGCAGATCATCCCCTGGAACTTCCCGCTGCTGATGCTGGCCTGGAAGATCGCCCCGGCCCTCGCCGCCGGCAACACCGTGATCCTCAAGCCGGCCTCAACCACGCCGCTGACGGCCTACCTGTTCGCCGATGTGGTGCGCCAGGCAGAGCTGCCGCCGGGGGTCGTGAACATCATCACCGGGCCGGGCGAGATCGGGATGGAGCTGGTCCGCCATCCCGACGTCAACAAGGTCGCCTTCACGGGCTCGACCGCGGTCGGCAAGATGATCGGCCGCGCGGTCGCGGGCAGCCGCAAGAAGCTGACCCTGGAGCTCGGCGGCAAGGCCGCCAACATCGTGTTCGACGATGCGCCGCTCGACCAGGCAATCGAGGGGATCATCAACGGCATCTACTTCAACCAGGGCGAGGTGTGCTGCGCCGGCTCGCGCCTGTTCGTGCAGGAGTCCGTCTACGAGCCGCTCCTCGACAAGCTCAAGGCCCGCCTCTCGACCCTGCGAGTGGGAGACCCGCTCGACAAGAACACCGATGTCGGGGCCATCAATTCGGCCGGCCAGCTGGCCAAGATCGCCGAGCTGGTGCAGTCCGGGATCGAGGAGGGGGCCGAGATCTTCCAGCCCGATTGCGTCCTGCCCGATAAGGGCTTCTTCTTCCGGCCAACCCTCTTCACGGGGGTGAGCCAGAGCCATCGGATCGCGCAGGAGGAGATCTTCGGGCCGGTCCTCTCGGTCCTCACCTTCCGGACGCCGGAGGAGGCGATCGAGAAGGCCAACAACACGCCGTACGGGCTATCGGCCGGGGTCTGGACCGAGAAGGGAAGCCGCATCTTCAAGATGGTGGCGGCCATGAAGGCGGGTGTCGTCTGGGCCAACACATTCAACCGATTCGACCCGACCTCGCCCTTCGGCGGCTACAAGGAGTCTGGCTACGGTCGTGAGGGCGGCATCCACGGCCTGGGGGCCTATCTCGACCTGACAGCCGGAAGCGCGAACGGCCGATGACCTCCGGCGAGCACAGCTCTGGCTACCTCATCGCGCCTGGTGAGGGCGACGCCGTCTGGACGCTCGGCGGCCGGTTCGCGACGCTCATGGCCGGAGAAACCTCCGGCGGCCACGCCGCCCTGATTGAGGCTGTGGTGGGGCGCGCCGGGGAGCCTCCTCTCCACATCCACCATCGCGAGCACGAAGCCTGGTTCGTCCTCGAAGGGCAGCTCAGCTTCCAGGTGGGGGATGCCACGCTCGTGGTCGGCGCCGGCAGCTTCGCGTTCGCGCCGATGGGAATTCCGCACGCGTTCACCGTGGATGTCGAGCCGACCCGGGTCCTGTTGCTGGCAATGCCGGGCGGCTTCGAGCGCTTCGCTCAGGAGCTCGGCGTGCCGGCGACCACTGACGAGCCCCTCGAGCCGCTGGCGGTGCCCGGGCCCGAGGTGCTTGGCCCGGTCGCGGAGCGCTATGGGATCGAGGTCATCGGTCCGCCCTTGCGGATCGCGCGTGGCGAGGAGGGGACGTGAGCCCGCGAGCGCGGGCGACCGCCACCAAGGCGCCCGCGAAGCCGGGCGCCTCGGTCCTGCGGGCCAAGACTGCAGCGCCGCTCGCCATCCGCGATGGGGCAGGGTCCGCCGGCCAGCGACTCGAGGTGCGCAAGACCTACAAGCTGTACATCGGCGGTGCCTTCCCGCGCACCGAATCGGGCCGCGCCTACGAGATCCACGGTGCGAAGGGCGAGCTCCTCGCCAACGCCTGTCGCGGGACGCGCAAGGACATCCGAGACGCGGTTCGCGCCGCACGCACGGCGCTGCCCGACTGGTCGGCCAAAACTGGCTTCAACCGCAGCCAGATCCTGTATCGCATCGCTGAGCTGATGGAGGGTCGCCGCGACCAGTTCGTCAGTGAGGTGATGGCCGCCGAGGGAGTTGGGCGGCAACGCGCTACCCGCCTCACCGATGCCGCGATCGATCGCTGGGTCTGGTACGCCGGCTGGGCCGACAAGTTCAGCCAGGTGAACGGGTCGGTCAACCCGGTCAACGGCAGCTACTTCAACTTCAGCGTACCCGAGCCGAGCGGCGTAGTCGGGGTGATCGCGCCCGAGGGGTCGAGCCTGCTCGGGCTGGTGAGCCGCCTGGCTCCGGTCATCGTCTCCGGCAACTGTGCGGTGGTTCTGGCCTCCGAGTCACGCCCGCTTCCGGCGGTGACGCTCACCGAGGTCTTCGCCACGTCAGACGTGCCAGGTGGCGTGGTCAACCTGATCACCGGGCTGCGTAGGGAGCTGGTGCTGCACCTGGCGGGACACATGGACGTCAACGCTCTTGATGCGTACGGACTCGACCCGGCGCAGGGGGTTGCCGTGGAGGAGCTGGCCACGGAGAACGTGAAGCGCCTCGTGCGGCCGCCAACGAACGGATCGAACGCGGTCGATTGGCTCAGCCCGCGCGCCCAGTCGCCCTACCTGATCGGGGAGTTCACCGAGACGAAGACCGTCTGGCACCCGATCGGCAGCTAGCCCAATCTCAGCCAGCTGGCCAGCGTCGAGCCGAACAGGACGGCGGTGAGCAGGATCACCAGCCCGGTCAGGCCCCAGGCCAGCACGTTCAGCCACCTCGGGTTGGTGTGCTGGCCCATGATCCGCGGGTTGTTCACCAGCCGCAGCATGAAGACCAGGATGATCGGGAGCAGGATCCCGTTGAGGTTCTGGCTGACCAGGATGACGCCGATCAGCGGCAGTCCCGGAATGAGAACGACCACCGCGCCGATCACGATCAGGGCGGTGTAGAGCCCCATGAACGCGGGCGCCTCGCTGAACTTGCGGGAGACGCCCGACTCCCAGCCGAACGACTCGCACACGGCGTAGCTTGTCGTGAGGGGCATGACCGTCGCCGCCAGCACCGATGCCCCGAACAGCCCGAAGGCAAAGAGTGCCTTGGCGAAATCGCCGGCAACCGGGGCCAGGGCGAGCGCCGCCTGGTCCGCGCTCTCGATGGTGATGCCCCGCGGAAAGATGGTCACGGCCGTCACGATCACGATGAAGAGGGCGATGGCATTGGTCCAGATGCCGCCCAGCACGGCGTCCGCCCGCTCGAAGGTGAGCTCCTCGGGGCCTAGCCCCTTGTCCGCGACCGATGACTGCAGGTAGAAGAACATGTACGGCGTGACGGTGGTGCCGACCGCTGCGACCATCAGCAGCAGCGCGTTCGGCGCCAGCGAGACCGATGGCGAGATGAGTGCCCGCCCCACCTCGCCCCAGTCGGGACCCGCCACGAAGGCGCTCACCACGTAGGCGCCGAAGACGACCGCCACGGACAGGAAGACGCGCTCCACGACGCGGTAGCTGGCGAAGACGACCAGCGCCCAGATTCCCGCCGCCACGATCGGCACCGTGGCGTAGCGGGAGATCCCAAAGATCTCCAGCGCAGCGGCTGCTCCAGCGAACTCGGCCACGATGTTCGCGCCGTTGGCGATCAGCAGCACAACCATCGCGAAGAGGGTCCAGCGGATCCCGAAATCGTCGCGGATCAGGTCGCCGAGGCCCTGCCCGGAGACGGCGCCCATGCGCGCCGCCATCTCGAGAACGACCACCAGCAGGATGGTCGTGATCGGGAAGATCCAGAGCAGCGAGAGGCCCGTCTCCGCCCCGAGGACGCTGTAGGTGGCGATCCCACCCGCGTCGTTGCCGGCCAGACCGGCAACCAATCCGGGTCCCATCACGCCGAGGAAGGCCAGCACCCCGGACCGATGGACGCGGAAGTTCGGCAGGCGCTCGCGGAGGGAGCGCTGTGCGCGCCGCATGGGGCGGGGGAGTGCCAGGCGCCGGGTCACGTCGCCTACCGATCCTCGGCCGGCTCGTAGATCTCCGGGAGGCGCTTGCGCCAACCCTCGCCCAGCGCGCGCTCGAGGGCGTCGTCGACGGTCACGATCCCCTGCATGCGGCCCTCTCCGTCGACCACCGGCAGCGCCAGCAGGTTATAGCGCGCGATAGCGGCTCCCACCTCTTCCGCATCGAGGTCGACGCCCACGCTGATCGGTTCGGGCCGCATGAACTCGCGCACCGCCGTCTCCGGCGCCGCGACGATCAAGCCACGCAGCGTGATGGTGCCGACCAGCATCCCCTCGGCATCGGTCACGTACAGGTAATAGACGTGGTCGGCATCCGGATGCAGCTCACGCAGCCGCTCGATGACCTGCTCGGCGGTCATCTCGGGCGTAACGGTGATGAAGTCGGTGGTCATCAGGCCGCCGGCGGTCTCCTCGCCGTAGGCGAGCAGCTCGCGGACATCGGATGCCTCCTCCGGCTCCATCAGGCCGAGCAGCTGCTCCTGGCGCTCTTCCGAGAGGTCGGCGACCAGGTCGGCGGCCTCGTCCGGCCCCATCTCCTCCAGGATGTCGGCTGCCTTCTCCGGGGGGAGCGCCTCGAGCAGGTCGACCTGGTCGTCCGCTGCCAGCTCCTCGAGGACGTCGGCGGCTCGTTCGTCGTCCAGCGCGGCGAGGATCCCGGCCCGATCGCGCGGCGCCAGCTGCTCGACGATGTGGGCCACGTCCGCCGGGTGAAGCGTGCCGAGCGCCTCGTGTGGAACGCGCAGCTTCAGGCTCGAGACGCTCGATTCCACCGGGTCGACGTCCTCCCACTCGATGTAGTTCTCCGGCTCGAGGTGCAGCGCCCGCGCCAGCCGCTCGCCAGGGCCGGAGAGCCCGAGCCGACGGAGGATGCCCGCCAGCCCCACGTCAACCGCCACCAGGCGCAGCCGCGCCTCGACCGGTGCGAGCTGGATGTCATTGACGCGAACGATCTTGCGATCCTCGACGTCGACGATCTGCTTGTCGAGCAGGTCGAGCCAGAGGCGAATCTCATTCGGGCGCTGGCGAAAGCTGGCCATGTCGATGCGCGTGGTGCGCAGGCGCGCCCCTTCGGCGTCGATCTCCTCGACATCGGTCCAGGGCAGAAAGATGTCGCGACCGCCGGTGACCCGAACCACCAGCCCCGTGACCGGCGGGTACTGTTCGCCGAGAGCCACGATCAGATCGCGCAGCTTGCCGAGGGACTCGCCGTTCCGGTCGCGAACCGGACGGCCGACCAGCCGGCTGAGGAAGAGCATGAGACGACCACCTCGCTCTGGCGTCGGATGGGACGTGACGCGCGCGAGCGGCGAGGTCGACGCTAGGCGGTCACCCTCGCCCCGGCCATCGGCCTCGGGCGCGCGCAGATTCGGCTATCGGAACCGGCATCCACCTTGGATCGTGCTACGCCTCGCTGCGTTCTCCGCGGCACGACAGCTGGCCGAAGCCGCTGTCGCGTCCTCCTGATTCTAGACCGCGCTCGGTGCCCGCGGAACCCCTCAGGAAACGCTGGCCGGTGTTTCATTGAGCTGATCCCGAGCGCGAGCACGATGTCGCGCAACCTTTGCCTGGTTACCGCACGTGCGCATGTCACACCACCGTCGCCTCCCGGTTCGGGAGCGATCGATGAAAAGGTACCGGCAGCCGGCGTTGGCGCAGACCCGCAGGCGCGACGGCGCGTCATCGGCCAGGAACTGGGCAAGTGAGCTGGCGATGGTGGCGCGCGCCTGGTCGAGCCGGTCGCCGACCTGGGCGAAGGTGTAGCGAGTGCCATCCGGATCGCGCTCGACCTGGTGGTAATGGAGCCCGTGGCGAAGGATGTGGTTGAGGTCGCGCAGCTGCTCGCTCGTCGGGTGGCCGGTCTCGGTCACCTGCGCGGCGATGAGGTGCAGGACCTCGCGCAGATGGTGGAACCGCTCGATTCGCCGCGCGGTCTCCTCGGGGTCGCGCCGAAGATGCGCGGCTTCGACGGCCATCCCCCGGCCGCTGATGAGGCGGCGCTCTCGCAGCCACGTCAGCAGCGAGCTCATGTCGGGCACGGCGTCGACGGGCTCGCCCCGCTCGTATTCGAGCGTGTTGCCGAAGGAAATGAAGAGCTCCTCGGCCTGGTCGGGCTCGTTGGGGGCAGTACCATCAAGTGCCATGTAACCATTGTACAGCGCTTGACAAGTTACCTCGATCCGCGTACAGTAACCGCTGTAACCGTTCATACGGCATAAATAAGTTACAGCAGATCTCGAGCACCACTCGCGATACCCAACCCAGGAGGTTTCAAATGAGCCGAGGAACATATCTCGGACTGCTCGCAAATCTGCGACAGAATGAGATTCTCTACGAGGCACGCCGCCGCACGCACTCCACGGAGCCGATCCGCGAGCGCGACGGCCGCGGCCTTGGCGCCTCGTTGCTGCGCGTCCTGCGCATCACCAAGCGCTAACCCGCCCCAAACAGAGCGGTCCAGCCCCTCGCCCGGGACTGGGCCGCTTTTCCGTGCCCCTAGAATGGCCCGATGCCTCGGCCCCGCGCGATCTCACGCACTGACCCCACCCTCATCAGCAACGCGGACATGGCGCGGGTATTCAACGAGATCGCCGACATGCTGGAGATCTCGGGCGAGCTGGTCTACAAGGCGGTCGCGTATCGACGTGTCGCAGATGCGGTTGAGCGCTGGCCCGATGACGTCGCTCATCTCTTCCAGGCCGATGATCCCCCCAAGATCCCAGGAGCCGGCCCGGCACTGAGCACCAAGCTGGCGGAGCTGGCAACCACCGGACAGCTGGCGTATTACGACCGCATGCGTGCCCAGGTTCCCAGCGGGCTGCTGGAGATCCTGAAGATCCCCGGGGTCGGGCCGCGAACCGTGAAGCAACTCCACGACGAGCTGGGGATCGATTCCGTCGAGGCGCTGCGGGCTGCCGCGGAGGCGGGGACGCTTCGCAGCCTGAAAGGGCTCTCGGCCCGGACCGAGGAGAACATCCTCGCCGCCATGGCCCGCCTGGCCTCGCGGGGTACCCGCCTGCTCCTGCACGACGCCGATGCGCTGATGTCCGGCCTGGTCGATCAGCTGCGGGAGGTCCGCGGCGTGCGCGCCATCGAGCCGGCGGGATCGCTGCGGCGCCGAAAGGCGACGATCGGGGATCTCGACTTGCTTGCTGCGACCGATGA
The DNA here is from genome assembly GCA_040902225.1 of Chloroflexota bacterium. Lineage (NCBI taxonomy): Bacteria > Bacillati > Chloroflexota > Chloroflexota bacterium. The sequence goes on from JBBDXT010000004.1 coordinate 301,145, forward strand.
TCCCGCACGCCTGATCCGTGCCCTCGACAGCCTGACGACCGTGGAACACGTGCTCAGCGCGGGCACGGACAAGTCGAGCATCGTGCTGGCCGAGGGGCCGCAGGTCGACCTGATGGTCTGTCCGCCGGCCGCCTGGGGCAGCCACCTGGTCCACTTCACCGGCAGCAAGGAGCACAACGTCGCCCTGCGTGGCATGGCGCTCGAGCGCGGCCTGTCGCTCTCCGAGAAGGGCTTCAAGGTCGTCGAGAGCGGTGAGCTGCAACCGATTGCCACCGAGGAAGAGGTCTACGAGCGGCTCGGCCTGCTGTTGATCCCGCCCGAGCTGCGCGAGGACAGCGGCGAGATCCAGGCCGCGCTGGCCGACCGCCTGCCCGACCTCGTCAACATGACCGATCTACGCGGCGACACCCACGTGCACTCGGACTGGACCGATGGGGTCGATTCGATCGAGGTGATGGCTCGCGCGGCGCGCGACCTCGGCCGCGCCTGGATCGTCCTGACCGATCACTCACCGTCGCTCGGCATCACGCGTGGCCTGACCGTCGAGCGAGTGACCGAGCAGCGCGAGGAGATCAGCCGGCTGAATGGCGAGCTTGCGCCGTTCCGTATCCTGCACGGCACCGAGATGGAGATCCGTGCCGATGCGACCCTCGACTATCCCGATGACCTGCTGGCCCGGTTTGACGTCGTGGTGGCAAGCGTGCACACCGCCCGCGGGCAGTCGACCGAGCAGCTCACCCGTCGCACGCTGGCGGCGATCGACAACCCGAACGTCGACGTCATTGCACATCCCACCGGGCGAATCGTGAATCGCCGCGACCCGATCGCCCTCGATTGGCCGCGCGTCTTCGAGGCCGCGGCCCGCACCGGCACGGCGCTGGAGCTGAACGGCAGCCCCCGCCTTGATCTCGACGACGCCCTGGCTCGCGCGGCCGGCCAGGCGGGCGTGCGACTCACCCTGGCCAGCGATGCGCATCGCACCGAGGAGCTCGACCAGCTCCGCTACGCGGTCTCGGTCGCGCGACGCGCGTGGCTGACGCCCGCGCAGGTGGTCGGTACCCGCACCGCCGACGAGCTGCTGGAGCTGGTGGGATGACCGCCACCGACGCGCGCCGCGAGGGGCTGTGGATCATCGGGCGCCGCATCGAGCGCCCCGAAACGATCGTGCTGGCCGCGGTGATGGCCGGCCTGGTTGTCTACGGCTGGTTCGCGCCGGCCTTCTGGCTGGCCGTGGCGATCGCCGGTCAGCTGGCGATCGGCGGGATGGGTGCGGTGTGGGTCATCGGCCCGGTCCGTTCCCGGTTCGGCTTCGCGAGATATGCGACCTTCCCGGTGGCAGGCGTGGCCCTCACCCTCCTTGGCCAGATGCTGAGCCCGACCGCGCAGCTGCTGGGTGCCCCGGTGGTCGCACTGCTCCTGTTCGGCGTGCTGTGGTACGAGCTGCGGCTGCCTGAGGGCCGATCACCGCGGCTGAGCATCGACCTCACCCTGGTGGGGATCGTCTTCGCTGCGGCCGCAGGAATCGCGGCCAGCTTTCCGGCCGCGTCCTGGCCGCCGGCCGTGCTGCTGGTGGTGATTGCGGCCGCGGTGCCCGCGCTGCGCGCGGCCGAGCTGCGCGGGCGGTACGGGGTGGAGGCGGTCGGCCAGGCCGCACTGCACCTGCTGGCAATTGCCCAGCTCGGCGCCAGCCTGGCGCTGCTGCACCTCCCCGGCGTGGTCGGCTCAGCGGTCCTCGCGCTGGGCTTTCACGCGTGGGCAGGCGCGGCCGAAGCGCTGGGCAACGGCGCGCGCACGAGGGCGGTGGCACTCGAGTTCGGCAGCCTCGCGCTGCTCGGGCTGCTGGTCGCGCTCCTCCTGAAGCCGGCATGACCGAGGCGACGCCAACCGGCGGCTCTCCTGACCTGTGTCTGCGGTGTGACGGGCCGATCCAGTCGATGGGGATCGAGGACTTCCGGGTTGAGCTGCGCGTCCCGCGTCCCCAGCCTCGGCGCGCGTTGACACCCCTCTCGGGCTCTGCTACAACAAGGCGCCCTTCGGCCTGGTGGCCCCGCCGCACGGGCAATTTCCGCACCATTGACCGCCTCAAATTGAGCTTGGGGAGACGATGACGCTCGACGAGACGGAGACCATCAACCGCCAGCGCAGGCATCTCACCGATGTCGCCATCGGGCAGGCGACGCGCGGGGAATGGGAGGGGGCGGTCTCCAGCAACCAGCAGATCCTTGAGCTGGGTGGCGACACCGACGCGTACAACCGGCTGGGAAAGGCGCTCGCCGAGCTGGGGCGTCACGCGGAGGCGCTGGACGCATACCAGGGAGCCCTGGCGCGCGATGCCACCAACCGCATCGCCGAGCGGAACGTGGGCCGGCTGCGGGTCATCGCCGGCGGCGGCGACGCGTCGGCGGTGGGGGATGGAAAGCAGGAGAAGGCATTGGCCTCGCACTTCATCGAGGAGATGGGGAAGACCGGCCACGCTCGCCTCATCAACCTGATCCCAGCCAAGCAGCTCGCCTCACTCTCGGCCGGCGACGCGGTCGAGCTGGCGCTGGAGGGGGCCCTGCTGGTTGCGCGCGTCGGCGAGGTGGAGGTGGGCCAGGTCGAGCCTCGCATCGGCGCACGGCTCGCCAAGCTCATGAAGGCCGGCAACCGCTACGAGGCAGCCATCACCACCGTCGATCGTGACGAGGTGCGGGTGATCATCCACGAGGCGTTCGCCGATCCGGCCAACTTCGGCAAGGTCAGCTTTCCCGGTAGCGCGACCGGACGGCCGGGTGACGTCCGACCGTACATCAAGGGCACGGCGCTCCGCTACGATGACGAGGAGGAGTCCGAGGAGGTGGAGGAGGAGACGGAGGAGGTCGAGGAGCTCGACACCAGCCTTCCGGAATTCTCCGCCGAACCCGACGTCGAGGAAGAGCTGCTCGAAGAACCGTAGGAGCCCGATTGAGCGAGGCCGAACGGAAGCGACTGGATCACGTCGTTCTTCCACGCCGTCTCCCCGGACTCGCACTTCTGGAGCGCTACTTCCCCTCGCCGGCCGACAATCAGCTCGACGCCGAGCTGACGGCATTTGGCCGGGCGGGCGACACGGTCCTCGATCCATGGGCCGGCACGGGCTGGACCGCTCGCCGCGCGATCGCCCACGGCATGCGGGTCGTTGCGGCCGATCCCTCGCCATTCGCGCAGCTGGCGGGCCAGGCGTTCCTGCTGGCCCCGGAGCCGAGCGCTCTTGATGCGGCCTTCGCCCAGCTCTCTGCCTCGCGGCGCGTGGACGTGCCACTGCGCCAGCATCTGGAAGAGCTCTACGCCACCCGCTGCTCGACCTGTCGTCGGCCCGTGGTCGGGGAGCAGTTCATCTGGCCTCGCGATGGTGACGCACCGGGCCGCAAGATCTATCACTGCCCGAACTGCGACGTCTCCATCGGCGGTCCCCAGGAGCGGGTCGCTCCGATCGACGACGCCGACCTTGCCAAGCTCGGGATCGACCGGGCGGTGGAGCCGGAGCCGGTGCTGCCGGTCGGCCATCCTGCAGCCGACCTCGAGGATGACCTCCCGCCCGCCCCTGTTGGGCTGACCGCGGAGCCCGACCCGGAGGACGACCCGGCAGCGCCGATCGGCGAGGTCGGCGGACCCCCGTCGCTGGCCCCCGCGACACCTGATCCACCCACCGGGTCGCTTCGTGCCGGACGCCCGCACTACGCCTCGACCGTCCACCCCGACCCCGCCGCGCCACCGGCCACTGACGTCCGGCAGAGCCTTCACTATCAGCAGCTGCGCGACCGGTTCCCGGTCCTGGATGGGCGTACCGAGCTGGTCGATGAGCTGCTCGACCTGTACACCCCCCGCAACCTGTATGCGCTCCAGACGATTGCCAACAAGATCGACGCTGAATTCCGGGAGCCGTCGCTGGCCGCGGTCTTCCGGCTGGCACTGGCGGCCTGCCTCCTGCCCGGCAGCCGCCTGAACGGGTACCCCGGCCGAGTCGCCTCGCTCCGCATCAGCGGTGGACACGTGCGCCAGCCGGCGTCCCGTCACCAGCGCGAGGTGAACGTGTGGCGCCTCTTCGAGGCGGCGGTGCACGACGTGCGGACGGCGATCATCGCCCTCGGCCGGGATCGTCGTCCCGCCCGCTTCGCCGCGGACCTGGACGAGCTGGGAGGGGTCGGTGCGGCCAACGTGCTCTGGATCCGATGCCGGCCCGCCGTGGTTGGGCAGTACTTGCCGCCGGATGGCGTCGACCTGGTCCTCGGCTCGCCGCCGCCCGCGGGGAGCGTGGACGAGATGAGCTTCGAGTACCTCGCCACGGCCTGGCTGCTCGGGCGCGAGGCGGCGGAGACGCTCCGGCTGGAGCCGCTGTTTGGAGCGGCGCACGGAGAGGGAGAGCCAGCCGAGGCAACCGCCATGCGGCACGCCATGGCGTCGGCCGCCGGGGCCCTCAAGCCGGGTGGCTGGTGCAACCTGCTGATCGAGGGCGGGGAGCTCGATCGGGTGCTGGCAGCCGCCGTGGCGGGGGCGGCCGCCGACCTCGAGCTGGTCGACGTGGTTCATCGAGAATCGGTTCGCTCCGGCGATGCGATGGCGCTGCATTTTCGAAAGACGTCCGCCGAGGATCACCTGCGCCGGGTCATCGAGGCGACCCCGCTCCAGCTGGGAGCCGAGGACGGGCACCTCACGTACCCGGAGCTCGCGGCCGCGATCGACCGTGCGGTGACCGCACTGCTCAGGCGTCGCGGCGAGCCGGCGGGCCTGATGCGTGTCGGCGCGGCGGTCATCGTGGAGCTGCAGGGCTCGGGCCTGCTGGCGCGCCTCGCAGCCTCCCGCGGCCCGGCGCAGGAGGTCGCCGATGGCGACGCGAAGGATGTGCCGCCCGAGGAGCGACCCGAGCGCGGGCCGAACCTGCTCGCCACCCTGCTGCGCGAGGAGCTGGCGCGCGACGATCACCCATCGCTGGTCCGCATCGGCGATCTCGACCGCCCCCTGTGGTGGCTTCGCCTGCCGGAGCTGGACGAGGCGCCGCTGGCGGATCGGGTCGAGTGGGCCACCTTCTCCATCCTGACCACGGCGGGGCGCCTCGATGAGCATGCCTTCCTGGAACGGATCTTCGTCCTCTTCCCCGGGCTGGACGCGCCGGACGAGGAGCTGGTGCGGGCCTGCCTGGCGGCCTACGCCTCGGTTGGCGAGAAGGGGTTGCTGCGCACCGAGGAGGATCTCGCGGCGCGGCAGGAGGACCACGCCCGGATCATCGGCACGCTGGTCGACTACGGCCATCGCCTCGGCCTTCGTGCGTGGGTCGGTCGCCGTGAGCACGACCGCCCGTATGCCGGCGCAACCCTCCTCGAACGCCTGCGCGAGGATGAACGGCGCGCGTACCTGCCGCTCATCGTGCGCGCCGCGGCGGAGATGCTGGCGGCGCTCGACGCGATCTGGTACGTGCGCGGCAGGATGGCGTTCATGTTCGACGTCGAGTGGACCGCCATGATCGGAGACCCGATCCTGCGCCGTGGATGCCAGATCGAGCCGACCGACCACCAGGCGCGCTTCTGCGTCTTCCCTGCCGAGCGGACCGAGCTGCTCCGACTCAAGCTGGACCGATCGCCGTGGCTGAGAGCGGAGGTCGCTCGTCAGAACTGGCATTTCCTCAAGTGGCAGCACCTCGAGGGACTCGCCGCTCGCGATGGCGCGAGCCTCGACTGGCTGGAGCCGGTGCTCGGGCTCGACCCGCTGATCGAGCGTGGCGGGGAGCAGCTCACGATGTTCGGGGAGTAGTCGGGCGATCCCTCCGCCTGCGCGGTAGACTCGCCATTGGGAGTGTCGTGGTTCCCCCCCGCGGCACTCCCACTCTTCAGGCCCGCGGCCCCTTCGGGCGTGCTGATCGCCTGCCCAGGGCGCGCCGCACCACCGTCATCACCTCGTCCACGTATGGCTCGCCCTGACCGGTCTTGATGGCATGGGTCAGGCAGCCGTCGATGTGATCCTCGAGGAGCAGGAGCGCCACGGAGTCGGCGGCCGCCGTCATGGCCTCGACCTGCTGGAGGATGTCCAGGCAGTACGCCTCGTCCTCCACCAGCCGAGCGATGCCCCGGACCTGGCCCTCGATCCGCCGCAGCCGGTTCAGCAACTCCCCGCGGTCCTTGGTATAGGCGTGACGGAAATGGTCGTGGCCGGTCTCGCTGGTCATACTCGGGGGTAGTATGCGGACACGCGGCTGGGGCGGTCAATCGGTCGCGCGGGGCCGGGGCGCCGGTTCGCGCTACGATGCTTCGCAGCAATGCCCGATTCTGAACGCGACGAGCTGATCAAACCGCTCGACCGAGCCCTGGTGATCTTCAGCCACCCCGATGATGCCGAGTTCAGCGCAGCGGCGACCATCGCGCACCTGACGGCCTCCGGGACGCGCGTCGACTACGTTGTGACGACTGATGGCGGCAAGGGGACCGAAGACCCGACGGTGACATCGGCGCAGCTGACCGCCACCCGCGAGGCCGAGCAGCGAGCCGCCGCGGATCGGCTTGGCGTCTCTGAGATCGTTCACCTCGGCTACCCGGATGGATACCTAACGCCCAGCCTCGACCTGCGACGCGAAATCGTGCGGCAGATCCGGCGCTTCCGCCCTGAGCTGGTCATCGCCCAGAACCCGGTGCGGCGACAGGACGGGAACCCGTTCATCGGCCATCCGGACCATCTCGCCACCGGGGAGGCGACGCTGGCCGCGGTCTATCCCGCCGCGCGCGACCGTCTCAACTTCCCGGAGCTCATCGGTGAGGGCCTGGAGCCGTGGAAGGTGCGCCAGGTGCTGGTCTCCGGCGTGGAGCAGCCGAACCTTTTCGTCGACGTCTCCCAGACCTTCGAGGTCGGCCTGGCGGCGCTCCTCTGCCACGCGAGCCAGATTCCCGATCCGGCCGCGACCGAGGCGCGCGTCCGGGTGCGAGCCACGGAGCTTGGGGCGCCGGTTGGCCTGCCGCTCGCCAATGCCTTCCTCTCGATCGTGATCGACTGATGATGCGCGGCGGGCACTGGGGCGGCGGTGGCGAGCCGGACCTCCGCGCGCGGCCGGGGAGCGCCCCCGCCACCTTCCGCCAGATCGTCGGCTTCTTCCGGCCATACCGGTTGCGCCTGGCGTGGATCGCCGGCCTGATCGTGGTCACAGTCAGCATCGGCGTGATCAACCCGATCCTGCTGAAGCTGATCATCGACAACCTGACCGGGCCGCAGGACCTGGGGCTCCTCTACCTGCAGGCCGGACTCATGATCGTGCTGCCGATCGGCACCAGCCTGCTGGGCGTCTGGCAGTCGTACCTGTCGAACGTGGTCGGGCAGCGGGTGATGGACGACCTGCGGCTGGCCCTGTACACGCACCTCCAATGGATGCCGCTCCGCTTCTTCACCGAGACACGGACCGGCGAGATCCAGAGCCGCATCGGCAACGATGTCAATGGGGTGCAGTCGGTGGTGACCGATACGGCCGCCTCGCTGCTGGCCAACTTCGCGACCGTCGCCACCACCGTGATCGCGATGCTGATCCTCGACTGGCGGCTGACGATCCTCAGCCTCGGCATGCTGCCGGTCTTCGCGTACATCACCTACCGCGTCGGCAAGGTGCGGCGCGTGGTCAGCGGCCTCACCCAGAAGTCGCTGGCCGAGGTGAGCGCCATCACCCAGGAGTCGCTCTCGGTCTCGGGGATCCTTCTCTCGAAGACGTTCGGGCAGCAGCAGGCCAGCATCGAGAAGTTCGGCCGTGAGTCCCGACGCCTGGGCGACCTGCAGATCCGCCAGCAGATGATCGGGCGCTGGTTCTTCGCCATGATCGGCACCTTCTTCTCGATCGCGCCCGCGTTCGTCTACCTGCTGGCCGGCTCGCTCATCATCGGCGGCGACACGAACGTCAGCATCGGCACCATCGTCGCCTTCACGACACTCCAGAGCCGCCTCTTCTTCCCGCTCGGCCAGCTGCTCAACGTGCAGGTCGAGATCCAGGGCGCCCTCGCCCTCTTCGACCGGATCTTCGAGTACCTCGAGATGGAGCCCGAGATCCGCGACGCGCCAGATGCGGTCACCCTCGACCCCGCCACGCTCCGCGGCGATGTCAGATTTCGCAAGGTCAGGTTCCGCTACCCGTCGCCACCTGCCGCGGTGGCGGTCGCCGCCGAGGTCGAGCAGGCCGAGGCGGAGGGCCGCGCGGTGCCGATCCCCGTTCGCCCGTTTGGCCTGGACGAGATCGACTTCGAGGCGATGCCCGGCCAGCTGGTCGCCCTGGTCGGACCCTCCGGAGCGGGGAAGACGACGACCACCTACCTGATCCCGCGCCTGTACGATGTCAGCGAGGGTGCCGTCGAGATCGACGGCATCGACGTGCGCCAGGTCCGGCTCGAGTCGCTGGGGCGCGAGATCGGGGTGGTGACGCAGGAGACGTACCTCTTCCACGCATCGGTCCTGGACAACCTGCGCTACGCCAAGCCGGACGCGACCATGGAGGCGATCGAGGCGGCCTCGCGCGCGGCGGCGATGCACGACCGCGTCATGGAGCTGCCCGACGGTTATGACACCATTGTCGGGGAGCGCGGCTACAAGCTCTCGGGGGGCGAGAAGCAGCGCGTGGCGATCGCCCGCGTCCTCCTCAAGGATCCGCGCATCCTCCTCCTCGACGAGGCGACCAGCGCGCTCGACACGGTCAGCGAACGGCTGATCCAGGGGGCGCTGGCCGGCCTGATGGAGGGGCGCACCACCATCGCCATCGCGCACCGACTCTCGACCATCCTGCGAGCCGACCTGATCCTCGTCTTCGACCGCGGGCGGATCGTTGAACGCGGGACGCACGGCGAGCTGGTGCGCCACGAGGGCCTGTACGCGCGTCTCTACGCCGAGCAGTTCGCCAGCGAGCGGCCCCCCGCATGACCAACCGACTTGCCAAGGAGACGAGCCCGTACCTCCTCCAGCACGCGACGAACCCGGTCGACTGGTATCCGTGGGGCCCCGAGGCACTCGAACGCGCTCGCGCCGAAGACAAGCCGATCTTCCTGTCGATCGGCTATTCGGCCTGTCACTGGTGCCACGTCATGGCGCACGAGTCATTCGAGGATGAGGTCGTCGCCGCGCAGCTGAACCGGGATTTCGTGGCGATCAAGGTCGATCGCGAGGAGCGCCCGGACCTCGACGACGTCTACATGGCCGCAGTCCAGACTCTGACCGGCAGCGGCGGATGGCCGATGAGCGTGTTCCTGACGCCGGCGCTCGAGCCGTTCTTTGGCGGCACCTATTTCCCGCCCGAGGACCGACACGGGATGGCGGGCTTCCCGCGCGTGCTCGGAGCGATCTCCGAGGCATACCGTGATCGCCGCGACGAGGTCGTCGAGCAGGGGCGGCAGCTGGCTGTGCACCTGCGTGAGCAGCTCGAAGTGCAGCCGGGCAGGAACGAGGTCGAGCGCAAGCAGCTCGACGTCGCTGCAGCCCGCCTGGCGGAGTCGTTCGACCCGCAGCACGGCGGCTTTGGCGGCGCGCCGAAGTTCCCGGCGCCCATGACGCTCGAATTCCTGCTGCGGGCATGGCGACGCGGCAGGGACGCAGATGTCCTGCAGATGGTCACGTTCACGCTCGACCGCATGGCGGACGGCGGGATCCACGACCAGGTCGCGGGTGGCTTCGCTCGCTACAGCACCGATGCCCGCTGGCTGGTGCCACACTTCGAGAAGATGCTCTACGACAACGCGCAATTGGCGCACGCCTACCTGGAGGCGTTCCGCGCCACCGGCCAGCAGCGCTACGCAGAGGTCGCGCGCCGGACCCTGGAGTTCATGATTCGTGAGCTGGCGACCGAGGACGGTGGCTTCGCGTCGGCGCTCGATGCCGACAGCGAGGGCGAGGAGGGCCGCTTCTACACCTGGGACCTCGACCAATTCGTCGAGATCCTGCGCGCAGCGGGGCTGGACGCTGAGGAGGCACAGGCTGCCGCCGAGTATTGGGGGGTCGTGCCGGGCGGCAACTGGGAGGGCCGCTCGATCCTGCATGTCGCCGGGGCCGCGGCTCCCACACGAGAGGTGCTCGACCGCGCCCGGGGCGCGCTCCTCGTAGCGCGAGGGCAGCGGATCCGGCCGGGCCGCGATGACAAGCAGCTGGCCGCCTGGAACGGGATGGCGCTGCGAGCGCTCGCGGTTGGGTCCCTGGTACTCGGCGACGATCGCTTCGCCGACGCGACCCGCGCATGCGTGCGCTTCATCCGCGCTCACCTGCTGCGTGACGAGGGACGACTCTGGCGCACGGCTCGCGGCGGGACGGCGCATACGCCGGCCTTCTGCGAGGACTATGCGCACGTCGCCGACGGGCTCCTGGCCGCTCACGCGGCGCTGGGGGAGGTGGCGGACCTCGAGCTGGCTGCCGCGCTGATGGATCGTGCCGTCGTCGATTTCTGGGACGAGGCCAGCGGCACCTTCTTCGACACGAGCGATGAGCACGACCGGATCGTCGCCCGGCCACGATCGCTGGCCGACGGGGCGACGCCGGCCGCCAATTCGGTCGCCGCGGACGTCCTCCTGCGGCTTGCGCTGCACACCGGCGAGCCGGATCACGATCGCCGTGCCCGCAGCATCCTGCGTGCTGCGAGTGTCGCGTTGGAACGGCACCCCGCCCAGTTCGGAAGGCTGCTTGCCGCGGCGGACCGTTCCCTTGGCGAGCCGATCGACGCCGTCATCGCCGGCGACCTCGATGACCCGCTCGCGGTCGTGCTGCGACGAGCGGCCGCCGGGCCATACCAGCCGGACCTGGTCATCGCGCCACTCCCCCCCAACGACTCCGTGGCGGTCTGGCCCCTCTTCGAGGGAAAGACGGCACGCGACGGCCTGGCAACCGCCTATGTGTGTCGTGGCTATGCCTGTGACGAGCCGACCATGGACCCTGAACGCGTGCTGGCGCAGGTGGCGGGCCTGCCATGAGGCTGCGGATGATGCCTGCGGCGCTCCTCCTGGCCGGATGTGCGTCGGCGTCCCCGAGCCTCTCGCCGAGCGCCGAGCCGACCCCGAGCCCGAGCCCCACGCCGGTGGCGAGCCCCACTCCCATCCCCCTCGACCAAGCGATGCTCGCCCGACGCTTCACGGTACTGGTGGTGGGGTCGGACTCGAACCGCACCCGGCGAGAACGAGGGGAGGACGTGAACACCGACGCGCTGATGGTTGTCAGCGTCAGTGCCGACAAGTCGCGCATCGCGATGCTGTCGCTGCCGCGCGACACGGTTGACATCCCGATGCCCGACGGCTCGATCTACCACGGCAAGGTGAATGAGATCGCGCAGCGGTTCGGGATCGAGACCCTGCGTGGCGCCATGGCGACTCTCCTGGGTGTGCCGATCGACCGATATGTCCAGATCGACATGGACGGCTTCGCATCGATGGTCGACGCGGTCGGCGGGGTCGACGTCGAGGTCAAGACGCGCCTCTCCGATTCCAAGGTGGATCTGTTCCTCGAGCCAGGACCGGCTCACCTCGACGGGCCCCAGGCGCTCAGCTTCAGCCGGACGCGGGTCGATTCGGACTATGGCCGCGCCGGGCGCCAGCAGCAGGTGATCGTCGCGCTGGCTCGCAAGTGGCTCGACGCAGGGCTGGGAGAGCTCATGGTTACCGCGGAGCTGCTCGGCTCCCTCGAGACCGACATGGTCCTGGACGAGCTGCCGACCGTGCTCGAAATCGGTCGTCGCTCGACCTCGGCCGAGGTGAGCGGCATCGTCCTCGAGCCGCCGCGGTTCTCACTGTTCGTGGGGTTCGAGCCGAACAGCACGCGCGGATGGGTGATGATCCCGAACGTGCCCGAGATCCAGGCCTACGCCAGGTCGGTCCTCTCCGACTGACCCAAACGCCGGCAGTCGCGGGCACGCGGCTAGGCTCCGGCGTAGGAGTGCTGGCCGACGAAGATCAGTCCTGCCCCGAGCCAGGTGAAGAGGATCGCGGCGAAGCCCAGCACCAGCAGCCACGGTGCCGTCGCGGCCCAACGGTCCCGTCGGCCGGCCACGTGCAGGTAGCCGCCGTATACGAGCCAGGTTGCGGCCGCCGCGAGCTCCTTTGGGTCGTTGTTCCAATAGGAGCGCCACGCGAGGTTTGCCCAGACCGATCCCAGCACGATCGCGGCGGTCAGGACCGGAAATGCAAGGATCGCAGCTCGATGCGAAGCCGCGCGGCAGACGGAGGCCGAGGGCAGCGAGGCGATGCCGTCGCGCGTGGCGCGCTGCACGATCTCGCCCAGGGCGGCCGCGAAGGCGACCGCACCAATCGCGTACGCCAGCATGGCGGCCCCGACGTGGACGGTCAGCAGCAGGGGAGCCTGGAGCGCGGGCACGAGCGGTCGCACCTCGTCCGGCTGCAGGAGCGAGACTCCCAGCAGGGCGGCCGCCAGCAGGGCCACGGCGGGCGTCAGCCCGGCGATCGGCCTGCGAATGGCCAGGCCGATGAAGACGACCAGCAGCGCGAATGCGAACGCCGCACTGAACTCGTGCAGGTTGGACCAGGGCGCGTGGCCGGTGACCGCCGTGCGGGCCGCGAGGGAGCCGAACAGCAGGATCGCCGCCAGGACCGTGCCCGCCAGGGCGGTGGTCGAGCCGCTGATGCGCTGCGCCGCGGCATCGGACGCGCCGTTTGCAGGCACGATCCGGGGGCTGCGAGCGATGGCGGCGACGGCCGCCGCGATGCCGATGGCCGAAGTGCCGAGCAGCGTGATGAGCGCCGCGACCAGGAGGGCCGAGGATCCGGTCATGCGTTGGGTCCTCCGTGCCAGCGGCCCGCCGGACGGAGGGTCAGGCGGCGGCGCTCAGTCCGATGTGGCCGCCAGGGTGGCGTGGGTGCCGCATCGGTAGCAGGACTCATCGGCGGCGCGAATCGTTGCACCGCAGTTCGCGCACGAGGCGAGCAGGTCTGCCTCGCATTGCGTGCAGAAGCGCGCGCCGGCGGGGTAGCGGAGGCCGTCATTGGGACAGTACGGAACACCCCGCGGCACGTCGATCGCGCCATCTGGCGCGCGGGGCAGCGGGAGGGCCGGGAGGGTCGACGACTCGGCCTGGACACTGACCTGCGAGACGCGCAGATACCCGATCACGACCCACAGCAGGTAAAGCCCGACCATGCCGATGAACGCGTACGGCGTCAGGGTCGCGGTGAGGCCACCGAGGCCCGTCGCGATGAAATTGATGACATCCCGGATGAGCTCCATGGCACCGCGATTCTAGCATCGGCCCGAGGCGACGCCGGATCGCGGAGCTGCGCTACACTCGGCCAAATCGTCGCCCTTCGAGGAAGATGCCCCGTCCCCGGCTCGACCCCCGTATCCCGCTCACCGAGCTTCACGTCCATCTCGGTGCCGCGGTTACCCCGGCCATCATGTGGGGGATCGCACACGCCCAGGGGATCCGGCTGCCGACCAAGGATTACTGGGCATTCCGGGACCTGATCACCGTCGGGCGCCGCCGCCGCTCCTTCGACGCCTACCTCGACCTCTTTCACTGGACCGAACTGATCCAGTCGAGCCCGATCGCGGTCGAGCGCAGCGTCTACGAGGTGATCGGTGGCGCCTATCGCAAGAGCAACATCACCCGCATCGAGCTGCGCTTCAACCCGATGAAGCGCAACCGGGGCGGCGAGCAGGACCTCGACCACATCATCGCCGCGGCGGTGCGGGGCATGGACCGTGCGGTGCTCGAATACCCGCAGGTTCGGGCCGGCCTCATCCTCTGCCTCGACCGTGCCTTCAGCCATGACCTCAACGAGATCATCGCCGCCAAGGCGATCAGCTGGCACAGCCGCGGCGTGGTGGCGGTCGACATCGCGGGGCCCGTCGATCCGAGCTTCCGCTTCAGCGACTACCGCGACCTGTTCGATGAGTGCCGGCGCGCCGGGCTGGGCGTGACGGTGCACGCGGGCGAGACGGGCGGACCGGAGGAGGTGCGCGATGCGATCGAGACGCTCGAGCCGACGCGCATCGGTCATGGCGTCAAGAGCGTCTACGACCCGGCCGTGATGGGGATGCTGCGGGAACGCGGCATCGTGCTCGAGGTGTGCCCCTCCTCCAACCTGACGACCCGGGTGGTTCGGAACGTGGCCGAGATGCGCTTCATCCTGCGTTCGCTGATCGACAACTCGGTGTCGTTCACCCTCTCGACCGATGGTCCGGAGATGCTGCGCTCGCACCTGCGCGACGAGATGGCGCTCCTGCTGCGCACGGAGATGATGACCCTGGGTGAGATCGGTCAGGCGATCGAGACTGCCCATGCAGCCAGCTTCCTAGATGACGAGCAGCCTCCCGTCAATGGCTCCACGGGCGGCCGTTCGGCGGCGGACGATCACGCGCCGATCGCCCTCGAGATCGAGGTCTAGGCTGATAGACTCCCGGCCGTGTCCTCGATCTGGCGGCCGGTCCGGGAGCGGAACCCTGCCCGCAGCCTGATGGTCGTGGTCGCCCATCCGGGCGACGAGGCGTTCGGATTCGGCGGTGCGATCGCCCACGCGGCGGAGTCAGGTGCGTACACCGTGGTGGTCTGCGCGACCCGCGGCGCATTCGATCGGCGCCTCCTCGACCGGTCCCCCGCGCCCGGTGGCCGCAACCGCTCCTACCAGAAGCCGCTCATCTGGCGGAACCTGGACACGGTGCGCGAGGACGAGCTGCGCCGATCAGTCGGCCTGCTCGGGGTGCGCGTGCTGCGCATGCTCGACTATGCCGAGGAGGGGCTGTCGAAGGTGAGCTTCGACGAGCTCATCGGGCGCATCGTCCAGCCGATTCGCATGCACCGGCCGGAGGTGATCCTGACCTTTGGACCCGATGGCGTCAGCGGGGATCCGGATCACGTGGTCGTCGGGCGCGCCACGCAGGCTGCTTTTGAGCATGCGGCCGAGCCGCTGGCGTACGAGGACGACCTCGAGGAGGACCAGGTCGCCTGGCGAGCGGCCAAGCTCTACCAGCTGGTCGTGCCGGCGGCTGCTCTGCGGCCGCTTGGGGACAGGGCCCCGGACGGCTACGGATCGCCGGACGGCAGCGACACGCTGACGCTCGAGCTCGGGGAGCTGGCTCAGATCAAGCTGGGGGCCATCCGCCGCCACGTCTCGCAGACCGGATCAGCAGGCCCATTCCACGATTGGCGGCCCGAGGTGAGGGACGCGTTCCTGGGCACCGAGCATTACCGGCTGGCTGCCTCGAACCTCCCGGTGCCGGCGGGCGGCGGCGGACCTCCTGTCGAGTCCGGACTGTGGGACGGTCTCGCGTAGCCGACCGGGCTCATCCTCAACATAGGTAGCATCGATCAGCCTGCTGCTCTGCTACCCTCGGGGCAGCCTCGCCTCATCAAATACCGGAAAGGACGATCCCCTGACCATGGTCGACCAGCTCACCGACGACAACATCATGGCTGCCCTGTCTCAGGTCAAAGACCCGGAGATCGGGAAGGACCTGGTCAGCCTGGGGATGGTCAAGGCGATCGAGATCACCGGTTCGACCGTTGACCTGACCGTCGAGCTGACCACGCCTGCCTGCCCGTTGAAGGCGAAGATCGAGTCGGACATCGTGGATGGACTGGCCGCCCTAGGCGCGACCACCGTCCGCGTCGACTGGGCGAGCAACGTGAAGCGCTCCTTCGGTGGGCCTGCGGCTGACCTGATCCCGGGTGTCAAGAACACCATCGCCGTTGCCTCGGGCAAGGGCGGCGTCGGCAAGACGACCGTGGCGGTCAACCTCGCCGTCAGCCTGGCGCGCGATGGTGCCCGAGTCGGCCTCCTCGACGCCGACATCACCGGCCCAAACGTACCGCTCATGATGGGAACCAGCGGATCGCACGTCACCGGGGTAGGGTCCCGGGTCAACCCTGTGGTCGCGCACGGGGTCCAGATGATGAGCATCGAGTACTTCCTGACCGGCGGCGCCCCCGTCATCTGGCGCGGCCCGCTTATTCACTCCGCCATCCAGCAATTCCTGCGCGACGTCGAATGGGGCGAGCTCGACTACCTGATCGTGGACCTGCCGCCGGGCACGGGCGACGCCGCCCTGAGCCTGAGCCAGCTCATACCGCTCTCCGGAGCGGTGGTCGTCACCACGCCCCAGGAGGTCAGCCTCCTCGACGCGCGCAAGGCGATCGCCATGTTCAACAAGGTCAACGTCCGGACCCTGGGCGTGGTCGAGAACATGAGCGGGTTCATCTGCCCCGATTGCGGCACCGAGCACGACATCTTCGGGACCGGCGGCGCGGCCAGCCTGGGCAGGGAGCTGGGGCTCGAAGTGCTGGCACGCATCCCCCTGGAGCCGTCGGTCCGGACCGGCGGGGATGCCGGGGCACCGATCACCTCCACCCAGCATCCCTCGAGCGACACGTCGGTTGCCGCCGCTGCACTGCGCGAATTGGCGCGCACGGTCGCCGGTCGGATCAGCGTCATCGCCGAGCCGTTCGCCGGCGCCCGCGCCAGCTAGGCTCTACCCGGAAGTCCTGCCCGCGGGGGATTGCCTCGGACAGCCGGCCGGGGAGAATCGCGTCCATGCGGATCGCCGTGCTCGCCGACCTGCACGCCAACCTGCCCGCCCTGCATGCGGTGCTCGACGACGTGCTCGTGCTCGGCTGCGACACGATGTGGTGCGTCGGCGACATCGTGGGACGCGGCCCGCACCCCGCCGAGGTCGTGGATGAGCTGCGTGCCCTTGCCGTGCCGACCATCCAGGGCAACTGGGACGATGCGGTTGCGCTGCACCGCGAGCAGCCGGGCGTGGCCTGGCCGGATACCGAGTCCGAGGCCGCCGGGCAGGTTTCGCTGGCGTGGACGATCCGGCAACTTTCCGATGAACAGCGCTCGTGGCTGCGGCAGCTGCCGGGCAAAGAGCGGATCGCGATCGACGAGCGCTCGGTGCTGCTCTTCCACGGCTCGCCGACGCGTCAGAACGACTACCTGTGGAGCGACCGGCCGAGCCGCGTCTTCGCCCGCGTGGTGAGCGACCAGGGCGATGATCTGCTGTGCTTCGGCAACACGCACGAGGCCTTTCATCGGCTGGTGGGCGAAAGCCACTTTGTCGCGGCTGGATCCGTCGGCTGCGGGACGCCGGACGACATGAGCGCGCAGTACGCCGTGATCGACATCGCGGGGCCGGAGCTGATGGTCAACTTCCGATCGGTCCCGTATGACCACTTCAGCGTCGATGCGGACATGCAGGCGGCCGGCCTGTCGCCGCTCCTGTTGCGGGTGCCGCCTTCGTCGCACGTGGCGCTCGACGCCGAGGCCGAGCACCTGGTCGAGGCGCAGCGCTAGGTCTCCTGCCCCTCCTTGGCGTATGGACGACCAACCGCGGCCGGCGGCACGCTGCGCCCAACCGCGCCAGCCAGGACGATGATGGTGACCACGTACGGCAGCACGCCGTAGAACTGGTCGGGGACGGCGCCCAGCACCTCTCCCAGCCCCGCCAGCTCCCCGGTCGGTGGAATGAGCCCCACGGTTCGCCCGAACGCATCGGCGCCTGCGAAGAGGAGCGCGGCGCCAAAGGCCCCTATCGGCGTCCAGCGCCCGAAGATGACGCAGGCCAGCGCGATGAATCCACGGCCCGCGGTCATGCCGTTCTGGAACGAGCCGGTCTGCTCGAGGGTCAGGAAGGCACCAGCCAGGCCGGCGAAGACGCCACCCAGGATCACGTTCCGGTAGCGCAGCGCCAGCACGCTGATGCCAAGCGTGTCCGCCGCTCTCGGGTGCTCACCCACGGCCCGCGTGCGAAGCCCCCAGCGCGAACGGAAGAGGAGGACCTGCACCACGATCACGAAGGCGATGAGCGACATCGCGATCGGCCCTTGCTTCAGGAACATGTTGAACAGCCATCCCACCGCCGGCAGATCGGTCAGCCAATCCGGGGGACGCCAGGTCTGGAACGTGCCCGCCCCGAGCTGCGGATTGGGCGAGATGAAGATGCGATTCAGGTACCCGGTCAGCCCCAGGGCGGCGATGTTGATGATCGTGCCGCTGATGATCTGATCGGTCCGGATGGTGATCGACAGCCAGGCGTGGAGCAGTGACAGGAGAACCGCGACTGCCACGGCCACCGCCACGCCGAGGAGGATCGGTGGCGTCACGCCAAAGGGCCCCGAGGTGTCGAACTCGACTGAACCAGCGGCGAAGCCGGCCGCCACGAAGCCGAAGAAGGCAGCCATCAGCATCATGCCCTCGATGCCGATGTTCACCACGCCCGAGCGCTCGTTCATGATCCCGCACAGGGCACCGAAGGCCAGCGGCACGGAGATGGCCAGCATGATCGGTGCGATGCTCGGCCCGATCTGAACGATGTAGGCCACGAACTGGACGAAGAGCCCGATGATCGGGATCCCGTAGAGGAACTCCATCGTCAGGCCGCCCCGCCGTAGGTGCGGGTCACCG
The DNA here is from genome assembly GCA_040902225.1 of Chloroflexota bacterium. Classification (NCBI taxonomy): domain Bacteria; kingdom Bacillati; phylum Chloroflexota; species Chloroflexota bacterium. Next base: position 319,501 of record JBBDXT010000004.1, read on the forward strand.
TCTGCAGCTCATCCACGACGGCACCGCGCTTGGCGCGGATGCGGAAGATGGTGCGCACGATGATGTCCGCCGCCAGGAACAGGAGGATCACGGCCTGGATGACGTCGATGATCTCAACGGGGACGCGCTCGCGGATCTGCATCAGAGCGGAGCCGGCGCGCATCACGCCGAAGAGCACCGCCGAGAACAGGATACCGACCGGGTGAGCTCGTCCCAGCAGGGCGACGGTGATCGCGTCGAAGCCTACGGAGGTCGAGTACGAGGCGGAGATGAAGTGGCTGATCCCCAGCACCTGTGTGGCACCGGCCAGGCCGGCCAGCAGCCCGCACAGCGACATGGTGAGGATGACGAGGCGACCCGGGCGCATGCCGGCGTACAGCGCGGCGCTTGGATTTGCGCCGACGGTGCGGATCTCGAAACCCAGCACGCTGCGGAACAACAGCAGGTAGGCCAACGGCACGGCCGCCAGGGCGAACAGGATGCCAAGGTGGCCGCTGCCACCAGCGCGACCGATGATCACCGGCAGCTCCGCGTTCAGCACATCGCCCGTCCTGGCGAAGCTCGCGCCCGGGGTCGCGAGCGGGCCTGTCACCAGGAATGCGATCAGCGCGGCGGCAATGAAGTTGAGCATGATGGTCGTCACGACCTCGTGGGCGCCGGTCCACGCCTTCAACGCGCCCGGGATGAAGCCATACGCGGCACCCGCGAGCATTCCCGCACCGAGCGCGGCCGGGATGGCGAGCCAGGGTGACGCGCCGGCCACGGTTGCCCCGACGCCGGCGGCACCCAACGCGCCCATCAGGAACTGCCCGTTGGCGCCGATGTTGAACAGCCCGGCCTTGAAGCCGATCCCCACCGACAGGCCGGCCAGGATCAGCGGTGTCGCCTCGCTCACCGTGCGGACGATCTCGTCGAGGCCACTGACCGAGCCGGCCAGAAGTGACCCGTAGGCGCGCAGCGGCAGCGCGATGTCGGTGACACCGCTCGACAGCGAATTCGAGATGACCATCACGGCCGCGCCGGCCACGAGCCCCAGCAGCACCGCGAGGACGGGCACGGTTGCCGCCGCCACGGCGCTGGCGAGCCACTCCCGCGGCCTCATCGAGTGACCATCTCGGGATGCGGGTCGGTGGTGGCAGCTCGTCCGGTGGCCATCAGCAACCCGATCTTCTCGCGGTTGGCGGAGCGCCCATCGACGGTCGCGACCAGTTCGCCGCGGTAGATGACCGCGATGCGGTCCGACAGCTCCATCACCTCATCCAGCTCGGCCGAGACCAGCAGGATGGCGACCCCCTCGTCCCGCTTGGCGATGATCTGACGATGGATGAACTCGATGCTGCCGACGTCCAGCCCGCGAGTCGGCTGATCGAGGACGAGCACGCGGAGGTCCCCGCTGAACTCTCGAGCCACGATCGCCTTCTGCTGGTTTCCCCCGGAGAGGGTGGAAGCGGCCACCTCGCGGGAGGGCGTGCGGACGTCGTATTCAGCGATCAGCTCGTCGGCCCGGCGGTCGACCGCGGCGGCGTCGCGGATGAGGCCACCAGCCCTGGCGAACGGTGGCTCGTTGTAGTTGGTGAGGACCAGGTTGTCGTCGAGCGGGAAGCTCAGCACCAGGCCGTGTCGATGTCGGTCGGCGGGAACGTGGGCCAGCCCGGCGCGGTACAGCGACCCAGGGGGGTGGCCGGTCACGTCCTTCCCCGCGATCGTGACCCGGCCCGAGGTGGGCCGACGCAAGCCAGTCAGGGAATGCACCAGTTCGTCCTGTCCGTTGCCGGCGACGCCGGCGATGCCCAGGATCTCGCCGCCGCGCACGGAGAGGCTGATGCCGCGCACCGTCTCGTGCCGGCGGTCGTCCCTGGCATGGAGCCGGTCGACGACGAGGACCGGTTCTCCGGGATGGGACGTGCCCCGGTCGACGGTCAGCTCGACATTCCGCCCCACCATCAGCTCGGCCAGGTCTTCCTCGTCCGTCTCGGAAGGCTTGCGGGTGCCGACCACGCGGCCGCGGCGGATGACGGTGATGCGATCGGCGACCTCCAGCACCTCGTACAGCTTGTGGGTGATGAAGATGATGGCGTAGCCCTCGGTCCGCAGCTTGCGCAGGACCGCGAAGATCTCCTGCGTCTCCTGCGGCGTGAGGACGGCCGTTGGCTCGTCGAGGACCAGGATGCGCGCGTTTCGATAGAGGGCTTTCAGGATCTCGACTCGCTGCTGCCACCCCACGGAGAGCGATTCAACCCGCTGGTCGGGGTCAATCTCCCAGCCGAAGTTCGTGCCGAGCTCGCGAATCCTGCGGCGGGAGCCCCCGCGGTTGATGAAGATCGGTCCCGACATCGGCTCCTCGCCGAGCAGGATGTTGTCGGATACGGAGAGGACGGGGACCAGCATGAAGTGCTGGTGGACCATGCTGATGCCACGGGCGATGGCGTCCACCGGCCCCCGGATCTGCACCTCCTTGCCGTCCAGCAGAACCTGACCCTCGTCAGGCGTGACGAGCCCGTACAGGATGTTCATCAGGGTGGTCTTGCCGGCGCCGTTCTCGCCCAGCAGCGCGTGGATCTCGCCCGCGCGGAGGTCCAGGTCGATGTGGTCGTTGGCCAGCACGCCGGGATAGCGCTTGGTGACGCCGCGCATCTCCAGGACGGGAGGCGCGGCGTCATCCACATGCGCGGCCTGCGGTGGATGCGGAGCGGCCGAGACCGGGTGGTCTCGGCCGCTCGCGTCGTTCATCTCCATGGGAGCTCGGAGAAAGCCGAACTTCCCTTAGCTAGGATCGGGATCGAAGAAGCACACCCCCGGGCCCTTGCACGGGTCGACAGTGCCCGCCGCCAGATCCTCGAGAGCCTTGTCGATCGCGGCCTGGATGTCGGCCGTGATCAGGTCCTCGAAGTCGTGGTACGGCGCCAGGCCGATGCCGCCATTGGTGGCGTCACCGGTCACATTGCCGCCGACGGCAGCTCCGGCTGCCACCCGCTCGATCGCCTCCTTGATGGCGAGGACGATCTTCTTCTCGGCGCTGGTGACGATGCACTGCGCGACGTTTGGTGAGGAAATGTACTGATCGATATCGACACCGATTCCAAACTTGTCCGCGTCGCAGACCGCCTCAAGGACACCCTGCCCGCTGCCGCCGGCGACCTGGAACAGGACATCGGCGTCGAGGTCGAGCATCTGCTGGGCCAGCTGACGGCCCGTGGTCGGGTCGTTGAAGGCCTTGGTGATGTCCTCAGACACGTACTGCACCAGCACCTGCGCGTCGGGGTTCACCGAGAGGCAACCGTTGTGGTAGCCGCCGATGTACTGCGGAACCGGCGGGATGGCAAAGATGCCGCCGACGGCGCCAATGACGCCGCTCTCGCTGATGCTGCAGGCAAGCACGCCTGCGACGTACCCGGCCTGTGCCTCGGCGAAGATGAGGCCCTGCAGGTTCGGGAGGATGTCATCGAAGGTGGCATTCCCGTCGCAGTCGGCCGCGGCGGGAGCAACAGCGGTGTCCTTGTTGCCTTCCGCGTCGATGCAATAGAACTGGTCGAGGCCGATGAAGTTGACGGTCGGGTTGTTCTTGGCGGCGACGAGTGTCGCGTCGCCGAGCGCAAATCCGAAGGTGACGATCATCTTGAACCCGTCGTCGATGAGTGTCTGCAGGTTGACGGCGTAGTCCTCCGTCTTCGCGGTCACCACGACCTCGCCGGTCCCACCGATCGAGTCAATGCCGGCCAGCGTTCCGCACCAGCCAGCCTCGTTGAAGGACTTGTCCTCCAGCTGGCCGACGTCGGTGACGCCGCCGACCTTCCACGCAGTGCCAGCATCCTGATCACCACAGGCTGCGAACCCGGTCGCAGCCTCGGACGCAGCCGCCGACCCCGCAGCAGACTCCGCTGCCGACTCCGCCGTGGACTCCGCTGCCGACTCGCCGCCGCCATTACAGGCCGCGAGCACCAGCGCCATGGATACGAGGGCGGCGCTCGCGCCGAGCCATCGCTGCTTCCGCATTGATTCTCCTTCTCCCCTCACTCACTGACGGCCGGCGCCGCATCCGATCGCGGGTGGCGGTCGCGTCCTGGCCCGAGGGCTAGGCCGGCGCGAATCCGCGCGATCATACTGCGGCATCAAGCGGGCACTCAAGTGTTTTGTGTGGTTGGCATCCTTATCATCCGTCCGGCATGGACCGATCCGGAGAGCCGACCCTGCGCCTCGTCATCTTCGACCTCGACGGGGTCATGTATCGCGGCCGGCAGCCCGTTCCGGGCGCCGCCGCCCTGGTTGCGGCACTTCGCGAGCGCGGGCTGCTTGTTCGCTTTGCGACCAACAACTCGATGGCGACGCGGACGATGTACGTGCCTCGCCTGGTCGAGATGGGGGTGCCGGTCGAGCCGCACGAGATCGTCACCTCGACCTCGGCCACGATCGACCATCTCCGAGCCCATCTGCCTGAAGTCCGCACCGTCCTGGCGGTCGGCGCGGAGGGGATGCTCGAGGAGCTTCGGGAGGGGGGATTCGATGCGACTGTGGCCGGCGACGCCGCCGACCCCTCGTATGACGGCGGGCCGTTGGCGCGGTCGTACGACGCCGTGATCGCCGGGCTCGACCCAGCATTCGACTATGGCCGCCTGGCCGTCGCCACGACGGCGATCCGGGCCGGCGCTCGCTTCATCGCCACGAATGCGGATCTGCGCTACCCGACCCCGACCGGCTTCCTGCCCGGGGCCGGGTCGATCATCGCTGCCCTCCGCGCCGCGGCCGGAGCCGAGCCGTTGATCATCGGAAAGCCGGAGCCCGGCATCTTCACCGCCATCCTGGAGCGTGACGGCGTGCGACCCGAGGAAGCGGTGGCGATCGGCGACAACCCGGACGCTGACATGGTGGCTGCCCATCGGGCCGGGATGAGGTCGATCCTGGTCCTGACCGGCGTGGCCGATGCGGTCCTGGCCGCGAGCCTGGAGGGGGAGCGCCGTCCGGACCACGTGGCCCGCGACCCGTCCGAGGTGGCCAGCCTGCTGGACCCGGGAATCAGCTGATGGCGGGATCCTCTGCCACCCACGCCGACCACGCCACCTCCGCCGCGCCCATCATCGGATCGACGACGGAACGGGGGCCAAATGCGCGTCGAAATGCGTTGACCGCAATGTCGGCCAGCTCGCGCGCGCTGAGTCGCAGGGCGGCCGTGGTGCGCGCCATCTCATCGGTGAGCCACGTATTTGCGACGGTGCGATCGTCGGTGGAGAGCGTCACGCTCACCCCGGCGCGGTGCATGGCGGCAAGCGGGTGGGTGGCAAGCTCGCTGACGATGCCCGCCTGGACGTTGCTCGTGGGACACAGGTCCAGGGTCACGTCATGCTCGCGAAGCAGCGCCATCACCTCCGGATCCTCGGCGGCCGTGACGCCATGGGCGACGCGTCGAACTCCGAAGGCGACTGCCTCGCGAATCCGCTCCGGCCCCGGCACCTCGCCGGCATGTGCCGTCAGCTCCAGGCCGCCGGATGCTGCGGCCACGAACGCGGCCGCGTGCGGCGGGGCGGGATACTCGGCCTCCAGGCCCGCCAGGTCGAACCCGACCACGGGAGGGCCGAAGGCCGCCGCCGCCTTCGCCAGCTCCACGTTGGCGGCGGGAGGGTGGGAGCGCATGGCGGTCACGATCAGGCCGATGAGTGGCGTGCGCGGACCGAGTCGCGAGGCCGCCTGGCTGACGCCGTTGGCCACCGCTTCGATCACGTCGGGGACCGACATCCCGCGCTCCAGGTGGAGACGCGGCGCCCATCGAATCTCGGCATACGTGAGGCCGTCTTCAGCGAGCGACTCGACCAGCTCGGCGGTCACACGGCTGAGTGAGGCGGCGGTCTGGAGGAGCGAGATCGGCAGGTCGAAGAGGGTGAGCAGCTCGGCCTGGTCCTTGCAGCGGACCGGGCCGACCAGTCGCGATACGGCCTCCTCGAGACTGAGCGTTTGGCCGGCCTCGATGGCCAGCTCCACGGCGGTCTGCGGGCGCATCGAGCCGTCGAGGTGGAGGTGCAGCTCCGCCTTCGGGAGCATCCTCATCCGATCGAGATCCACCAACAGATGATAGGTGCCGGTGGCCGGCGTCGAGCGGTGATGGTCATCGGTGTGGGGCTGGCGGTCGGGATCGGCTTCGGCCTTCGCTCCGCAGATGCAGCTCGTGCCGATCCCTCGGGCGCGTTCGCTCGCGCGCAGCTGATGGCCGATGCGGCCGAGGCAGCCGACGTCGCCCTGGCCCGGCTCGGCGCCGAGCTCGACCGTGCCCGCGAGCATGCGCGGCGCGGCACGGCGCTGACCGTAGCCGGCGACGCGCCCGCGCCCGAGCTGACGTCCGCCGCGGACCTCCTGGCGGGCGCGAGCGACGAGGCCGATGCGGCCCGACGCGGGCTGCTGGCGTTGCGCGGAATCGCCGCCGCCATCCAACCCGGGGTGACCACCCCCGCCCTCTCGTACGGAGGGACAGACCTGGAGCTGATCGCCGGCCAGCTGCGATCCAGCGCCGCTGCGGCGACCCTCTTCGTGGAACGGCGGCACGCGACCCAGGCCGTGGTCGACGCCCTCGCCGAAGCCCTGGCGGCGCTCGAGCGCGACGATCCCACGGCCGCCCTCGACGAACTGGCGAAGGCAGGTGCGCCGTTGGCGCTCCTCGAGGACTGGGAGGAGCGGTCACCGCTGCTGCGCTACTGGATGATGATCAGCGTCGACCTGCTCGACGCGGCGCACGACATCGCAACGGCAACGCTCAGCGACGACCTGGCGGCGGTGAAGGCCGCGGGCGAGCGATACGCCGAGGCGGCAGCGCTGGCGCGAGGCGCGGACAACGCGCTGGCGCTGACGCTCTCCGAGGAGGGAGCCGCGATCAGCGCCACGCCCCTGCGCCGTCTTGCGGCGGTGGCCGATGAGGTCGATGACGCGCGCTCGGGACTCCTTCCCGTGCTGCGGCAAGCCCCCTGAGCCCGCAGAACCCGGCCCTATACTGGCGCGACCGATCCGCATCCAGCAACCACGATCGGTCCGATCCGAAACGATCCTGAGGAGCATCGATGCGCGTTCGTGCCGATAGCAGCATGCCGGCATCGGTCCAGGCCGATGTACTGGCGGTGCCGATCTACCTTGACGACCGCGAGCTGCTGCCCGACCTTGCCGAGCTCGACGCAGCCACCGCTGGCGCCGTCACCCGGACGCTGACGTGGGGCGAGTTCAACCCGGTCGAAGACGAGACCGCCCTGGTCGAGGTCGAGGGGATCGGCGCTGCACGGATCCTGTTCGTGGCCTCGGGTCGACGGGGGCGGGGCGCGTGGCGGGCGCGGCGAAGCGCTGCCAAGGCCGCTCGTAGGCTGCAGGGCCGCGGCGCGACGAGCCTCGCCTTCTGGCTGCGCGATGGGGAGGGGCCCGATGGATACGCGGCTGCCGCGATCGGCGCCAGCCAGGGGACATTCCGGCCGTATGCCTACTACGGCAGGGTGCGCGATACACCGGCCATGCTGCGGAGTGTCGAGGAGCTGATCCTGATCGGCCAGGAAGCGCCGGACGATGGCGTGCTCAGCGACGCGATGGCCATTTCCGATGGCGTCGAGTGGGCACGCGAGCTCTCCAATCGGTCCGCCAACGACCTGTATCCCGAGACGATGGCCGAGCTGGCGCGAGGCCTGGTCGGCGATGGATGCACGGTCGAGGTCCTCGGTCCGGCCGAGATGCAGGCACTCGGCATGGGCGCGCTCCTGGGCGTGGGGATGGGTGCGGCCCACGAGCCCCGCCTGATTGCCGTGAAGCTGCCCGGCTGGCAGGCGGGCGGAGACCGGCGGCTGGCGATCGTCGGCAAGGGGGTCTCCTTCGACTCGGGCGGGATCAGCCTGAAGGATCCCGAGCGGATGGAGGAGATGAAGCACGACAAGGCCGGGGCAGCGGCGGTGCTGGCAGCGGCCCGGACGGTGGCACGCATCGCGCCCCAGACGCCGCTGATGGCGGTTGCTCCGATGGTCGAGAACATGCCCAGCGGCACGGCCCAACGCCCGGGCGACGTGGTCAAGGCGATGAACGGCAAGACGATCGAGGTGATCAACACGGACGCTGAGGGCCGCTTGATCCTGGCGGACGCCCTGCACTGGGCCGAGACGCAGGGCGCCACCCACATCGTCGACGTGGCGACCCTGACGGGTGCCGTGGCGGTCGCCGTCGGCGACATGATCAGCGCCTATTTCGCCAGGCCGCGGGAATGGGGGAGCGAGGTGGCCGCCGCGGCCGAAGCGACGGGAGAGTGGTTCTGGGAGCTGCCGCTCGCGATCGAGTACCGCGATACGCTCGACTCGGCACACGCGGACATCGTCAATTCCGCCTCTCGCGAGGGATCGCTCGTCAAGAGCGCGGTCTTCCTCTCCGAATTCGTCACCGTGCCGTGGGTGCATGTCGATATCGGCGGCTCTGCTTACCTGATCCGCGACAAGCCGCACAACCCCAAGGGTTCCCTGGGAACCACGGTCTCGACGCTGGTCCGCCTGGCACGCGACTTTGCGCGGGCCTAGCCGGGCCATGCGCAGCGGCGGGAGACCGACGGGGCGTTGACGATCGCAGGGCTGCTCGCGGGCATCGCCTTCGCCGTGATCGGTGCCGGCGCCGAGCGTCTCGCAAGCGCCTGGCCGGCTGACGAGGCCTCGCATCGGGGACCTGGGCTGCGGACCGCCCTGCTGGCAATCGGTGCGGGCGTGGCGGGCGGAGCCGTCGCCTGGCGATCGACCCTCCCTGCCTGGGCGCTGGCGGTCCACCTCCTGATCCTGGCCGTGCTTGTCGTGCTGACCGCAACGGACCTGGAGCAGCGCCGGCTGCCCCACCTGCTGCTCGACACGCTCATCGTGGTCGCCGCGCTGTTCGTGCCGTTCAATCCGCAGGTCGGATGGCTGGATGCGCTCATCGGCGGAGCCGTGGCGGTTGCGTTCATGGGCGTGCTGGGCCTGGCGGTGCGCGGCGGGGTGGCGCTTGGCGACCTCTACCTGGTTGGCCCCATCGGCCTGGTCGTGGGATGGCCTGCCATCTTCATCGCCGTGTTCGTGGCCGGGCTCCTCGCGGCCGCCATCAGCGTGCTGCTGCTGGTGACGCGACGCGCCGGACTCAAGAGCTACATCCCGTTCGGACCCTTCCTCGTCGCCGGCATGGTAGTCACGCTCGTGCGCGATCCGGCGCTGCTCGGTCCACTCGCGTCCGCGCTCACCGCGACCCTCGATTTCCTGAGGTAGGACGGTCTCGCCAACGGGTGCCGCCGGGTGACGTCATCCCATTGACAGGGATCTGGACAGGTCGGGTATTCTTGGCCCCCCGGCCGAACGCCAGGGTCGCTCCGAGTCCCGCGCGCGTGCCCTGGCGACGCGGCCCGAAGCAGCTACCGCCAGCGACATCAGGGAGTCATGTCGATCGCCAGTCGCCCAGCCGCGCCATGGGTCGTCGCCTTCCTGCTGCTGACGGTGGCCGCCGCCCCCCTGCAGTGGCAGGCGATGGTGCGCGCGACCGATCCGACGGTCGGCGTGGCGATCACCGAGCAGCAGCAGATGGAGGCCGAGCTGCAGCGCCAGCGCACCCAGCTGGCCGAGCTGCAGCGCGAGGAAGCCAACCTGGCCGCCAGCCTGCTCAGCATCAGCAGCGATCTGACGAAGGTCGGACTCGAGCTGGAACAGGCCGCGCGGGACATCGAGCAGGCGGCGCGAAGGCTCGAGCTGGCGCGGGCCGAGCTTCGGAAGTACGAGTTCGAGATCGACACCCTCGAGCAGACGCTCGTGGAGCTGGCAGGCGGGATCGAGGTCTCGAAGGTCGAGCTGGCCGAGCGCGAGGCGCTCCTGCAGGAGCACTTGCGCACCGCGTACGAGCAGAGCCAGACGTCGGTCCTGGAGATCCTCCTGTCGACCGATTCATTCACCAAGGCCTCGAACGAGCTCTCGTCCATGCTGACCCTGTCCGACCAGGACCGGAGGCTGGCCGATGAGATCCGCGACAGGCGGACTCGCCTGGAGGTGCGCAGCGAGACGCTGAGCGTCGGGCGCGGCACGCTGACCAAGCTGCGTGATGCCGCCGCTGCTCGGGCTGACGCCCTGGCCGAACAGCAGAGGGAGCTCGACGCGGCGCGCGCCGCACTCGAGGCGCAGCGCAAGCAACTGGAGGAGATGCGCGGCGCCCAGGAGGGGCAGCTCGCCACCGTCAACCTGAGCGCCGATGCTCAGCAGCAGCTGATTGCCGCGCAGGAGCAGCAACTCCTGGCGCAGCAGTCGCTGGTTGACAAGCTCAAGGCCGCCGCCGACCGCCTCGACATCGCCTACCGGGGTCGCTTCGACTGGCCCGAGCGAGGATCGTTCATGGTCACCCAGGAGTTCGGCCCCACGGCGTTCAATACCTTTCATCCCGGGCTCGACATGGCCTATGTGAGCCGCTGCGACGGCCCGATCTACGCCGCGGGCGATGGCATCGTGATCGCCGATGGGCGTCCGAACGCGAAGTACGGCGACTATGGCGTCGGCGTCGTCATCGGCCACTCGCAGCGGCTCGCTACCGTGTACTGGCACCTCTCGCGCGAGATCGTGACGGTGGGGCAGGAGGTCCACGTCGGAGACGTGATCGGCTACGAGGGCTCAACCGGATTTGTGACCGGGTGCCATTTGCATTTCGGGGTCCAGTTCGACGGCGCCGCGGTGAACCCGAGGAAGTACCTGCCCTGATTCGCCAGCCACCGCGCTGACGGCACGATTCGACCGATTCACGCGCATGGGGTACCGTTCGCCCGATGCACCCGGCCATGCAGCGGCGCCGTCATCGGCTGATGATCCGCCGCACCACCCAGCGTCGCAGTCCGCGACGCGGGCTCGCAACGTTCCTCATGGTTCTGGTCGGCGTCTTTGTCCTGTTCATCGGCGGCTCGATCGCGGGGACTGGCGCCGGCCTGCTGGCCGCGTACAGCTACTTCTCGACCGGCCTGCCCGACCCGCACATCATCGACGGCATCGCGATGCCGGCCAGCACGTACGTCTACGACCGCACCGGGACCCAGCTGCTGGCCCGTTTCGAATGCGAGAACCGCGAAGAGGTCCGATTCGCGGAGCTCCCCACCTGGATCGTGGACGCCACCGTTGCTGCCGAGGATCGCACCTTCTGGACCAACGATGGCATCGACTACACCGCCGTCGCGCGCGCCGCGCTGGCGAACCTCGAGGCAGGGTCAATCGTCCAGGGTGCCAGCACGATCACCCAGCAGGTGATCAAGTACGCAGGCTCGATCAAGCTGGAGCAGGCGGAGAACGAGCCACCAACCTCTGCGGCGCCTTCGGTGGAGCTGGATCCCGGGACCGCGCCGACCTCGACCGACCCATGCGAGCAGCCCGACCTCACCTTCCTGGAGGGCCGTGGGTTCGGTGACAAGATTCGCGAGCAGATCCTCGCCCGCCAGGTGACGGCGGCCTATCCGGGCCGGCCCGGCAAGGAGCGGATCCTCGAGACCTATCTCAACCTGATCTATTACGGGAATCGCTCCTACGGCATCAAAGCAGCCTCGGCCAACTTCTTCGGCACGTCGGACCTGAGCAAGCTGAGCCTGGCACAGGGAGCCTTCCTGGCAGGGCTGCCGCAGCTCCCCAGCTATTACGACCCGTACCAGCCGGTCGAGAGTCCGCGCGGTCCGGCGCGAGCCATCGCGCGCCGCGACGACGTGCTGAGCGACATGCTCGAGGAGGGATACATCACCCAGCGCGAACACGACGAGGCGGTCGCCGTCACCTGGGAGGCGATGAACCCGAGCAAGGTGACCTCGGTCCTGCGCGAGCCGCACTTCTCGTTCCGCGTGCAGCACGAGGTCGAGCGCATCCTGGAGGCGATGGGGGTCGCGAATCCCGAGCAGGCGGTGCGGACCGGCGGCTACCGGATCACCACCACGCTCGACTACCAGTTGCAGCAGGTCGCCAAGGAGCAGGTGCGGTACTACGTGGACTGTCTCGCGGGCCTGACGAGATCGAAAACGGCTGGCATCGCCTGCGGCGACAAGAACGTACACAACGGGGCGCTGGTGGCCATCAACTCAGCCACCGGCGAGATCGTCGCCTACGTCGGCAGCGTCGACTACTACAACCGCAAGGATCCGCGGGTGCGGGGTCAGTTCGACGTGGCCGGGCTCGGCCTGCGCCAGCCCGGTTCCGCCTTCAAGCCGATCACCTACAGCTCGGCCTTCCGCGCCCGCCAGGCGACCCCGGCGACCTTCTTCCTGGACGCCGTGGTGCAGTACGGCTCGTCGAACCCTGAGCAGGCCTACATCCCCACCAACGCGAACATCAAGGAGCACGGTCCGGTCCTGGCCGTGGACGCGCTGCGCTACTCGCTGAACGTGCCCTCGGTGATGATGCAGTACCTGGTCGGAGTGGACGTGACGGCCCAGTTCGCACAGTCGATGGGGGTCGCCAGCTCGGAGTACATCCTCGGCCAGGATCCAGGCCTGACCCTCACCCTCGGATCGGTGGAGATCAACCTGACCAACATGACGCAGGCGTACGGCGTCTTCGCCGCGGAGGGAACGCTGCATCCTTCGACGGCGGTGCTGCAGATCCGCGACCGCGACGGCAAGGTGATCTACGACATCGCCGAGAACGGCCCGAAGGCGACCGAGCCGATGACTCCCGCGGAGGCCTACCTGACCCACTGGATCCTGGAGGGCAACACCAACCCCCGGACCAACGACCTCTGGGGCCCGCCGTCCCAGATCTTCGACCCCAGCGGGCAGCGTCGCCACGCGGCGCTCAAGACCGGCACCACCAATGACTTCAAAGATGTATCCGCGTTTGGATACATCCCCGGCAGCCTGGTCACGGGCGTCTGGATGGGCAACAGCAACCAGGAGCCGCTCTCCAACAAGCTCGGGCAGGGCCTGTACAGCGCCGATGGTCCGCTCTACCTGTGGCACGACTTCATGAAGCTCGCCATCAACCAGGCGTGGGACTGGAACGGACAGGCCCCGGTCCCCAACAAGGACTTCGTGCAGCCGCCGGGGGTCGTGACCGCGTCCGTCTGTCGCTTCAGCGGGATGTCGCCGACCGGCGCCTGCGGGCCGACGATCGAGGTTCCGTTCCTGGATGGGACGATCCCGCCGCGCGACAACGTGCACGTCAACAAGCGCGGCAGCACCGGCGCCGTGTCCACTCCCGATGCTTCCGGCAATGGCGGCGGACGCCAGGTGAGCGGCACGTGCTTCGACGTTGTGGCCGAGGTCGCCCAGGACGGCCGTCGACCGCGCGAGATGGTGGCCGCCGCGAGACGATGGTCCGATCGCTTCGTCAACGGCCAATGGGGCCCGCGAGGGAGCTCGAATCAGATCGGGATCCTTGGACCCGAGAAGGTGTGGCTGCTGATCGCTCCGCTGCGGGGCAACACCGGCTTTGGCGCCCCGATCTGCGGGACGATCCGCGCCACGCCAACCCCGGAACCGACCCCGAAGGGGAGCGGCGGTGGTGGCGGCGGTGGTGGCGGCGGATGCGGGCCCGGCAATTCGGACAAATGCACCCCCGCGCCGACGCCTGCGCCGGAGGGAGCCCTTCCCATCCAGTCGCCAGCCCTCGTGACCTTGTTCGCTGTGCCCGCGATTCTTGGGATGGTGCCCCTCGCCGCCCGAGTCGGTCGCTGGGGGAGGCGCCGATTTCGGCGTCGCTGATGCGACAATCACGGCGTGGCGCAGTCGATCCTGACCCTGGTCCTGGCTGGCGGAGAGGGTGAGCGGCTCTCGATCCTGTCGCAGGTCCGTGCCAAACCGGGCGTTCCGTTCGGCGGCAAGTACCGGATCATCGACTTCGCGCTCTCAAACGCGGTGAACTCCGGCCTCACCGATGTCGCGGTCCTGACGCAGTACGCGCCCCGATCGCTGATCGACCATATCGGTGTCGGGCGACCCTGGGACCTCGACCGCAGCCGGGGCGGCGTCACCCTCCTGCAGCCGTACCTCGGCCGTGGACGCACCCGCGAGTGGTATCGCGGCACGGCGGACGCAGTCCTGCAGAACGTGGAGTTCATCGCCGACCGCGACCCCGAGTTGGTGGTGATCCTTGCCGGGGACCACGTCTACAAGATGGACTACCGGCCGTTCATCGAGCGGCATCGCAACTCCCGGGCGGATATCACGTGCGCGGTGCGCACGGTGCCGATCGAGGACGCGCATCGGTTCGGGATTCTCGAGGCCGATGAGGATGGCTGGATCACCGCATTCGTCGAAAAGCCGGCGAAGCCGACCAGCAACCTGGTCAGCATGGGCGTCTACGTCTTCGGGTGGCCGCACCTGCGCTCGGTGCTCTCTGCCGACCGGGTTGATTTCGGCCGCGATGTGCTGCCGGCCATGGTCGCCGCCGGCAGGCGGGTCGGCGCGTACTCCTACGGCGGCTACTGGCAGGACGTCGGAACGGTCGAGAGCTACTGGCAGACGAGCCTCGACCTGCTCTCCGACGACCCCGGGATCGACCTCTACGACCGCGGCTGGCTGATCTACACCAGGAGCGAGGAACGCGCCCCGGCGCTGATCGGGCCGGCGGCGAAGGTGACGCGCAGCATGGTGAGCCACGGGTGCGTGATCCATGGCACGGTGGAGCACAGCATCCTGTCACCGGGGGTCCGTGTCGAGGAGGGCGCCGTGGTGCGTGACTCGATCGTGATGTTCGATACCGTGATCGGTGCGGGTGCCAGCATCGACCGCGCCATCCTCGACAAGGACTGCGTGGTCGGTCCCGGCAGCCGGGTCGGCGACGGCGATGACCTGCGGCCAAACCGTGACGAGCCCGAGCGCCTCTTTGCCGGGATCACGCTGGTTGGCAAGCGCGCCCGGATCCCCAGCGGGATCGTCATCGGGCGCAACTGCCGGATCGACCCGAGCGTCGAAGAGGCCGACTTCGGACGCCGCCGCAGGATCCGATCGGGCACGACGGTGGCCCACCCTGGCTGAGGGCGCACCACCCCTCGACGCCTGGCTGGCGGAGCTGGGCGTGGAGGTCATCGGCGGCGGGGGCGCATCCGGCGACGCGGCCTTCAGCCGCGACCTGCTGCTCGATGGCGCGCGACGATTCGACCTGCGGACCACGGTGGCCTGGGTCGACGGCGTTGGGCTGTCGGTCTGGGCGTACTACGGCACCGAGGAGATGGAGGTGCCGAAGCGGGTCTACGCCCTCATGCTCCGAGCCAATTACGAGTATCCCTTCGTGAAGTTCGCCCTGACCGATGACGACCGCCCGATGCTCATGACAGAGCTTCCGCCCGATGGCCTGGATCGAGAGGCACTGGCCCGCTCCCTGGTGCGCCTGACGGTCGTCGCCGACCGGCTCCTGGACGAGACCGCGGCGGCCGTCTCCGACCGCGGCAACCTGCCGGATTGGAGCGGTCGAACGCCGCGCAACGAGGCCCTGCTGGCAGCCCACCGGGACGAGGTCGAGGCAAGCATGCCGGAGTGGGAGCCCGCGCCGGCCCGTCCGCCGCGGCGTGGCCTGTTCGAGCGACTGATGGGCAGCAACCGTTGAGGCGCCGCCTGGGGGTGGCAATCTCCGTCGCGGTGCTGATCCTTCCGCTGCTGCCACCATCGACGGCAACCGCCGCCGAATACGAGATGTCGAGCGTTGCCGACTATGCCGTGGACCCCGGCGCCGGCGAGATCGCCGTGAGCGTGGCGGTCAGCTTCACCAATACGCTCCCCGATCCGCCGGGGCAGATCAGCGCGTTCACGCACGTCGACCTCGCCATCCAGGAGGGGGCCTCCGGGGTCGCGGCGAGGGATGGATCGGGTCAGCTGCGTGTCGAGGTCGCGGCGCGCGACGGCGCGCGGGTGGCCTCGGTCACGACGAGGTCGCGCGTGCGCTACAACCAATCGGTGAGCTTCACTCTCACCTACCGGCTGGCGGATGGTGCGGCGGCGGATCTGCATGTGCGCCCCGGGGTCGTGAAGTTTCCGGCCTGGGGATTCGGCACCAGCAGCCAGGTCACCGTCCGGCTCCCGGCCGACTACCAGGCGCGCGCCGACGGCGACCCGATGCTGACCGACCGGGACGGAGCCAGCCTGGTGTTGACCAGCGGCCCGATCCCGAATCCGGATCGCTGGCTGGCGCTCATCACGGCGGTCGCTGCGCGCAACTACGTTACCCAGTCCACGAGCGTCGCCCTGGCCAGCGGGACGGTGGACCTGCAGGTCCGTGTCTGGAGCGACGATGCGGCATGGGGTGAGCGCACCCTGTCGCTCCTCGTCAAGGCCTTGCCGATGCTGGAGCGGGCGATCGGCCTGCCGTATCCGCGTGTCGGTCCGCTGGTGGTCAGTGAAGCGGCCGCCGGCGAGCCGGGTACCGATGGATCGCCGTCGGCCAACGCGGAGATCCTGGTCGCCTTCGACGCATCCGCCTTCACGTTGCTGCACCAGGCGGCGCACATCTGGATCAGCGACCAGCTGCTGTCCGATCGGTGGGCACGCGAGGGGCTTGCCTCTCATTTCGCGGCGGGCGTCGCCTCGCAGCTCGGGATCGAGCCACCCTACGATCCCGCCGCTCGCGCCACGGACCTCGAGGCCGATGCGCACCCGCTGGTGGACTGGGCAGGCGGCGGCGGCTCGGCGGCCGACGCCTACGGATACGCGGCCTCCTGGGCGCTCGTCGATCGGATTGGCAGCATGGTGGGGGAGGCTCGCCTGGCAACGGCGCTCAAGCGGATCGTCGCGGGCCTATCGGCCTATGACCCGGCCGAACCGGATGGCGAGGTCGCGGATGGACGCGCGTTCCCGGCGGTCGACACGCGCCGTCTTCTCGACCAGCTCGCGGCGGTGAGCAGCGCGGACGTGTCCGACCACTTCGGCGATATGGCATTCGGTCCCGATGCGGCTGCCGACCTGGCGCTGCGGGACGCCGCTCGGACCGCGTACCAGCGCTTGTTGGCGACAGCGGGAGACTGGGGCGCCCCCGATCGGGTGCGGGCCGCCATGAGCGCCTGGCGGTTCGACGAGGCGCAGGTTGGGATCACGGAGGCATCGGGCTGGCTGGCGGAACGTGACGTACTGATCGCGAAGGTCGGTGCAGCCGGCCTCGTGCTGTCGGATCGGCTGCGCGATCGGTACGTCGTCAACGGCGGCGGTCCCGAAGCCTCGGCCGAGCTGGAGGCGGAGGAGGCGCTGGTGGGCGCCTACGCCGCCATGCAGCAACGCACGCTGGCTCGGCGAGAACCACTCGAAGCCATCGGCCTCTTCCTTGCCGACGATCCGGCTCGGCTGCTCGCCGAGGCGGCAGGCAGCTTTGGGACGGGGGATCTACTCGCTGCGGCGGCCGCCCTCGATCGGCTGGAGCTGCAGATGAACCGAGCCCCGTCTGATGGGGCCGTGCGGCTTGCCGCCGCGGGAGTCCTGCTTGCGCTGCTCGGCCTGGGCGTGAGCGTCACCCTCCGACGCCGCTCTGGCAGCCACTACACTGCTGCCCCATGACCACCGAGGAGACGACGCTCAAGGGGACGATCGTGCCGCCTCGCTTCCTGCCGGCGGCCGACGTGCTGGCCGGCGAGACCGCCGACGTCTACTTCGAGCGGGCGCGACGCATTCTGGCCGCCGAGGGAATGGATCCGGTCGTGACGATGGAGATCTTCGCCCGCGAGCAGGCCATCCTGTGCGGCGCCGAGGAGGCCCTCGCCTACCTGCGCGCGATCCTTGGCGGCAATGGGCGCCCCGCCGGAGACCCCGCCCCGCTGGTCGAGTCGCTGCACGACGGCGACAGCATCGGCCCGAAGGAGGTGGTGATGCGGATCACCGCTCGCTACTCCTCGTTCGGCCTGTACGAGACCGCGATCCTGGGGATCCTCTCCCAGAGCACCGGCTGGGCGACTGCCGCCCGGCAGGTCGTGGAGGCGGCCGCGCCGATCCCGGTCATCGGCTTCGGGGCACGCCACGTCCACCCCAGCGTCGCCGACCAGATGGACTACGCCTCGGTGGTGGGTGGCTGCGTCGGGGCATCGACCCCCGCCGGCGCGCGCCTGGCCGGCCTCGCTCCGACCGGGACGATGCCGCACGCGCTGATCATCATCTTCGGAGACACGGTGCGAGCCGCCGAGGCCTTCGATCGACACATCGACCCCGACGTGCCGCGCATCGTGCTGGTGGACACCTTCAAGGACGAAGCGGAGGAATCGCTGCGGGTCGCGGATGCCCTCGGCGACCGGCTGTGGGGCGTTCGGCTCGACACCCCGTCGGAACGAGGCAGGGTCACCGCCGACCTGGTCAAGGAGGTTCGCGCCAGGCTCGATCAGGCCGGTCACGCGCGCGTGAAGATCGTGGTCTCGGGTGGCCTGGACCTGGACCGCATCGCGTATTTCAAGGCGTCCGAGGCGCCGATCGATTCGTTCGCGGTCGGATCGGCCATCTCCGATGCCTCGCCGATCGACTTCACGGGCGACCTCAAGGAGATCGATGGCCAGCCGGTCGCCAAGCGCGGCCGGATCCCGGGTCGAACCGAAAACCCACGCCTCCAGCGGGTCGACCTCGCGTCCTAGCGGCGCGCCAGCCACAGGATGCCAACCAGCGACTTCGCATCTCGGATGCGGCCGTCGTCGATCGCCGACAGCGCGTCAGCCAGGGTGAGCCACGACCGCTCGAGCGCCTCATCCTCGGGTGGCGCGACATCGACCGGGTGCAGATCGGTCGCCAGGAACAGGGTCAGCAGCTCGGTCGAGAATCCCGGCGCCGTGTAAAAGGCGGGCCCCTCCTCCCAACGCGTGGCCGTCAGGCCGCACTCCTCCGCCAGCTCGCGCTGCGCGCTGATGAGGGGCGACTCGCCCGGCTCGCAGGTGCCGGCGGGGATCTCGAGCAGCTCGGCTGCAGCCGCCTGACGCCACTGGCGCACGGCCGCGAGCCGCTCACCGTCCCATGCCAGGATCGCCACCGCTCCGGGATGCTCGACCACCTCGCGCGTGGCACGCCCTCCCGATTCCAGCTCGACCTCGTCGACGCGCAGCGCAAGCAGCCGACCGCTGAAGGCGCGACGGCTGCTCAGTGTCCGCTCCGGCATGCCCCGCATGCTACCCGTTGGTCAGGCGGGGGACCCCGTCATTGGTCCGGCGGTGGAGGGAGACGCCAGCCGCTAGCATCAGCGCCGATGATCGTCGTCGAGGGACTTCGCAAGGATTTCCGCACGCTCACCGCGGTGCATGACATGTCGTTCACGGTGGGCGAGGGCGAGATCTTCGGTCTGCTCGGCCCCAACGGCGCCGGCAAAACGACCACCGTCCGCATGCTGGCGGGGCTGATCTCGCCGACCGCCGGTACCGCCATCGTCAACGGTCACCCGCTGGGGGAGACGACTCAGCAGATCCGCGCCTTCACCGGCATCCTGACCGAGAGCCCCGGCCTGCACGACAAGCTGACGGCGCGCCAGAACCTGGCCTACTACGGCCGCCTGTACGGACTGCGTGGCGCCCGGCTGCAGGAGGCGGTGGAACGCTACCTCGGCGTGGTCGAGATGAGCGAGCACGCCGACCAGCGGGTCGGCGGCTTCAGCAAGGGAATGCGCCAGAAGGTGGCCATCGCCCGCGCGCTGCTGCACGAACCCGAGGTCATCTACCTGGACGAGCCGACCAGCGGCCTCGACCCCTCGGCCGCCAAGACGGTCCGCGACTTCATCGCCGGGCTGCGGGCCCTGGGCCGCTCCATCGTCGTCTGCACCCACAACCTGGACGAGGCGGAGCGGCTCTGCGACCGGATCGGAATCATGCGCGGCACCCTGCTGCGGGTTGACACCCCGGCGGGCCTGCGACGTCACGGGCGGTCGGCGACGGTCCGCATCAAGCTGAATGGCGCTCGCGGCCCCGAATCGTTCATCGGCCGCCTGGCCGACCTGCCGTACGTGACGGGCGTGCAGGCGATGGAGAGCACGCTGGTGGTGGAGCTGGCCGATCCGCCGCACGAGACGCCGGACCTGGTCGCCGAGCTGGTGGGCGCGGGCGCGCGCATCACGTCGGTGGTCGAGGACGCGCAAACCCTCGAGGAGGCGTACCTCGCGCTGGTGGGCGAGATCGGCGAACGAGACACCGACCGATGAGGCTCGGGTACGTCTGGGCGGTCTTCAGCAAGGAATGGCGCGACCTGCTCACCAACCGCCTGCTGCTGGGCGCCGTGGCGTTTCCGGCCCTCGTCTTCGCCGCCATCCCCACCGGCCTGGTCGCGTTCATCGAGGCCCGCGACCTGGATCCCAACCAGCTGGGTCAGATCGAGCAGTACATCGCCAACTTCCCGAACATCCCGGCCAAGCTGGCCGCCCAGGCCTTCATCGTCACCAACTTCATGGCCTACTTCCTGCTGATCCCGGCCATGGTGCCGATGGCGATCGCGACCCAATCGGTGATCGGCGAGAAGGTGGCGCGTTCGCTCGAACCGCAGCTCGCGACTCCGCTCGAGGTTTCAGAGCTGCTGACCGGGAAGACGATCGCCGCCGCGCTGCCGGCGATCACCGCCACCTGGC
This sequence comes from Chloroflexota bacterium, assembly GCA_040902225.1. NCBI lineage: Bacteria > Bacillati > Chloroflexota > Chloroflexota bacterium. The sequence continues at coordinate 339,960 of JBBDXT010000004.1, forward strand.
TGGTCTTCATCGGCTATGGACTGGTCAACGGCCTGATCGCCGATCCGCGGCTGACGCGATTCGTGTTCAGCGAGGTGTGGATCACGGCCATGCTCACGCTGGTGCCGCTGATCTGCCTGCTGAGCGTGCTGCTGGGGATCGTGATCAGCAGCCGCGTCAACGACCCGCGGACGGCGCAGCAGATCGGCGGCTTCGTGGTGATCCCCATCATCGCCATCGCCGTGGCCCAGTTCTTTGGTGGGAACGCCACCTTCTCGATGCAGCAGGTGCTGATCGGCGACCTGCTGGTGTCCGGCCTGATTGGGCTCACCCTGCTGATCGGGTCATGGGCCTTCGACCGCGAGTCGATCCTGACCCGCCTCACCTGACCGATGGATCGTCGGGATCCTCTCCCCGTGCGCCGTTCCCTGCTGGCGGGCCTCCTGGCTGCGGCGGCAGTCGGCGGCCTCCTGCTGCTGGTGCGCCCCTTCATCTTCAGCTTCGCCCCGCCACTCGGGGACGCGAACTACACCGTCGCCTCCGCGGCAGCGATCCGCAACGGCCCGGCGCTGGTCGAGATCGTCCTGAACGAGTCGCACGACCTGCCGGGCGAGGTGCACCGCAATGAGGCCGTGGGCCTGACGGTCGTGGTCTCGCTCGTCGGGACGGACGCGTTCGCGGTGGTGGATGCCTGGAGCCCCACCAACGACTGCGCAGTGACCCTTGGCGCCGACCGGGTGGTCGATTGCGCCGGGGACACCTGGACTTTCGACGGGGTCCCGATCGACCCGGCCGACCCCGCGCTCCTTGCCTTCCCCACCACGGTCAGCAACGGCGCCGTGGTCGTGGATTTCACGCGGCCGATTTCCCCTCCCGCGTCGTAGGATTCAGGCCATGCCGCAGAACGTGGATCTCATTGGATGGGTCGTCATCGGGTTCCTCGCCGGTGCCGTTGCCGGCTGGTTCGTCCCGGACCGAGGTCGGATGGGCTGCCTCGGGACCACCCTGCTCGGGATCGTCGGCGCGCTCATTGGTGGCTGGTTCTGGACGCAGGTCTTGAACCAGAGCCGAGCCGGTGGGTTCCTCGGCGCCCTCCTGATCGCGATCCTGGGCTCGGCGTTGGTCCTCATCTTGGTTCGGGGGTTGAGCCGCCGCTAGGTTTGACGCTCGTCTCGAGCGCGTGGGAGAATCCGGCCCGCCCTCGCCCCTTCCATGCGTCCCTTGGTGGCCTTAGCTCAACCGGCAGAGCATCGGATTGTGGATCCGAAGGTTACGGGTTCGACCCCCGTAGGCCACCCCAATTCATCTCTTCGTGTCGAGACGGGGCGGGCACCTGGCGCGCGCCGGCGCTGACCCCGGTGGTGCTCCGCTGCACCACCCATGGTCCTAGACGCCGGGGTACCTGCGCGGCCCATAGGTCATGCCACGCCCCCGGGACGTGTGCGCTACTGACCTTCCGTCGATGCCCCGCCACACTCCCTGCATGATCACCGAGATGCCCAAACGAGCGCCACGCCGCGTCATGGCGCGTGCCATCGCCCTCTCCGGAATCGCCCTCATGGGCGCCGCGTTGTTTGCCTGGACCCCACAGCCCACCACCGGCTGGGACCAGTCTTCCGCCGAGGCGACGCTGTGGCAGCTGCTCAACGGCGCGCGCACGAACAACGGTCTGCCCCCGCTCATCAAGCACTCCACGCTCGTCAGCCTGGCGCGCTGGCGCAGCAAGGACATGGTCGATAGGGATTACTTCAGCCACACCATCAAGGGCACCAGCTATCAGGTCTATCACTGGTACGACACGAATGGCCTGAGCTGGTCCTCGGGCGGCGAGAACATCGGCTACAACAACGGCTTCTCGGATGCCAACTCACCGATCAAGATCCACGAAGGGTTCATGGCCTCCTCGGGTCACCGCGCCAACATCCTGAACTCGACCTGGAGCCATGGGGGCGTGGGCGCCTACGGCAAGGACGGCGCGATGTGGGGCGGCAAGGTTCGCAACATCCGCATGTACACCGAGCTCTTCGTCAAGCTCAAGTCGGCACCGGCTCCGACGCCGGCACCGACCCCCAAGCCGCCAGCTCCGACGCCCGCACCGACACCGAAGCCGGTCGTGGCGACCCCCAAGCCCGTCGTGGCGACCCCCAAGCCCATCGTGGCGACGCCCAAGCCGGTCCCGTTCAGCACACCGCGCCAGGTGCCGGTGCAGACTGCGACGCCGACCCCAGAACCGACCCCAGAAGCGACTCCAGACCAGAAGGTGGCACGGACATTGCCGATGATGCTGGCCAGGCACGTCGCGGAGGGATGGGATCCGTCCCCGGCCTCCCATGCGATCGTCGCCCGCAGCATGCGAGTGGAGACCGCCGCCGCCCCGGATCGCGGAATCTTCGAGACGGTGATCGGCTCACTGCTCAGCTTCTTCCTGGGCTGACGCGAGCGAGGCGCCCGGCGGGCGCCTGCACCGTCCCCAACGACCGGGCTAGACTGCGGGGGATGTCGGTGATCCTCGAAGCGCACGACCTCGTCAAGCGGTATCCGGTTGGCGACGGGTCAGTAGACGCACTTCGCGGCGTCTCCCTCTCGGTCGCCAAGGGCGAGTTCGTGGCGATCATGGGATCGTCCGGCTCCGGCAAGTCGACGATGCTTCATGTGCTCGGCGGTCTCGATCGCCCCTCCGAGGGCAGCGTCCTGATCGATGGCATCAACATCAGCCAGCTCAACGACGAGGAGGCGACCCTCACCCGTCGCGAGAAGACAGGGTTCGTCTTCCAGTTCTTCAACCTCATCTCGCTGCTGAATGTTGCCGAGAACGTGGCACTTCCCTTCCTGATCGCCGGCGACTCGTTGGCCGCGCACCGCGATCGGGTCGATGCCCTGCTGGACCTGGTGGGGCTCTCCGACAAGGCGAAACACCGACCGGACCAGCTCTCGGCCGGCGAACAGCAGCGCGTGGCGCTGGCACGCGCACTGGCCAACGAGCCCGCGATCCTGCTTGCCGATGAGCCGACCGGCAACCTCGACTTCGTCACGGGCACCGAGATCCTCGACCTGATCTGGGACTCCTGCGACCGCCTGGGCCAGACGATCGTGCTGGTCACCCACGAGGCGCGGGCCGCGGCCTATGCCGACCGGGTTCTGATCGTGCGCGACGGCACCATTCGTGACGAGATCGAGCTGGGCCGGCGCCGCGACCACGAGGCACGGCCGCTGATCGCCCGCCTGGCCGCGCTGGGCCTCTAGGCCGATGCGCCTGGCGACCCTCGCCTGGCGTGGCCTGACCGCGCGGCCCCTTCGAACCGCGCTGACCACCATCGGGGTGGCCCTTGGCGTCGCCCTGGTGTCGGGGACGCTCCTCGCCAACCAGGCGGCCAGCGAAGCGGTCGAGCGAGCCGCACAGGAGATCCTGGGGAAGGCCGAGCTGCGGGTCCGCGCCTTCGACCCGGGCGGGTTCGATCCGCGCACGGTGCAGCTGCTGCGCAAGATCTCCCCCGCCGTCCTCGCTGCGGCGCCCGTCGCCGAGCGGCGCCTGCTGATAACGACGGCACCAGGGCCGGAGGAGCAGGTCTTCAACCTGCTGGTTCTCGGGGTCGATCCTGACGATGAGGCGCAGGTGCGCACGTATGACCTCGAGGCAGGAGCCTTCATCAGCACGACCCCGACTGATGCCGTCGTCAACGCCGCCTGGGCCGACGCTCACGACCTGGGCGTCGGGGACGAGCTCCGGCTCCACAGCGCCCGTGAGGGAACGCCGCATCTCCGGATCGTCGGGTTGCTGGGCGAGCTGGGCGTCGGAGCTCTCCAGCGAGGAAACGTGCTCGTCGTGAACCGGGCGACGCTGAACGATGCCTTCGAGACGCCGGCGCCGGTGGCGTACGTCGACCTCGTCCTCTTCGAGGGCCGGGCGGAGGATGTCGAGACGGCGCTCAACCGCGAGATGACGGAGCCGTTCATCGTCGAGACAGTGGCGGACGCGCAGCTTCAGCTCAGCCGGGCCCAGCAGGGCTTCGCCGGGATCGCCTTCCTGTTCGGCCTGGTCGCCCTGGTGGTGGGCTCGTTCCTGGTCGCCAACACCCTGGCCATGACGCTCAGCGAGCAGACCCGCGAGATCGGCCTCCTTCGGGCCGCCGGTCTGACCGGCCGGCAGGTGATGGGTCTCTTCCTCCGTCAGGGCGCCGCGGTTGCCGTGATCGGCAGCGTGGTTGGCCTGGCGTTGGGCGTCGGGCTGGCGGCGCTGATCATCGGCTTCCTGCGCAGCACTCGCGCGGTGCTGGTGACCGGACTGCCGATCAACCCGCTGGCGCTGCTCCTCGCCTTCGGAATGGGGATCGCCGTCACGCTGGCGGCTTCAGCGTTCCCTGCCGCAGCCGCCACGCGCGTATCGCCAATGGATGCCCTGCGCCCCTCGCGACAGCCCGCTCGCACGCTGTGGGGCCGCCTGCGCTGGATCGTGGTCCTCGAGCTGGTGGTCGTGCTGCTGGGCGTCGCGGCCTACCCGGTCGATCGAGGCGACTTCGGGGTTCCCGGAGTCGCCCTTGCGCTCGCGATCCTCCTCGCAGGCACCGCTCTGACGGCCATCCTCCTCCAGCCGCTCAGCCGCGTGGTGGGCCGTCCTTTCGAATTGTTCTTCGGCGCCGAGGGGCTGCTCGGCCGCGCCAACCTGGGACGCGATCGAGCGCGGACCGGCCTGACCGTTGGAGCCCTGATCATCGCCCTCAGTGCCGTGGTCACGCTCGGCGTGGTCGCCAACAGTGCGGGCGCCACGGCTGATCGATGGGTGAACTCCGTCTTGCCCGGCGGGTACGCCCTGCGGTTCGGCCTGCCGGTCGACATTGACACGTTCCAGCCGGAGCTCGAGGCGACGACGGGGACCCTTGCGGTCACGCCGATCGCCGACTTCCCGGCCGTGGTGCTGAAGGGCGCCGAGCCGCCGCGGGAGGCATCGGTCGCCGGCATCGATCCCAGTGTCTTCTCAGCCACGGGATCGTTGATCTTCGTCAGTGGCACGCGCGAGGACGCCTTCGCTGCCCTCCGGGATGGCGGAGCAATCCTCGTATCGGATCCGATCGCGCGGCGTGACAACCTGGGCGTCGGGTCGACCGTGCAGCTCGCCAAGCCCGGCGCCGACCCCCATTCCTTCACCGTGGCTGGGATCATCGCCTACAGCCTTCCGTCGCGGTCCGCCGAAGGAGCCCTCCTGATCAGCCTGGCCGACGCACGCGAGCTGTTTGGCGCCAATTCAGCCGAGGTGTGGGCATTCGTGAAGCAGCCGGATGTGCCCGACGCGGCATTCCAGCAGGCGATCCAACAGCAGGCGGTCGCCTACGCGGCCGAGCTTCTTACCGCAGCCGGGCTCTCCAGCGACCTGGAGCGCTCGCTGGATCGGGTGATCGGCCTGTTCGACGTGCTGGCGCTGTTGGCGGTGGTGATCGCCGGGTTGGGGATCGTCAATACGCTGGGAGTGAGCGTGCTCGAGCGCGCGCGCGAGATCGCGATCCTGCGCTCGCACGGCATGACCACGGGGCAGGTGCAGGCCATGGTGGTGGCGGAGGCGTCGATCATGGGCGCCATCGGCGGCATCGCGGCGGTCGTGACCGGAGTCTTGATGTCCGCTGCGGTCGTCGGAGGCACCGCCTCACGAGACTTCGGGGCTGGGCTCGCCATCCCCTGGCTGCTGCTGATCAGCGTCGTGCTGCTGGGCACCGGGGTGGCGGCTCTGGCGGGCCTGTATCCCGCTCGCCTGGCCGCACGGATCCCGATCGTGCGCACGATCGCCCACCACGAATAGGCGACGAGGAGGGTAGCCCGATGGCTGGGCGGTTCTGGGAGGCCTCTCCGGGCAGGGTCTGGGTCGGTCGCCTCGAGACGGGGGACGACCTGGTCGAGCAGATCGAGACCGTGTGCGCCGAGTACGGCGTGCGTGCGGCCTGGGTGAGCGCCATCGGCGCCGTGAAGCGCGCAGCGTTCGCCTATTACGAGCAGAACGACCGGCGCTACCTCGAGCTGGAGAGCAGCGAGCACCACGAGATCATCGGCTTCATCGGCAACATCTCGATCCGAGATGACCAGCCGTTCCTGCATGCGCATGCGACCTTCGGGGACCGCAGCGGGGCGGCCGTCGGTGGCCATCTGCTGCGGGGATGCGAGGTCTTCGCGGCGGAGATCCAGATCCGCGAGATGACCGGTGTCGAGCTGATTCGGACGCCGGACGAGGTGAGCGGCCTGGCCCTCTGGTAGGGCAGTCACCCGTACAATGGCGCCTCGCGCGCCCGTAGCTCAGCGGACAGAGCGGGTGGCTTCGGACCAAGAAGGCCGATGCGCTGTGGCATGAGCGTGCGGCGGGGAGCGAACGAGGCCGGGTTTTCCGCTGTCTGGAAGCCCTTTGCCTCACCAAGCGACGCGTCAGGAATCCCCGGTACAGGAGGGGTAGCCATCAGGGCTGCGAGGAGTGAGCCAGAAACTGAACCAGCCGGCATCGGTTGCAAAAGCGCCAGAGCCGAACCCATCGAGCCGAAGCTCGGGATGCGCATCGACCCCTATCCCTATCGGGTAGGTAGGAACTCCTCGCGCGCGCATGAGCCTCAGCGTCTCGAACGCCTGGGCCAGATCGAGATAGCCGCAGCGTTCCTTGCCCACCGGCCGGATTGGTCGCGGGGATCGCGTCATGCACCGATCGCCGGGCGTGGACGCGGCGAGCTCTCGATACTTCGCTGGACGCCGGGGCGGTGACCGTCGCAGCGCGGTTGACACTGGTCCGGTAGCCATTCGTCGCCCGCAGGATCGGGTCAGTGCGATCCGGAGCAGTTGCGAATGGCGCGTATACTTCGCCCGACGTTCGTCCATCCGGCGTCCATCCGGCGGCTGACTACAACCAACGGTCGAGCAGAGAGAGATATACCGCGATGATCAAGGCTTCCCGTCGACGGTGGCTCGCCATGGGTCTGGTCCTGGCGTTGATTGCCGCCTTCCCTAACGCAGCGGTCGCCAGCCATTCCTGGGGCAGCTACCACTGGGCCCGGACCACCGCCACGTTCACGCTGCTGGTGGGCGATAACGTCTCGAATACTTGGGACCCGTACCTCGATGGGGCCATCGCCGACTGGACTGCCGCGCCGAGTGACCCGACGGTCGCCGACCTGCTCGACCTGGCAGAAACTGCTGGCGGGACCAACCCCCGGAACTGCCGGCCGACGGCAGGACGGATCGAGGCCTGCAGCGCCAAGTACGGCTACACCGGCTGGCTCGGCCTGGCACAGATCTGGGTCAGCGGCAGCCACATCACGCGGGCCATCACCAAGGTCAACGACACCTACTTCAACACCGCGACCTACAACACCCCGGCCTGGCGTCGCCTGGTGATGTGCCAGGAGATCGCGCACGACTTCGGGCTCACCCACCAGGACGAGGTCTTCAACAACCGGAACCTGGGGTCGTGCATGGACTACACCAACGATCCCGATGGCGGCCCCGGCGGTTTCGTGAACGACGATCCGTCCAACGAGCACCCCAACACGCACGACTTCGAGCAGATCCAAACGATCTACGGGGGCCACACCGACAGCACCTCGACAGTCGGGCAGGTTACGGCGGCTGGAGCGCCGGGGAACGCTCCCGCCTCGTGGGGCCAACTCGTCCGCGGCTCGCGCGCGGCAGGCGTCAGCCTATATGTGCTGGATCTCGGGAACGGCCAGCGGGTCTACACCCACGTCATCTGGGCGCGCTGAGCAGTCCGCACCATCACCTAAATCAGGACCCATCTTGGCCATAACGTCGCCGAAGAGCTCACGCAGCCGCTCCACCGTGCGACACTGCATCGGCGAGCGCACGCCGGCCGGCGGCGGCACATGTTTCGCGTTCGTTTTTAAGAGTTGCCCGATGAAGCCCTCGGACGAGGTGACGGTCACCGGCACCACGATCTGCCGCCTCTGAGCTGACCCCTCGGGCACACTCGCCAAATTCCTCCCGCCTCGACCAAACGGGCCTGTTCGAGGGCGCGCACGCTGGTCCCGCGCAGTGGTCCCGGCAGGCGCCGGATGCGGCCCTGATCCCATACCCCTCCGGTCGGCCACCAGCCGACGTGGTAGGCGAATACCCGTCCCTCTGGCGATTCCTCAATCGTGCCGAACTCCGTTCGACATGTCTCGTGGCCATCGCACAGCACGCGGGTCCGGCCCTTGTCGAGACGCGGCATCAGCGCAGGCTCAGCCGTCGAGCGGCGTCGAGTGCGCGACCGCTGGCCGCCGACCGCGCGTAGCGAGACAACATCTCGCGGCTGCGCCAGCCGGCCAGCACCATGAGGTCACCTTCCTGCCCGCCGCCGCCAACCAGGCGTGGGCGTAGGAGTGCCGGAACTGGTGAGCGTGCAGGCCGGGGATGCCCGCCAGCCGCCCACGGCGGCGCAGGAGCTGGGCGATCCGCGAATCGGTCATGCGCCCCTTCTCGCCGAGCCACAGCCACGGCAGGGCGGCCTTGGAGTGCTGGCGCCGCGCGCGCCGGATGTAGCGATCGACCGCCTTGACGGCTTCGGCATTGAGGAAGCTGATCCGCTCGCGCCGGCCCTTGCCCTCACGGATACGCACCACGCCACGATCCAGATCAACATCGTTGGTATCCGGATCGTCGGGCGTCCAGCGCAGGTTGGCAATCTCCGACAGACGGGTGCCGGTCGAGAGGAAGGTGCGGACGATGGCGGTGTCGCGGAGATCCTCAGAGCGTGGGCCGCGGCAGGCGGCCAGGATGCGGTCCTGCTCCTCGTCGGTCAGGACCGGCGGGGCGTGCTCGGGCAGCTTTGGCTTGCGCATCCGCGCCATGGGTGACTCGCGGATCTCGCCCTCCTCGACCAACCAGGCGAAGAACGGGCGGATGCCCGAGTAGCGGTTGGCAGCGGTGGCCGGCCGCCAGCGGGCGAGCTGATCCTCGATGAACGCTTCGAGGTGCTCCCTGCGGATGCTGGCCACGTCGGTCGGCATGCCCTGGCCTTCGAGGAAGGCGGACAGCCGATCGAGGGATGCCAGGTAGGTGCGTTGGGTGGCAGGGGAGAGGTTCGCCGCACGGAGGTTGCGGGCGAAGCTGGTCACGTTGGCGGCCAGGTCGCCACGGGTTACGATAGCGGCGGTGGGAGTGGCCGGCTGCGTGGCTTGGAGCTCCGCTGGCGGGATTCCGAAGATCGGCGCCAGATGCGCTGTCCGAGCGCTGTGGTCAAGGCCATTTCCACTTTTCCGCTCTGTTTGAGCGTGAAACGCGCGCCCGTAGCTCAGCGGACAGAGCGGGTGGCTTCGGAGCAGCAACCCCGATGCGCTGTGGCAAGAGCGTGGCTTGTCGGGCGAAAGAACTCGAGTTTTCCGCTGTCTGGGACGCTTCGTCGCTTGGTCGCCAGCGGGCTTGTGTGTCGGCAGCGGTCTACTAGGGCAACGCGAAAGGACCCGCGGCGAGAACCTGCGCCCGAATTGCGTTGAGCGCGGGCAGGTTCTCACGAACCGACGCTATGAAATCTGGTGGCTGGGTCGCGGCTGAGGCGACGGTTGGGCTGACACCTGATGGCCCTAGTACGTCACGCCGATAGGACATTGGCTGGCCACCGCGGCCGGACAGAGAGAGCTGGACGCCACGCTGTACCTGTCGATTCACCGGCTCGGGCCGCTTCGAAGCGCAAGACCCCTACAAGAGCACTTGGCTGACTACACTGCAGCCTCCCCCGCCAACTTCCCACTGTAGAGGGCTCGCCCGTCCCGCCGCCACCATCCGGTGGTGGCAGTTGGCGGCCCGCCGTCGGCGGTGGCCTTGACGGCCAAGGCCAACTCAGTTCGCCGAGGCGGCCAGCTGCGTACATCGAAGCAGCCCGGCTCGTAGGTCCCACGTGGCTCACGCAGCAGTGTCATCCAGTCGTAGGCTCCGAAGGCCGCCCATGCGGTGACTGCCAAGATTGGAATTCCGTGCCCGTGGGCTGTCATTGCAGCCGACCATGCCTCTGACCACCAAGCGACCTGATCGTCCAAGGGGCCGGCGAGGGCGATCTCGGTCAGCGCCAATGGACGTCGGTATCGCTGCCAGGTCTCGCGCAACACGCGGGGCAGGCCGGTCACATCGTAGCCTTCGACACGTGCCATCTCGACGTCCGCATAGGCCAGACGCCCGTCGCCTCCATGACTGGATTCTGGGAATAGGTCCAGGCGGTGATCGAGATAACGGTCACTCGTGATGTAGTGATCGATGCCGAGGACATCGGGTGGGGCGGGCTCACTGCTGAGCTTGTCCAGGATCAGTCGATGAGCCGGGGAGGCCGCCAGATACCTCCACAATGGGTGCGATCGGTCGACAGCCCCGGTCACCAGGTCAAACGTCAGCCAGCGGCGATGGTTGTCGAAGTCAACCGCGGCCTGGCATTCCGCGGTCCCGTAGGTGCGCCCCACGTCCTCGTTCACGATGATGCGGGCTCCGGGGGTGACTGCCCTGATGGCGCGGGCCGCCTCGGTTAGGGCCTCCGCCTGCGAGAGGATTAGATGGCCGAAAATCGCGTGGTCGCGTGCGTACGGCGGCCACCAGCCATACAGGCCGCCGAATCGAGCGGTTGTGAGCGCCTCGTTTATTGGGAGGTAGGTGCGGACTGCAGGAAAGCGGCGCGCAACCGTGGCCGCATAGTCCGCGAAGGCCGCAGCCCAGCCCGGTTGCCGCGGATCGGCTCCTCGCGGTCCGAAGCCATGATGGAGGAGGCCGACAACAGGCTCGACCCCGAAGGCATTCATGCCGCCGATCCGCTCTTCTGCCCACTCCCAATCCGTGGCCTCCCTCGCATTGGAGGACCTTCCCCAGAGGACGGGATAGCGGACGGCGCGCGCGCCGAGGCTGGCCAGCCGCCCAAGGTCCGCAAGGCGCCGGTCATGCCCCGTGAGCGACAACTGATCGCGGATTCCGTTGCCCACCTTCAGGAATGAACACTCGGGACCTGCCCAGACTTCGGGCCCGCCCGTTGCTAGGCGGCCCATTCGCGAGACTCGGCGATCCTGCCGGCCGTGACCAGTGCCTGCCCGACGACCTGGTCCATGTTGTAGTACTTGTAGGTCCCGAGCCGCCCAGCGAAGTGCACCTGGGGGGCCTCGGCAGCGAGAGCCAGGTACCTCTGATATAAGGCTCGGTTCTCGTGTCGGGGGATCGGATAGAAAGGCTCCCCGGAAGATTCGGGGAACTCACGGACGATGGTAGTCACGTCATGGGATTGGCCCGTGAAGTGTCGGAACTCGCTGACACGCGTAAATGGCACGGCCTCATCCGGGAAGTTCACTGTCCCCGTCGGCTGATGCCGCTCTTCATCCAATGTCTCGAACTCAAACCGCAGGGAGCGGTATGGCAGCGGTCCGAATATCTGATCGAAATAGGCATCGATCGGCCCCGTGTACACAAGATGATCAAAGTCAAGCACGTGCCGAACATCGTGGAAGTCGACCCCGGTCCGCACCTCGATGCGCGGATGGGCGAGCATGCGCTCGACCATTTGGGTATAGCCGTGCGCGGGCATTGCCTGAAAACGATCTGTGAAATAGCGATCGTCCAGGTTGGTCCGGGCGGGGACACGGGCAGTTACCGACGCGTCCAGTTCGCTGGGGTCGAGCCCCCATTGCTTTCTCGTGTATCCCTGGAAAAAGAGCTCGTAAAGCTCGCGGCCGACCGAGCCGACCACAACCTCCTCGGACGTTCGGGGCGTCCCAACGGCCTCTGCGCGTTCGGCGTAGTACCGTGCGGTGCTCTCGTCATCGCCAAGGCCGACCGCGAACAGCTCGTTCAAGGTCGTCCGATTGATTGGGATCGGGACGAGCCGACCGCGCACGCAGGCGAGGACCCTGTGCTCGTACGGCCTCCAACCGGTGAACTGCGATAGGTACCCGAAGATGTCCGCCGAGTTCGTGTGGAAGATGTGAGGGCCATAGCGGTGGATCAGTACCCCTGCTTCGTCCAACTCGTCATACGTGTTGCCTCCGATATGCGCCCGACGGTCCATCACTAGGACTCGCCTACCGTGTTGGCTGGCCAGCTGCTCCGCGATGACACTTCCGGACAACCCCGCCCCGACGACGACTACGTCGTAGCCCATCTCACAAAGCCTCCGCGCCGACAACGAGCGGAGCGGCCTGCAGCTCCTTAGCTGTGGACAGCCGCATGGGGACCGGCACGTGCACCAGGTGCGATGCGGAGCGCGCTGTCTCCGATTGCGAGCCGTTTGTCACCGCCTGTTCCACCAAGATGGCCATCGCGTCCCAGGTGCGGTCCCACGAGCCCATAGCGAGGAATTGGTCCGCTTGCCGTTGCGTCTCCGTCCCGTCCGCGCGCTGGGACTCCTCGACTGCCTCAATCGTCTCGTCGATCGAGTCCGCGATTCGTACCAGGCCACGTCGTCCGTAGGGCTCGATTACGTCCCGGATGGATGTGGATACGACCGGCAGACCGGCTGCGAGGTATTCGGGCGTCTTCGTTGGGCTGATGAAGGCGGTCGCCTCATTCCGTGCGAAGGGCATCCAGCCCACGTTCCAATGGGCGAGGTAGGAGGGCAGTTCGCCATAGGTCTTCCGCCCCAGCTGATGGATGTTCCGACGCGCTGGAATGGCAGCGGCAGCGATCTTGGCGAGTGGCCCGAGCAGGACGATCTGCCAATCCTGCCGGCGGGCTGCGACGCCGTCGATCAGGCCCAGGTCTAGTCGCTCGTCGATCACCCCGGCATAGCCCAGTCTCGGCATGGCGATGCTTCGCTGGTCGGCAGGGTCCGGCCGAGGCAGCCGGGCCGCGGCGAAATGTCGAACATCAATACTGCTTGGAAAGCAGTAGCTCGCCTGGTGCCGAGCGGCCAGTCGCTGATGGAGCCGCACTCCGCCGCTGAATACGAGATGCGCTCGGCCGAGGAGCTCATCCTCGAGGGACAGGAGGCACTCCGACGCCCCTCGGAAGCCGGCCAGGTAGTCCATGCAGTCATAGACCACGACGGAACTGGCAACATGCCTCGTCCAGGGCAGCGCCATCGGCGTGTAGTACCAGAGGATCGGAGCGTCGATCTGCTCTGTTCCGATCAGGTCGTCGAGCAGGTCGGCAAGGAGCGCATTCGATTCCGGCGCCTCCATGCCCGTTGGGACGACAGGCGTCATGACACCGACGCCCTCGCGGTCAGTTCTCTGAATATGCGGGCGGGCACCTGGCTCGAAGCGCGCCTCCTCGATGAAAAAGACGCGCTTGCTCCGTGCGGCGCGAGCCATGAGGTGGTTGGGGCGCTGGTACACGAAGTCCCAGCGCAGATGAGACAGGCAGATAAGGTCTTCGGTCACGTCTTCTCCCCTCTTCGCAGTCTGGATTCCGGCGCGACGGCCGGCCACGGCGGGATGATCCTCGACCATCTGCTGCATCCCGCAAACAATCGGCGGGAGAAACATTTCAGGCTGATCGCAGCGCCCAGCCATGGGGTCGGCTGGGTGGAATTGGGAGGCCCACGAATCCACCCGAACGTGGGAGCGCCCGGTTCGCGTGACCTGCAACACTCTTCTCAGTCGAACATCGGCCTCAGCGACAAGGCGTTCTAGGCGAGGGTCATATGAAGGTAGGAATCATCGTTCCCCAGGGCTGGACCGGCGAATACACCGGCTGGGACGCCGGCCGCGCGTGGGATCGGACTACGGCGGTGGCCCGGCAGGCCGAAGCGCTCGGATTCGAGTCGCTGTGGCTTTTCGACCATTTCCACACGGTCCCAAAACCCCGGCAGGACATCACCTTCGAGTCGTTCACCACGCTGGCCGGCCTGGCGACCACCACAAAGCGCGCGCGGCTTGGCCAACTGGTCAATTGCGCGACCTACCGCAATCCAGCGCTAGTGGCGAAGATGATTTCGACGTTGGACACAATGTCAGGCGGTCGTATGGAACTCGGCCTGGGCGCGGGCTGGAAAGAGGACGAGTTTCGGGCGTATGGGTACGGCTTCCCTTCGCTGGCTGAGCGCCATGCCCGGCTGGAAGATGCTCTGATCATTGCCAACCGGATGTTTCACGACGAGGAGGCCGTCTACAGGGGCAGCACCGCATCAGTCAACGGCGCGATCAATGTTCCGAAGCCGCAGCAAAGGCCCCGAATCCCCATCGTCGTGGGGGGCAA